>PKYM01000352.1:4082-6737 GCA_003132645.1 Actinomycetota bacterium | reverse complement strand
GCACCGCACGCGCACATCTAATCGCCCAGGAGGCACGCCACATGAAGATCGGCATGATCGCCCCACCCTGGTTTCCGCTGCCTCCCAAGGGCTACGGCGGCATCGAGCTCGTCGTCCACCTGCTGACCGAAGGCCTTGTCGCCCGCGGCCACGACGTGACCCTGTTCGCGAGCGGCGATTCCGAGACGCTGGCGCGGCTGTCGTTCGTCTACAGCCGCGCCCCGAGCGAGAAGATCGCGACGCACGGCCACATCGAGATCATTCACGGCCTCGAAGCCTATTCGCGGGCCCGCGACTTCGACGTCATCCACGACCACGACGGCCTCGCCTCGCGCGCCATGGGCGTCCTGGTCCACCGCCTCGTGGGCACGCCGGTGGTCGCCACCCTGCATGGGCCTGCCGACCCCCTGACCCAGGAGATCCTCTCGAGCATGCGCCACGGGCTGCGCTTCATCGCCATCTCCGAGTACCAGCGCGGCGGCCTGCCGGAGTTGCAGTTCGTGGCCACCATCCCCAACGCGATCGACATTGAAGCGCGCCCTTACTCGGCCGAAAAAGGCGACTATCTTCTCTTCATCGGCCGCATGATCGCCGACAAGGGGGCCCACAACGCGATCGAGGTGGCGCGCCGGCTCGAGAGCCGGCTGATCCTGGCCGGCAAGCTCAACGAGCAGGCGGAACATGAGTACTTCACCAAGATGGTCGAGCCGTTCCTGTCGGACCGCATCTACTTTCGCGGCGAGGTCGACATGCAGACCAAGGACGAGCTCTACCGCCGCGCCAAGTGCACGCTGTTTCCCATCCAGTGGCCGGAGCCGTTCGGTCTTGTGATGATCGAGTCGATGGCTGCCGGTACGCCGGTGGTGGCCTTCCGCAAAGGCTCTGTGCCCGAGGTGATCGAGCACGGTCGCACCGGCTTCATCGTCGACGACGTCGACGAGATGGTCGAGGCCGTGCGCCACATCGACGAGATCGACCCGGCCGAATGCCGGCGCGCCGCCGAGGAGCGCTTCGGCGTGGGGCGGTTCGTGGAGGCCCACGAGCGCGCCTACCGCGACCTCCTCGACGAGGGCCCGAGCTGGGTCACCGGCAGTCTGCCTGGGCCGCTGATCGCCTGAGGTCGGGCGCGCCGGCGACGGCCCGTGGCCTGAGCTCGAAACGCGCGGCGGCGACGCATCGCCTCAGCGGGCCGTCACGCTCAGGTGGTATGTTTGCGTCATGGCCCTGCCGTACGACGAGATCCACCTCATTGCCGACCCCCTTTACGGCTACCTGCGCATCACCGTGCCGCGCGACGAGAACGAGGTCGCCGAGGCGACGGTGATCGACGATCCGTGGGTGCAGCGCCTCAAGCGCATCCACCAGCTCCAGAGCTCGTGGTGGGTCTTTCCCACGGCCGAGCACAGCCGCTTCGCCCACAGCCTCGGCACCATGCACCTGGCGGGCGAGTTCGCCGAGCACCTCTACGACACGCTGGCCGCCGAGGCACCCGATACGCCCTCGCGGCCGCTGGTCGAAGAGACCCTGCGCATGGCCGGACTGCTGCACGACGTCGGCCACGGCCCCTTCAGCCACTTCTTCGACGACCAGTACCTGCACCCCAGGTTCGGACTCGACCACGAACGCATCTCCCAGCACCTCATCGTCAACGAACTGGGCGAGCTGCTGCGTGGCCTGACGCGCTCGCCGCATGGGGGCTTCGCGCCGGGCGAGCACGTCGACCCGGTGCACGTCGCCTGGCTTATCCGCGCCCACGACACCGGTCTCGGGCCGGTGCCGCGCTGGGTCTCGCTGCTGCACTCCGTGCTGTCGGGCGCGGTGACCGCCGACAACATGGACTACGTGCGCCGCGACGCCTACATGTGCGGCGTCTCGCTCTCGGCGGTCGATGTGCCGCGCCTCATCTACTACAGCTTCTGCTCGGCCGACGGGCTGACGTTCCACAAGCGCGCGCTGAACGCCCTGCGGGCGTTCCTGAACGCGCGCTTCTACATGTACGAAAACGTCTACTTCCATCGCATCGGCCACGCCATCGACCTGCACATGCGCGAGTTCTTCGCCGATACCATGGCGGTCGTGCTGCCCAAGAGCCCGCTCGACGACCTGCGCGCTTACCGTCACCTCAGCGAGTGGTCGCTGTTCACCGAAGTCGAGCGCTGGCTCGACGACCCAGGCTCGTCGCCGCGCCGCCGCCGGCTCGCCGAGGAGTGGCAGCGCATCATCCATCGCGACGTGAAGTACCGCATGATCTACGAGCAGTCGATCGAGCGCGTCGCGCTGCCGCCCGGCGCCAGCGAGTGGAGCAGCCGGCAGTTTCACGAACGTATCGTCGAGCGCCTGCCGGGCGCCCTGCGCGGCATTGAGTTCGTCTGCGACGTCGCCTCGCAGGACCCGCGGCCGCTCAACCCCATGGTGGGCCCCAAACGCATCCCGGTCTACGACCCCGCCAGCGGCCAGGTCGAAGAGGAGCTGCTGACCGGCATCCTCGCCTTCGTGCCCGCCAAAGCCCACCTCTACCGCGTCTTCGCGACCACCCACGAGTACGATCGCGAGCTGAGCGAGGCCGCCCGCCGGGCGCTGACCGATGACGTCGACGAGGCGAGCCTGACCAACCTGTAGGCCGCGGGGAATGCTGACCACGTGACTCCCAAGCCC
>PKYM01000352.1:0-4058 GCA_003132645.1 Actinomycetota bacterium | reverse complement strand
ACCTCGATGGCGTCGCCACCCCGGACGCCGTAGATGCCCGAAAGCAGCTCGCCGCCTGGCTGGCCGACTCGGCGGGCCGGATCAAGACGACCAACCACTGCGAGGTCTGCGTGCCGGTGGGCCCCTACGAGCGCTTCTCGGCGGCGCTGGCCAGTGCCCGGGGGGATGCCGGCGACCCGGCGTAAAGTCTCGCCACGCCGCGCCGCCCGTTCCTGTGGTCGGCGTGGTACTGTTAGGCCGTCGTGGGGGAGAAGCCGACACGTCCGCCGGTCGCTGTGGGTACCCGGTCGGCGCAGCAGCGCGCCGACGCGGCGGCGGCGCGACGACGCGCCGGGCGGCCGGGCCAGGCGAGCACGCCGCGCCGACCGAGCGCGCAGCACCGTTCGCGCCGCCGTCGTCAGCAGATCGCTCGCCGCCGCGCCGCGGCCCTCGCCATCCTCGTCGCGATCGTCGTCATCCTGGTGGTCGCCCTCTCGGCGGGGCGCTCGTCCCCACGCACCCCCGCCGCCACCGGTGTCGGCAGCGTCTCCTCGCCGGCCGTCCACGTTTCAAAGGACGGTGACGGCATCAAGCTGGCGACTTTCCTGGGTACCGCGTCACGACGTTTCTATGGCCTGGGCCCAGCGCCGCGGCGTCTCCAGGTGATCTGGAAGACGCGCATCGGCGGCGGCTGGACGTCGGGCAAGTTCGCCAGCGACCCCAACATGTACTGGTCGGGCACCGGCTGGACCGGTATGCCGGCCCTGGTGCAGGACGGCGGCAAGCTCTCGGTGCTGATCGGCGGCTACGACCACAAGCTGCACAGGATCGATGCAGCCACCGGCAAGATCCTCTGGGCCTACGACTTCGGCGACGTGATCAAGAGCAGTCCCAGCGTGATCGCCAACCCCCACCCCACGAGCGCCGACGACAAGTACCTCGTGCTGGCCGGTTCGCGGCGCGGGTTCGGGCTCAAGATGGGCGATCCGCGCATCGCCTCGTATCGGGCGGTATCGTTCGGTTCGGGCAAAGAGGTCTGGCGCCTGCCGGTGCCGCGCACGCTGAACTATACGCAGGACACCGACGGCAGCGGCTTCTTCATGGACGGGCTCGACTACATCGGGGTCGAGCCGGGCTGGTTCTACGGGCTCGACCCCTTTCGTACGCAGCCCTGGCGGGTCGGCGGCAAGACCTATCGCCGGCCTGTCGCCGTGCGCAGCAGACTACTGCTCGGCACGGCGGCCGACGCGGCACGCGACCCGGTCAAGCACAGCGAGGGCGTCAACCTGGCGATAGAGGCTTCTCCGGCGCTGCTCGGGGACACGATCTACATCGCCTCGGGCGACGGCCACGTCTACGGCCTGCGGCGCAGCGACCTGGCCGTGGTGTTCGACTACCGGATCGGCTCGGACCTCGACGGCACTACGGTGCCGACGCGCGCCGGCAAGCTGCTCGTGCCGATCGAGAAGCAGTACATCAAGGGCCACGGCGGCGTCATGATGCTCGACCCGAGCAAGCCGGCGGCCCACTCGCCGGTCTGGTTTTTTCCGACCGCCGACCGGCCGGTCGCCGAGTGGAGCGGCGGCGTGATCGGCTCGGTCGCCGTCAACGACGAGTATGGCGGCGCCACGAAGTATCCGCCGCTGGCCGCCTTCAACGCGATCGACGGCAACCTCTATGTCATCTCGCAGGACACCCTGGCGCCCGGCACGGTGCGCGGCCCCAATCGCGAGCGCGGCCTGCGCACACCGGTCCTGGTCGCCAAGACCTGGGTCAACTCGGCCATCTCGACGCCGATCATCGTTGACGACACGGTCGTCGATGCCGCCTACGACAACGTCGTCCACCTCTACCACCTCGCCTACAAGCCCTCGAGCCAGGGCGCCGCCGGAGCGCTGCGCAGCCGCGACGGCCACTGGTGGACTGTGAGCCTGCACCAGACCGCCAGCTTCACCGCCGGCAGCGCCTTCGAGTCGACACCGTTGCTGTGGAACGGCCGCGTCTACATCGGTAGCCGCGACGGCTGGTTCTACTGCCTCGGGGACAAGTAGCGGCNNGCCTCAGCGCTTCAACGTCTGCGCGATGATCGTCCAGAAGGCCGGCTGTTCGTGATAGAGCTGCCAGATGGCGATGCCGCCGATGTCGGGAAAGGCTGACTCCATCAGGTCGAGCTTGGTGGTCAGCGCCTTGCCGTCGACGAAGTAGAGCACGTGCTTCACGCCGCTCGTGTCGGTGTAGCTCAGGTCGGCCTCACCGGATGCCGCGTCGTGGGCGACCCTGAAGTGGTGCGCGGTGATCAGCGCTGCGGCGTCGGTTGCCTGCACGGCGGTCGCGCCGCCGGCGTGCCAGTCGTAGCCGTAGAACGGCAGACCCATATAGATCTTGCGGGCCGGCACGATCGTCTTGGCGAACTCGATCACCGATCGCGTCCAACCCAGGGGCGCCTGCGGGCCGGCGCTGCTCCACGGTCCGCTGAAGCTGTAGGTCATGATCTTGAGCTCGTCGACGACCTTGCCGAGGGCGCGGTAGTCGGTCGCCTTCTGAGAGTCGTAGCGGCCTGCCTCTGAGGTCTTGGCGAAGACGGCGACCGAGAGCAGGCGGTCGTGGGCGTGCAGCGCGGTCGCGAGCGTCGACATGAAGCGGCTGAAGGCGTCGCGCTCGCTGGCCGGAATGAGCTCCCAGTCGATGTCGATGCCGTCGTATCCCTTGGTGACGGCAAGCTGCACGAGTGCGTCGACCGCGCGCTTCTGGGACTGTTCCGACCTGAGGATCGCACGGGGGATCGAGCTCGTGAACGAACCCCTGCTGCTGGGCCGGTTGGTCACCGTAGCGAATGCCTGCACGCCCTGGGCGCGCGCTGCGGCGACGAGTGCGAGGTTTTGCGGACCGGCACTCACGGCGCCGTTCGCGTCGATCGTGTACCAGTCGCAGTCGACTTCATCGAGCGCGTGCGCCGCCAGAGCGGTGTCGAGTGTGCGCGTGGTGCTGGTGAGCCACGCCGCGACCCGCTGGTGGCGGCCGGCCGATGGTGTGTTGAGGCGGCCGGTGAACGACGGCGCGCCGTCGTGGTGGCGGGTCGCCAGGGCGAGAGCCGCGAGCCCTAGGACGATCACTGCCGCGACCACGACAAGGACGAGCAGCGGACGACGACGGGCGCCGCGCGCGGGAGGTCGGCCGGCGGGCGACAGTGGCGGAGCTGAAGGCGGCCGTAGCGGATCGGCGGGCGGCTGCGGCGGACCGGCGGGCGGCTGCGGCGGCGCGGCGGCGCTCCCTGGTGGCGGACCGTCGGGCGACTGCGGCTGAGGCGGTGTGGGCTCGGGCGAGGGGTCCATGGGCAGTCAGTGTAACAGCCGGTCATGACAGGGCGCGCCCGTCGTTCGCCTGCCGTGTACGGNNCGGTTGGCCAATTGGCCAAGATCTTGGCCAATTGAACAAGGTAGCGACAACCCCGCACGCCTGGCGGAGCTCGAATCGACCAGAAACCGGTTGACGAAAGCGCGTGTTCGTCCACCGTCCTCGGCTTCGACTTAGACATGCTCTGCGGGGCAAACGGTCACCTAGGAAGAAGACCACAAGGAAGGAGACCGCACGCACACAGATCACGGTGCGAAAGGAGCACTGCCATGGACATTCGCGAGAACGCTCCCGCCGTCGCGCGGGCCCAGGTGCAGATAGCCGCCGACCCCGACACGGTCTGGCGTCTGCTCAGCGACCTCGAGGGCTGGCCGCGCTGGAAGCCCAACGTACGCTCGGTCTCGCTACGCGGGCCGCTGGCGCCAGGCTCGAAGTTCGTCTGGAAGGCCGGGCCGGGGACGATCAGATTGACGTTGCGCGAGGTCGACCCTCCACGGCGGATCGTCTGGAGTGGCGCGACGCTCGGTATCAAGGCGATCGACGTCTTTCGGCTCGAACCCCGCGACGACGGCACCCTGGTGGCGCAAGAAGAGTCGTGGGAGGGTCTCGTCGTGAGTCTCTTTGCCGGGCGCCTGCGGCGAACGTTGCAGTCGTCGATCGACAAGGGTCTCGCCGACCTCAAGTCCGAGGCCGAACGCCGGGCCGCCGCCGACACCAGCAAGCCC
>PKYM01000181.1:2848-5081 GCA_003132645.1 Actinomycetota bacterium | reverse complement strand
TGGCGGCGAGCCGGCCGCTGCCGGCGTCAGCGGCCGGCTCGCCGCCGCCACCGCCGGCCGTGAGCGCCCGGGCCTACGTCGTGATGGACCAGCAGACCGGCGTCGTGCTCGCCTCGCACAACCCAGGCGAGCGTCTGGCGATGGCCTCGACGACCAAGATCATGACCGGGCTGCTCACCCTCGAACACTTCCGCGACCTCAGCAAGGTGGTGGCGGCGCGAAGCGACGCGATCGGCGTCGGCGAAGACGAGATCTACCTGCAAAAGGGCGAGAAGCTGACCGTGAATCAGCTCCTCGAGGCGCTCCTTATCCAGAGCGCGAACGACGCCGCNNCTGACCAAGCTGATGACGGTCGACGTGGCCTTGCAGCGCCTCGATCTCGACCAGTACGTCACCGTCTCGAAACGGGCGCCGAAGGCCGGCGAAGAGAGCGCCTCTCTCCGTGCGGGCGAGCGGATCAAGGTCTCCGACCTGGTTCGCGCCGCGCTGATCCAGAGCGCGAACGACGCCGCCGCCGACCTGGCCGACGCCGTGGCCGGCAGCCAGACGAAATTCGTGGCGCTCATGAACACCAGGGCGCGCGAGCTCGGCCTGACCAACACCCACTACACCAATCCGCACGGCCTCGACCAGCCGGGCCACTACACGAGCGCCATCGATCTCACGCACCTCGCCCGCTTCGCCCTGCGCGACCCGCGCTTGGCGGGCTACGTCGACCACTACACGGCGACCATCCCCTGGGCGCACCACCACTACGACCGCGTGCTCGTCAGCCACAACGAGCTGCTCGAGAACTACTCCTGGGTCTACGGCGTGAAGACCGGCTGGACCGACGACGCCGGCTACTGCATCGCCGCCGCCGGCCTGTGGCGCGGCCATCACATCCTGGTCACGCTGCTCGGCGAGCCCGACGACGCTCACCGCCTGGCCGACGCCGTCGCGCTCTTCCACTGGTCGGCGAGCCAGTACGCGCTGCAGACCGTCATGCCGGCCGGCCGCGTGCTGGCCCACGCTACGGTGCCCTATCACGACGGCAAGCTCGACCTGGTGACCTCCGGCGCGGTGACCGCCTCGCTGCGCATCGGGGCGAAGATCACGGCCAAAGTCACCGCGCCGGGCTCGGTCGAGCTGCCGGTGTCCCGCGGCCAGATCTTCGGCGAGGTCCAGGTCGCAGCCGACGGTCACGCCGTCGGCGCGCGGCGCCTGGTCGCGGCCACCTCCTATGCGAAGGTGGGCCTGGTCTCGAAGGTCGGCTACCAGCTCCACCGCGCCTGGCACTGGCTCACGTCGCGCCTCTGAAAAGCCATCCCGAACGCGCCCTGAGGTCCCCAAGGCTCCGCCGCGAGCGTCGCGGCGGCGGCGGGTACACTGTCGCCATGAGGATCTCGCGAAAGCTGCGCCTGCTCGTCGCGCTGGTGTTTTTCTTCTTCGTGCTGTACCCGAACCCGCTCGTGCTGGTGCGCAGCATCGAGCACATCAGCCACCCGGCCGTCGACCCGCAGGCCGTGGCGTCGCTCGCGCGGACCCTGCCCAACGACCCCCGCCTGATCGAGCAGGCCGTGCTCACGCGCGTCGTGCCCTACGCCTACGACTGGCAGTCGGCGGGCGTGCCCTGGTATTTCCCGACGACCCGCGAGGCGTTCGCCGAGGGGCGCGGCGACTGCGAGAGCCGGGTCGTGGTGCTGGCCAGCATCCTCGCCTACAAGCACATCCCCTACACGCTGCGCATGTCGTTCGACCACATCTGGGTCGACTACCCGGGCCACGTGGCGACGGCGCTCGAGAACCCCGGCGTGCAGCTCGCGGTGCGCCAGCACGGCCACTTCGTCTTCCATTGGCCCAGGGACTTTCACCTCGGCGCCGAGGTCAACGCCCAGATCGCCGACTACTGGACGCCGATGCCGCTGGGCCGCCAGGCGCTGCTGTTCGGCGGCCTGCTGGCTATCGTGCTCCTCAACGTGATCGTGCGGCTCGCCCGGCGCGCCCCCGTCGCCGCGCGCCGCCTGCTGGCGCGCGGCCGGCGGCTGCCCGCGGGCCCGCGCGGCTCACTGTAGATATCATGGGGCCTCGGGAGACGGAAAGCCCGCCGACATCCGGAAAGGACGAACACCATGAGTGAACCCGCACGGCTGATCGACCTGCGCAGCGACACGGTGACGCGGCCGTCGCCTGAGATGCGGCGCGCCATGGCCGAGGCCGAGGTCGGCGACGACGTCCTGGGAGACGATCCGAC
>PKYM01000181.1:0-2820 GCA_003132645.1 Actinomycetota bacterium | reverse complement strand
GCCAAGGCACACATCGTCGAAAACGAGCAAGGCGGCGCGGCGGTGCTCTCGGGCCTGCAGACGCGCACCTTCGACTCCGACGACGGCACGCTCGATCTCGATCTGCTGGAGCACTACTTCCACAGAGACGACGACGTCCACCACCCGCGCACGACGCTCGTGGCGGTCGAGAACACCCACAACTACTGCGGCGGCGTGGTGTATCCGCTCGACAAGATCCGCGAGTTGCGCGCTTTCTGCGATCGGCACGGCATGATCCTGCACCTGGACGGCGCCCGCATCTGCAACGCCGCCATCGCCTCGGGCTTGGCGCCGCGTGAGATCGCGGCGCCGTTCGACTCGGTGAGCGTCTGCCTGTCGAAGGGGCTGGGCGCGCCGGTCGGCTCGGTGCTGCTTGGCAGCGCGGCGACGATCGCCCGCGCGCAGCGGGCCCGCAAGCTGTTCGGCGGCGGCATGCGTCAGGCGGGCATCATCGCCGCCGGCGGCCTGTACGCCCTGCGCCACAACGTCGAGCGGCTGGCCGACGACCATCGCCGGGCACGGGCCCTCGGCGAGCGCCTCGGGCGGGTACCGGGCCTTTCCGTCGACCAACGCAAACTGCAGACCAACATGGTCTTCGCCGACACCCACGGCGTCGGCCTGCCGGCGGCCGATGTGGTCAGGCTGCTCGACGCCGAAGGCGTGCTGGCCCTGGACGAGGCGCCCTGGTCGGTGCGTTTCGTGACGCACCTCGATCTCGACGACGCGGCCGTCGAAGAGGCGGGCGAGATCGTGGCCCGGGTCGTGGAGCGCGTCCGGGTGTAAGGGCCGGCGGCCGCCAACCGAGGGCGCCCGCAGGCAAGGGCCGGCGGCTGTCCGCCGGGCGCGCCCGGAGCTCGAGGTCTCGGGTCGTCCGAAGCGGCGAAGGGGCGGGGTGTGGCGAAAGCCACACCCCGCCCCTTCGCGCGCGTGCCTGGGAGCGTTTTTCGTTGTCGGCCGGTCGCTCTACTTGACGGTGGCCTTGGCCGTCTTGCTCTTGCCGTTGCTCGCGGCTACCGCTGACTCGGGCCGCACGGCGCCGTTGTGGTAGATTGCCACGATGTCGTCGCGCGAGAGGCGCCGCGGGTTGTTGACGAGCAGCCGCGTCTGGCTCATGGCGCTGTCGGCCATCTCCTCGATCGCCGACTCGGGGATGTTGACGTCGGAGAGGTACTGCGGCACCTGGATGTCGACGGCGAGCTGCTTCATGGCGTCGACCGAGCGGGCCGCCGCGTCGCGCACCGACAGGCCCTGGATGTTCTCGCCCATCGCCACGGCGATCTCGGAGAAGTAGTCGAGGCAGGCCAGCATGTTGTACTCCATGACCCACGGCAGCATGAGGGTGTTGGCGACGCCGTGAGCAATGTGGAAGGTGCCGCCGATGGGATAGGAGAGGGCGTGCACCGCGGTGACGCCGGCGTTGGCGAAGGCGAGGCCGCCGAGCAGCGAGCCCATCGCCATGCCGAAGCGGGCCTCGACGTTGGTGCCGTCGAAGACGGCCGTGCGGATGCTCTTGGAGATCAGCTCGATGCCCTCGCGGGCCAACGGATCGGTGTGCATGGTGGCGTTGACCGAGGTGTAGGCCTCGACGCAGTGGATGAAGGCGTCCATGCCCGAGGCGGCGGTGACGTGCGGCGGGCACGAGATGGTGAGCATCGGATCGACGACGGCCACGTTGGGGATGAGAAAGCCCGAGACGACGCCCTGCTTCACGTTGAGCTTCTCGTTGGCGAAGATGGCGATCGCGGTGACTTCGGAGCCGGTGCCGGCCGTGGTCGGCACGGCGACGATCGGCAGGCCCTTCTTGGGCACGTTGTCGATG
Source organism: Actinomycetota bacterium (assembly GCA_003132645.1). GTDB lineage: Bacteria > Actinomycetota > Thermoleophilia > UBA2241 > UBA2241 > Bog-752. The sequence continues at coordinate 980 of PKYM01000181.1, read as the reverse complement.
CCCACCATGGTCTCGACCGAGGCGTCGCTGCCGACCAGCACCGAGGTGATCTTGGCGACGTCGATGGCGGAGCCACCGCCGAAGCCGATGATGCAGTCGTAGCCGCCCTGCTCGCAGAACTTGACGCCCTCGGCGAGGCTGCTCATGGGAGGCTCGGGCACACACTTGCTGTAGACGCCGACCTCGATGCCAGCGTCGATCAGCGGTCGCTCGACGGTCTCGACCATGCCGCTCTCGGCGACGCCGGGGTCGGTCATGATGAGGGCCTTCTTGGCGCGCAGCTTCGATACCTCGGCGCCGACCTGCGTGATCGCATCGACGCCGGTGATCAGCGACTTCGGCGAACGATGCACCCGGATCTTCATATCCATGACAGTCTCTCCTTCAGTGTGGGATGAGCGCGCGTCGTGCCGAGACAACGGCCAGACGCGTGCGACTCTGTGGTGAAAACGGTCGGCACCGACTCTTCAGGCCTGGTCGAGGACCGGCTCGCGACGGCGTCGCAGCCAGGCCTCGCCCTTGAGCGCCTTGAGCTCCTCGACGATCTGGTCGCGAAACTTCGGGTCGGCGATGTCGAGCAGCGCGAAGGCCCGTTCGCGCAGGCCCTTGCCTTTGAGCTTAGCGATGCCGAACTCGGTGATGACGTAGTCGACGTCGGCGCGCATGGTGGTGATCGCCGCGCCGTCGGTGATCTGGGCGGCGATGCGCGAGACCTCGCCGCGCTTGGCGGTGGCCGGCAGGGCGATGACCGACTTGCCGCCCTTGCTGCGCGCCGCGCCGCGCACGAAGTCGACCTGGCCGCCGATGCCGCTGAACTGCACAGGGCCCATCGAGTCGGCCACGACCTGACCCATGAGGTCGACCTGGATGGCGGAGTTGATGGCCACCACGTTGTCGTTCTCGCCGATGATGTAGGGGTCGTTCACGTAGCTCACCGGGAACATGTTGACGGCCGGGTTGTCGTCGACGAAGTCGTAGAG
>PKYM01000341.1 GCA_003132645.1 Actinomycetota bacterium | reverse complement strand
TCGTCGAGCGACTCGGTCGACTGGTCCAGATAGCCGGTCTCGAGGCGGCGCTTGATGCGCACCGGGTCGACTTCGACGCACAGCGCGACGCCGCCGGCCATGGTCACCGCGAGCGGCTGGGCGCCGCCCATGCCGCCCAGTCCGGCGGTCAGCACGAGGCGGCCGGCCAGGTCGACGGCGCCGTAGTGGATCTGAGCGGCTGAGGCGAAGGTCTGATAGGTGCCCTGCAGGATGCCCTGGGTGCCGATGTAGATCCACGATCCGGCCGTCATCTGGCCGTACATGGTCAGGCCGAGCGCGTCGAGGCGGCGAAACTCGTCCCAGTTGGCCCAGTCGCCGACCAGGTTGGCGTTGGCGATGAGCACGCGCGGCGCCCACTCGTGCGTCTGAAAGACGCCCACCGGCTTGCCCGACTGCACGAGCAGGGTCTCGTCGTTGCCCAGCCGCTTGAGGGTGGCCACGATGGCGTCGAAGCACTGCCAGTTGCGGGCCGCCTTGCCGGCGCCACCGTAGACGACCAGGTCCTGGGGACGCTCGGCGACCTCAGGGTCCAGGTTGTTCATCAGCATTCGCATGGCGGCTTCTTGCTGCCAGCTCTTGCAGCTCAACTGCGTGCCCCGCGGGGCGCGCACCACCCGCCCTTGTCCGACCGCGCTCATGGGCGACCTCCACTTTCGATCACGCCTTCAAAGCAGGCGCGCCAGGGGGCGCGCGCACTCCATCGATTCGGCCTTAAAGGATATACCTGCCGGACGCCGCGGTACGCAGTTGTAGAAAGGGATGCGCTGGGGCGGGGCGCCCCGACGGGACGCCGGGCGGAGCGCCGAGCGCGGCGCCGGACGGAGCGCCGGACGGGGCGCCGGGCGGAGCGCCAGAATGGGGCGCCGGGCGGAGCGCCGCCCGCACAACGAGAACCGGGGTGGCCGGGCTGTCGCAGCAGCCCGGCCACCCTGTGGCCGACGTGTTCGGGTTGTGGACTTGGGTCTCGGCCCGGATCTAGCGACCGCTGGTCGAGGGGATCACCTTGACCGCGCGCGAGCGCTGCACCTGGCCGAGCGGCAGCACGACGTGACCGTAGACCTCGTTCCAGATCTGGGCGATCGCGCCGTACATGGCCGACAGGCCGACGAAGACGCCCTCCCAGCCGGCCACCTTGGCGAGCCCCGCGCTGCCGGTCCACTCGCTGATGGCGAGTAGCACGAAGAGGATGGTCAGGCTGCCGAAGACCACCTGCAGCGAGACGTTGATGCGCAGGGTGGCGACGAACATGAGGCCGGTGAACACGCCCCAGCTCAAGAGATACCAGCCGACGGCGGTCGAGGTCGGGGCGTCGATGGCCATCCACTTGGGAAACGCGAGCATGGCCACGAAGGTCAGCCAGAACAGGCCGTACGAGGCAAAGGCCGTGGCGCCGAAGACGTTGTTCTTCTTGTACTCCTGGACGGCCACGATGACCTGGGCGAGACCTCCGTAGAAGACGGCCATGGCGAGGATCATGGTGCTCATGCCGAAAAGACCCGCGTTGTGCAGGTTGAGGAGCACCGTCGTGACCCCGAACGCCATGAGCCCGAGCGGAGCCGGGTTGGCGACAGTGTCCTTTACCGAGGCGAGCACCTCGTGTGGCTGGTCGGTCATCTGGCGATTCCTCCCTGTCGTGCGACCGGCGCGCGACTGCGCGACCGGTGGCCTGCATTGACTGCGAACAGATGTTCGGGCGTGCCGCACGCCGGGACGACCACAGCGACCCTCCTTGCGACCCCGAGATTCAATCACACGACGCGCGCGAGCGCCACAGCGAACCAGCGGCGCGGGCGGCCACACCCAGGCAGACCAACGGGCACACCTGTTCGCGTGCCGCTCTCGCCGGGCTCGAAGTGGCGGCGTCCGGGTTCGAGTCGATCCGTCGCGAGCCTGTGCCGCCGATGTTCAGCCCGGAGGTGCGCCGGGTTCGCGCCGCACCGCCGGCGGATTTGCCTCTCGCCATAGGGAGTTTGGCAGACACGTGCTACCGGTCGGGTATGTCTCCCATCGGTTGAGCCGTTTTGCAGGGTCATCGCGACACTGTACGGGCTTGCGGCAATTAAAGTCGGATGGTCGGCCTGCCGATACCGACTTACACTGGGACCAGAGCTTCTAGTCAGCAATGCTGTGCCGGCTCGTGCCACTGGTCGATCTGGTGGGGATCACCCCAGAAACGGAGGGTCCGATGAAGTTGTTCAAAGGCATGTATCCCAAGCTCGCACTGGTGGCATTGTTCGTGTCGCTGGCGATTGCGAGTGGCGCCGCCAAGAAGTGGGCTTGACAGCGCCTGCCGCACCCCAACGCTCGTTCAAGTGACAAGGGAGAGAGGGAACATGAGTCTCAACAAGCTGCTTTACAGCAGAGTCGCCATTGCACTCGGTCTCGTCATTGCCCTGGCCGTCGCCAGCGGCGCCTGGTGGAAGTGGGACTGACCGGACGCCCGATCGCGTTCCGCAAGATCGCATCAACGTAGCCGTCCGCTAGAGCCCGGTGATGGAGCAGCCACCCCCGGCCGCACCTGCAGCAGCACCGCGCGTGTCGCCAGCGGTGGCAACGTATATTGCCTTCATCGCCGTCGCCGCTGCGGTACTCGTAGCGGCGACGGCGAATACCTTCCCCGCCGGCCACGACATCGACCTGCTCATCTTCCTGGCCGCGGCCGTCACCAGCGAGCGCTGGGCGGTATCCTCGAGCCTCGAAGGCAGCATGTCGCTGTCGCTCACGGTCGGTTTCGCGGCCGCGATCCTCTATGGCCCGGCCTTCGCCGGCATCGTCGCCATCGGCGGCGTCGTGATATCCGACCTGCTCATCTCGCGCCGCCACTGGACGCGAGTCGCCTTCAACGCCGGCCAGCTCGCCTTGTCGGCCGGCCTCGCGGCGCTGGTCTACAACCAGCTCAAAGTACCCGGACCGGTCGACCTGAAGAGCGACGCCTTCGCCATCGCTGTTGCCGCTGTCGTCTTTTTGCTGGTCAACGACACCCTGGTCACCGTCGTCATCAGCATGTCGGGGCGTTCGTTCCTGCACGAATGGACGGCCTCGTTTCGCGAGATGGGTATCCTCTACATCTCGATGGCTCCGCTCGGCGCGCTGCTGGCCTTCGCCTACCAGGACAGCCGCTGGAACGTGCTCTACTTTCCGTTCCTCATTCTCGTGATCTACAACGGCTTCAAGTTGTATGCGAACCTGCAGACCGAGACCGACCACGCCCTGGTGCTGCTGGCCGACACCGTCGACAAGCGCGACGAGTACACCTTCGCCCACTCACAGCGCGTGGCCGAATATTCCGGCGAGATAGCGCGGGCCCTGGACCTGCCGCGCAAGGAGATCGACCTGATCGTGTCGGCCGCCCGCGTGCACGACCTCGGCAAGATCGCCACCGACAACCGCATCCTCTACAAGCAGGCCTCGCTGACCGACGAGGAGCGCAAGGCGATCATCGCCCACCCCGCCGATGGCAGTGAGCTCGCCGGTCAGTTCAGCATGTACCGCAAGGGCACCGCCTACATTCGTCACCACCACGAACGCTGGGACGGCCGCGGCTACCCCGACGGCCTGGCCGGCACGCAGATCCCGCTCGGCGCGCGCGTCATCACCGTGGCCGACGCCTACGACGCCATGACCTCGGACAGGCCCTACAGGAAGGCCCTGTCGCCGGAGATCGCCCTGGCCGAGCTGCGCCGCGGCGCCGGCCGCCAGTTCGACCCCGACCTGGTCGAGACGTTCATCGGCTGCTACCGCGGGGATAGCCGCCCGGCCCTCGTCGCCGTGCCCAACACCGAGACGTCGTGTTCATACTCGTCATAGCGGTCGTCGGCGGCCTGCTCGCCGGCACCCTGTTCGGCGGCTCTCTCGCCAACCTCGAGCGCCTCTCGTTGCGACTGGCCTGGATGGTCGTGCTCGCTTTGCTGCTGCAGATCGTCGCCTTCTCGCCGTTCGGGGACTGGCTGCCGCACGCCGCGGTCGTCGGTCTGCACTTTCTCTCCTACGCCCTGCTGCTGACCTGCGTGGCGGCGAACATCAGACGGCCGCCCATCGTCTGCTTCGGCATCGGCGTGCTGAGCAACGCCGTGACCATCGTGGTGAACGCCGGCTACATGCCCGCGAGCCGCGGTGCCTTGCGGCTGGCCGGTCTGCCGGTGTCGACCCATCCGCACAACAACTCCGAGCTCGCCGGAGCGGGCGCCCACCTGACGTTCCTCGGCGACATCTTCGCCCTGCCCCACGGCGTGCCGCTGGCCAACATCTTCAGCATCGGCGATCTGCTCATCGCGATCGGGCTGGCGTGGCTGATTGCCGACGGGATGAGGCGCACAAGCGACCCGGAAAAGGCGCCGGCCGACCCCGCACCGGCACCTTCACCGAGCGCCGAGTAGGGTCAGGTCGCGGAGAGCAGGCGCACGCCGGGCTCGGGCATGTTGAGCCGAGCCCGAAGGAGCATCTGCCGGCCGACGGGCTCGAGCTCGATTTCGACGCCGCGCGCGCCGGCCGCGCCTAGCTCGCCGGCAAGCTCCCCCACTGTGAAGGCGTGCGCGAAAGGCCTGGGACCAAAACCATCGCTCGTCTCCTCGCCGGACCGAGGCAGCGCAAGGTCACCGGGCTGTCCACAAGCCATCCCGAACGCTCGCAGACATCTCCGCACGAGCGCCGTCACCAGCACCCGGCGGCCCCCCGCTTCAAGGGGATAGGCGTAGATCGTGACCGGACCCGGGGGCAGGGCCGCCAGGAGTGCCCCGCGTTGCTGCACAGGGCGGCGTGAGTAGCAGCCCGCGGGCAAGACCAATCGACCGTCGCCGGCAACCCTGCCCGCGAGGAGGGACCCGGTCTCGCCAGCAACGGCGGGGTTCTGGCCATTGAGATCGTTCCCGCCCCCCGTGCCCGTCTCTCCGCCGCCCACGGCCCCGCGGCGAGGCTCGGCGATCTGCCGGCCCAGCAGCCGCAGCTCGCTGAGCAAGCGCCACGGACGCATGAGGAGGCGTCGCGCCCTGAGCCCGGCCAGAAACCAGCCGGGGTCGAGGGCGGGAAGCGACCGGCCGTCGATGGTTTGGTGCGCAGCGCCGATGATGGCGGCGACCGGAACGGGCGGATCGGAATGCTCACGGTTGTCTCCTCGGCAAGTGACCGTGTCGCTGCCTACACAAAGCACGCGGTGCGTCACAACGGCGCGGCCGTCACCCTGAGCAAACGTGAGGATCTCGCCGCGGCGTGGCCGTGCTACGGCCTCGACGACTATGACATCGCCCGAGTGCAGGGTCGGCTGCATACTCGTCCCCGCGACCACCACGGGTACGCTGCCACGCTTGAGGACTGCCTGCCGGAGCTCGTGTGCCCCCCGCGCCTGGTCCGACGACTGTGGTCGGATCGTGCCCAATGCAACCTGCAAGCCAGGCCCGACCGGCAGCTAGCCGATCAGGCCTCGCTCACGCAGCTTGTCGAGGAACGCACGCGTTTCAAGCGCGGCCCTCGATCGGTCGACCTCGTATTCGTCCACCAAGACATCGACGATGCCCGCAACGCTGCGCTTGCCGTCGACGAGTTCCCAGATGCGGCCGCCGACTTCGTTCATGTCGTGCAGCTGGCTCTGTCCGACGTCGACGACAAAGGTGTCGCTCTCTATGACCCGGGACACCGTCTCAGAGGTTCGCACCGGAATGTCAGCCAACTCCATGAGCGTCACCTTTCAGATCGTCGTCGATGGCCGACCAGAAGTCGGGCGACTTGCGAAACCGCAGCACTTTCACCGGCACGCGCTGCGCGACCTTGCACGAAAGTTCGAGCGCCGCCTCCATGAATGGCCGCGCTCGTACACCGATAGACGCGGCCGACGAGAGAACTCTGACTTGCGCACCGTACGACATCGGCTCAACGGCGTCTACGGGCGCCTGCTCGAGCGCGTAGATCCGCTGCACCGGCAGCCGTTCGGGCACCGTCGTCGTGCCGTCCGTTTGCCAGAACGGCAATGTCAGTAGCTCAGGGACAACGTCGCGGTCGAGTCCCCCGACATATGCCATCTCCTCGGCCAGCACCTTCGCGCCAGTATCGCGCGACAGAAAGGCAGCCGCCGTCTTGCCAGCACCCGACCGCCCGCAAAAAACGAAGGCTTTGCCGTGCCGTTCAACGGCGGAGGCGTGAAGAACCAGCCCCGACCGGCTGTCCAAGGCAACCAGCTGGAGCGTGGTCTTGAGCAACGAGTCAAGGCTCAACCGCCGTGTTGACGACAACTCGGCCTCGACCGTGCGGCCTCGAAGATCGAAGATTGCCGACCATTCCGTGCAGTCCATGCGGACCACACGGGCGGCCTCGTCGACGTCGCAGTCACGCACTTCCCAACCGGCCCGAGGGTACCCCGGGCGAGCGACGCCCCGGACGTTCACAAGAAGATCCGGGGCGTCGCTCGTCGCGAAGCTTTCGAGGCCTGGAACGTCGATGTCAAAATCGCGGAGCGTCGCGCCGACACGAACCACAAATGGGCCCAGTTGATAGTCTCCTGGGCTCAATCTTCGTACGGGAATGTCAGGAGTAATGCGGAAATGCGCCGCACTCCTGGCCGCCTGTCTCTTCGTCGACTTTCTGGCAGCCGGCCACGAGCGTCTCGAAGGCCGACTCACTCTCGATCGTCGGACCCTGCCATTCCTTCTTCATCGGATACTCCTTGCTGTCCGGCAACGACCCAGGGGGGATATTCGCCGTTCACATCGTCTTTCATTTGCGAACTGTCGTGCAAGACCTTTGCGATGTGGCACGACCACTCCGTAGGCAGCGCGCTATCACCCATCTCCACCAGGGACCTTCGGGGGCAGGTCGAGACGCACCCGTCCGCAGCTTCGCAGCTCTGGCACGCCGCTAGCACCCTGCTCATGCGCCGACGGTGGCGTGTGGCCTTTTCGCTGTGCCACGCAGACTTGAACGGCCGAGTCGCCACGCTGCCAAAGCCCGGCAGGAAGCCCACGCATGGGTACAACCCGCCGGCTGCAGAGACGAAGGCAGATGAGGATCCGGCTCCGCACTCCCCCACTACTCTCTCTCGCGGATGGGCAGCGAGTTCGTCCCCGGCACGTGGGCGAGAGTGCCTCGTCGGCACAATCTCGCGCAAGAGGAAGTCGTTGAGCTGGGCCGTCGAAAGACGATGAGCCAGAACGTCCGTGCCACCCAGCGCAGTTGGATCGACTGTGAAGTCGAACACCGGCTCGCAGCCCAGCGACAGGGCGAAGTCTCTGGTCGCTCCGTATGCGGCGAAACTCCGCCTCATCAGCACAATGGCGGCGCGAACTCTGATGCCGCGTCGGGTGAGATGCCGAACGGTCGCCACGCTCTTCTCGAAAGATCCGGCGACCCCCGTGACTGCCTCGTGCACCGCGGCGCAGGGTCCGTAGATGCTCACTGAGACTCGCGAAGGGCAGAGCTTCGCGAGTTGGTCGAGCTCCTCTGGTGCCATCAACGTGCCGTTCGTCAGAACAGTCAGCATCATTCCAAGCTGACGCACGCGTTCCGCGATCTCGAGCCAGTCGCCGCGCAGGGCGATCTCGCCCCCTGTCAGGGAGACCTGCATGCACCCCAGCTCCCGGATCTCGGCTACCAGCTCCAGCCAACGCCTGGTTGGAAGCTCGCTCGACACCGAGCCGCCGAGATAGCAGTGGCAGCATCGCAGATTGCAGCGCTGGGTCAGCTCGAGCTGAACCGCGACCGGGACCGCAGCGCGGCCGGCCAGTGAGTGGAGTTTCGCGCGCACCCGCCCGGACCTCACCAGGCCGGCGGACGCCGCCACCGTACGGTCCTCAGTCAACCGAGCTCCCTAGCGCACATGCTGCCGCGGCCGCTTCGCCAGGCGGTCAGTTACCGAACACATGACCGGCAGAATCCACGAATCCCGCCACGCTCGTGTAGTAGTTCGTGGCGGCACTGTTCTTCGAGCCCGAGGCCATCATGAAGAACGTGTGGGTTCCCAAAGTGAAGCCGGACCAGGTCTGCGAGCAAGTCGTGTCCGTGTTCTGCGTGTATTCGTCCACCTGAGTCTGTGGCACTCCGTCGACCCACACGTTCTGAATACCAGCCGTCGCCATACCGACATACTTCAGGGTAATCGACTCGCCCTGAAATGTGAAGGCCACGGCCGCCGTCGACGAGTGAATGAAGGAGAAGGTGGTGCCGTTTATCGACAGCGTGGGCCACGTATAGATCGTCATGCCGTCGTAGTTGTTCTCCGCCGCCGTATAGGGGTCGCCTACCGAAACCTGGGAGGCCACGAATCCGTCATGGGAAACATAGTAGTTCGAGGAGTTCGGGTTCTTGGCGCCGCTTTGCGAGATGACGACGGTATGTTGCCCTAGGGAAAGTCCCGACCAGGTTCGAGACACCCCATAGGTGGTCTGTGCCGCGTACTGGTCCTGAGTGTACGGCGTGCCGTCGATCGTGATGCTCGCGATGCCGGCCGTGTTCATCTTCGTGTAGATCCACGTCAGCGACGTTCCATAGAAGGTGTAGGTGATCTTGGCGGTCGTCGAGTGAAGAAAGCTGAAGCTTCGCTTGCTCGCCAGAGCGGAGGACAGCGTCGGCCACGTGTACGCCGGCCTGGACGTGCTTGTGTCACTGCCGTCGGGGAACGAGTAGGTGTACCAGGCGGGGCACTGACTGTAGGTCTGCCCCGTGTCCGGCTTCGGATAGACGTCGGTCAGTGAGTTGTTCCAGACGTTCGGGTTTGCTGCCGTTCCCCATTTCTGCGGGATGATCAGGACCTGCTGCCCGACGTCGCCGGCAGGGATCGGAACCTCCAGGGCGTCAACGCCTGAGGCGTGCGCGGATGGAGCGGCATAGGGCTGGCCTGGAGCGTAATTCACCGAAGAGTCGTCCAGGAACTCAAGAGGGTCCCCGACGCCGCGCATGTCCATGTCCCAACTTGCCCACACGTCGGATGCGAAGTTACCAACGCGCCGATCGAGAGTGCCGGCGTATGACTGAAACACGCCCCGCACATTGCCGGCGGCCGGAAACACTACGGATCCGTCGGATGCGAACGCCGTCTTTGTCACGTTGATGACCACCGTGGCGGACCCACCAGAGGGCGTAAATGTTACGACGAGCTGATACGGCACATCGCCGACGTACGGCGCCACTCCAAACCAGTACTCGCCGTTTGCCTGGGCCGCGAGCGAAGCCGTCTCGGGATTAACGTCCTCGTAGAGCGAGGGCGGTGTGATGTCCTCGTACATTGGCTGGTGCAGTCCTGGGCCGAACACGAGCCCGTCGACCTCCGCCACCGGGAACGTGGGGGCGCCGGTCCCGTCGGCCTTGGTCCAGCTCAGACTCACGTTGAAGGTGCCAGCGGTAGCGCCGACCTTGTAGTAATTGAGGTCGTTCTGATTCTGAGCGTAGATGATACGGGTGACGTCGCCGCCGAAAGCCACCGGTGCCATGACTACCAGCGCAAGGGCAACGAGCACCCCCAGTATCGTCACAACCAGCAGCCTGCGCTTCACTTCCGAACCCCCTTGGAGTTCCTCTCGGCTGCGCCCACGCGTCGCGGGCGCGCATCCTATCTGCAACGCTAGTACCTTTCTCGACAGGTCACCAGCACTCCTGCAGGGTTCACGACTGGCTATCTGTCTATAATGCTCGGCATGGCACAGAGCAGTCAGGTCACTGAGGCGCCTCCGGCGCCCGCAGAACACGCCGACGAACGCGCCGTTCGCGACGACAACGGGCGCAAGCAGCTCGAGCGCGCCTCGGGCGCGATCATCATGGCCGTCATCCTGGTGCTCATCTTCTCTGCTACCGTGCGTCTTTACGAGCTTCAGCGGCCCAACGTCCTGGTCTTCGACGAGACCTACTACGCCAGGGACGCCCACACCGTCCTGGACGGCTATCTCGGCCCTAACCCGCTCTACTCATGGGAGCCCGGCAGGGAGATCTCCTGGCCGCACCCCGAGTACGGCAAGTTCGCCATCGCCGTGGGCGAGGCGGCCTTCGGCAACGTCTCGTTCGGCTGGCGCATAGTGCCGGCGATCTGCGGCACGCTGCTGCTCGTGCTCGTCTATCCGCTCGGACGCCGCTTCGGCCTGTCGCCCCCCTGGGCGTTGCTCGGCCTGATCCTCGCCGCCTCAGATTTTCTCGGCATCGTCCAGTCGCGCATCGCCACGCTCGACATCTTCGTGGCCTTGTGGTCGGTCCTGTGCATCTATCTGGCCTTGCGCTACGTGCAGACCGGCCACCGATTGCGCTGGCTGTTCCTCTGCGGGCTGGCCGGCGGTCTGGCGCTCGGCACCAAATGGTCGGGTGGTTTTGCCGTCGTGGCGGCCGCGGCCATCATGCTGCTCTACCGGCGCCGTTCCTGGCGCCGGCCGGTCGGTCCGCTGATCGTCAACTCGCTACGCGACGTCGTGCTGCCCGCCGTGGCCCTGCTCGTGCTGCCGGTGGCGGCCTACTTCGCCAGCTACACCGTCTACTTTCTGAAGGGGCGCCACACCCTCTCCCAGTGGTGGCAGCTCCAGCATCAGATGTGGTGGTTCAACGAGAACCTGCACGCCACCCACACCTATGCCTCAAAGGCCTACACCTGGATCTTCGACTATCGCCCCGTCTGGTATTACTACGTGCAGATCCACAACACCGTGCACGGCATCATCTCGATCGGCAACCCGCTGCTCTGGTGGGCCTCCGTCCCGGCCCTGCTCGGCCTCGCAGTCCTGGCCGCCTGGCGGCGCGACCTCGAGCTCGCGCTTCTGCCGCTCATGGTGGCGCTGCTCTACCTGCCCTGGCTGCATGCCTCGCGCACCTCGTTCATGTACTACATGACGCCGGTGGCGCCGTTCATGGCGCTGGCGGTGGCCATGGCCCTGCGTGAGTTGTCGGCGAGCCGCCTGCCGCGGCCGCAGTGGGCGGTGCTCCTGTTTGCCGTCGCGGCCGCCGTCGCGGCCCTGCTCTGGTATCAGATCGGTCAAGCCGCGGCGTGGCTGTTCTGGCGTGACCCCAACAGCGTCTCGCTCGAGCTGGCCCGCGTCGTGCTCCTCGTGGCCATAGGGGTGGCCGCGTGCGGACTCCTCACGTTGATCCTCTGGCCGCGCGCCCGCCTTGTGTGGCGGTACCTCACCTGGGTCTATGCGGGCGCGGTCACCGGCGTCATGCTGGCCTTCCTGCCGATCCTCATCGACCTCAGCGTTTCGGTCTCCCACTTCTACCACCTCATGTGGTTTCGCAACTGGATCTGACACCAGCCGCAGCGACGCCCAGCGAGCGTCAGTCGCCGCCCCCGCCGGCCCACTCAGGAGCCGCGAGTCGGCCGCTGATCGCGCTCGTGCTCATCGTCATCGCCCTGTCGGCGGCCGTGCGACTGGTCAACCTCGACGCCTACCACACACTGGTCTTCGACGAGCACTACTACGTGCACGACGCCGGCTCGATCGTGCACGGCCGGATCGGCCCGCGTCAGCCCTCGCCCTGGAAGCCCGGCGACGGCCGCTCGCTGGCCCACCCGCCGCTCGGCACGCTGTCGATCGCCGTCGGCATCCTCACCCTGGGCAACGACCCCTGGGGCTGGCGCGTACCCTCGGCGATCGCCGGCACGCTGCTGATCGCCCTGGTCTATCCGCTGGCCCGGCGCTTGCGGCTCTCGCCCGCCTGGGCGCTCGTCGCCCTGCTGCTGGCGGCCTCTGACACGATGTTGATCGTCGAGTCGCGCGTCGGCGTGCTCGACCCCTTCGTGGCGCTCTGGTCGACCGCCTGTATCTATTGCGCGCTGCGCTACGTGCAGTCGGGCCGCCCGACCCGCTGGCTTGTGGCCTGCGGCGCGGCCGGCGGCCTGGCGCTCGCCAGCAAGTGGTCGGGCATCCTCGCGCTTGCCGCCGCCGTGGCGATCGTCGTGGTCGATTGGGCCCGCGAGCGGCGCCGGGCGCGAGCAGCGACGAACGATGAGTTGCCGACGAACGGTGCGGTGCCGACGAACGGTGCGGTGCCGACGAACGATGCGGTACCGACGAACGGTGCGGTGCCGGCGAACGGTGCGGTGCCGGCGGGCGGCACGTTGCCGGCGGGCGGCATCGCCGCCCGCCTCGGCCGCGCCCTCGCCTGCCTGGTGGCCCTGCCGCTGGTCCTCTATGTGGCCAGCTACGCCGACTACTTCGCCAGCGGCCACACCGTACGCCAGTGGCTCCATCTGCAGGGGTACATGGCGACCTTCAACTGGCAGGCCCACGGCAACTCACCCATGGCCTCACGGCCGCTCACCTGGATCTTCGACGCCGAACCGATCTGGTACCGCTGGGCGATCGTGCCGCACGGCGTCCTGGGGATGATCGCCATCGGCAACCCGCTGCTGTGGTGGGCCTCGATCGCGGCCGTGGTGGGGCTGTTCTGGGCCGCCTGGCGGCAGCGCGACGTCCGCCTGGCCGTCATACCTCTGCTGGTCTGCGTCCTCTACCTGCCGTGGCTGGCCACCAGCCGGGTGTCCTACATCTACTACCTCACGCCGGCGATCCCGTTCTTGGCCATCGCCGTGGCCGCAGCCCTCGCGCGACTGGCCGGACCGGTGGCGCTGCGCGGCCGCTGGGCGGCGCTCGCCTTTGCCGCGGGCGCCCTGCTCATGGGGTTTGCCGCCGGGGGCACGCCCCCCGTGCGTCTGGCGGCGTTGGCGGCCGCGGTCGTCGTGATGGCGACCGTAATGATCGTGGCGCGGCGCCGGGCGGCGGCGAGCCTGCGGGCGCCGGCAGCGCGACTCGCAGCGACGACGGAGGGAACCCCAGCGGCAGAGGGAGCCGAAGCGGCGAGGCAGCCCGAGCCCGCGGCAGAAGAGGCGTCCGCGCGGCCGATGGCGGTGGCCGCCTGGCTGTACACCGGCGCGGTGGCCGGACTGGCCGTCGCCTGGCTGCCGTTCCTGGTCTCGTATGTGGCCCCGTTCGCCTACTACGCGCGCCTGGCTTGGTTTACGACCTGGCGCTGACGAGCGCGTCGGTCAGGTCACTCGGTCAGCTCGACCGCACCGCTCAACCGCACCGCTCAGCCGATCCGCTCAGTCGATCAGCGCCGCCATGACCGCCTTCTGGGCATGCAGCCGGTTCTCGGCCTGGTCGAAGACCACCGACTGCGGGCTGTAGAGCGCCGACTCGGTGATCTCCTCGCCCCAATGGGCCGGCAGGCAGTGCATGACATGCACCTGGGGGCCGGCCAGCGCCAGCAGCTCGTCGTTGACCTGGTAGTCGCGCAGNNAGGGCGGCGAGGCGTACGTCGTGCTCTGACTCCTGGCCCATGCTCGTGAAGGTGTCGGTGTAGATCACGTCGGCGCCGACCACGGCCTGGTGCAGGTCGTTGGTGAGCTCGATCGTCGCACCGGTCTCGGCGGCGTCGGCGCGGGCGCGGGCGATGATCTCCTCGTTGGGACGAAAGTCGTCGGGCGTGCAGATGACGACGTGCATGCCGGTCTTGGCGCCGACTTCGGCCAGCGAGTGGGCCACGTTGTTGCCGTCGCCGGAGTAGACCAGCTTGCGGCCCTCGAGCCCGCCGCAGTGCTCCTTGACGGTGAGCGCGTCGGCCATCGCCTGGCAGGGATGATGATCGTCGGTCAGGCCGTTGATGATCGGGATGGTGGCGCTGGCCGCCAGGTCGACCACGTCGGCCTGGGCGAAGGTGCGGATCATGATCGCGTCGAGGTAACGCGAGAGCACGTTGCCGGTGTCCTTCATGGTCTCGCCGACGCGCAGCTGGATGTCGTTGGCGTTCAGATAGAGCGGCTGGGCGCCGAGCTGGGCGATGCCGACCTCGAACGAGATGCGCGTGCGCGTCGAGGTCTTGGTGAAGATCATGCCGACGGCTTTGCCGGCCAGCAGCGCATGCGACTGGGCGCCCTTCTGGGCCGCCTTGAGCTCGCCGGCCAGCTCGAGCAGCGCGACGACCTCGGCCGGCGCGAAGTCGTGGACGGTGAGAAAGTCGCGGCCGGTGAGGCCCAGGTCGGTGACGCGGTCTTGCAGCGCGGTCATGTGGCCTCCTTCGGGGCGCCAGGGGTGCGCGCGGACGGGGGGCGGCGAAGCCGCCCCCCGTCCGCGCGGTCGCGAGATGCTATCAGATGAACTTGTGCTGACGAAGGACGTCCTCGAGTGTCGGGTGGCCGATCTCCTGGAGGTCGTAGCCGACCTGCACGGCCGGCAGCTTGACGTTGATGATGCGGCGCAGGTCCATCGGCGTGCCGATCACCACGACGTCGGCGCCGGAGGTGTTGATGGTCGTCTCCAGGTCTTTCAGCTGCTGGTCTGAGTAGCCCATGGCGGGCAGCAGCGTGCCGATGTTGGGGTACTTCTCGAAGGTCGCCTTGATCTCGCCGGTGGCGAACGGCCGCGGGTCGATGAACTCGGCCGCGCCGAACTGGCGGGCGGCCACCATGCCGGCGCCGTACTTCATCTCGCCGTGGGTCAGGGTGGGGCCGTCTTCGACCACCAGGACGCGCTTGCCGCGGATGGCGGCCGGATCGTCGACTGTGACCGGCGAGGCGCCCATGATGATCTGCGC
>PKYM01000228.1 GCA_003132645.1 Actinomycetota bacterium | reverse complement strand
GCGAGGAGTACCGCCATGGAGGGTGGACGTTCGAGATCGATCGCGGAGCGGAGGGCGACAGATTCAAGCTCGACGAGACCCGCGAGGCGGAGGCCTTGCTCCTGGGGCGAGTGACCTATGAGGGCTTCGCCGCAGCCTGGCCGGCCATGGAAGGCGAGTTCGCGGACAAGTTCAACGCCATGCCGAAATACGTCGTCTCCTCGACTCTTGGGGAGCCCGAGTGGCGCAACTCGACGGTGCTGAGGGGCGACGTCGTCGAGGAAGTCTCAAGGCTGAGGCAGGCGCCGGGCGGCGGTATCGTCGTCCACGGCAGCGCGCGGCTGGTGCAGACGCTGATCGAACACGACCTCGTCGACGAGCTGCGACTGATGGTCTTCCCGTTCGTCCTCGGCAGCGGCAAGCGCCTCTTTGCCGAGACGCCCGACAAGAAGCGCCTTCAGCTCACTGACCCACGGACTGTCGGTGACGGCATCGCCATCCTCGTCTATCGGCCGGCTCCCAACGAAGGCGCGGTCACGACCTAGGGAGATGCTCGCCCCTCACTCGGGCTGGTTATGCGGCTCCTATTCCCCAGCGATCGTTGGTGAGCGCCGTGAGAACGTGGTCCTGCCAGCGCCCGTCGAGGTGGAGATACGCTTTGGCATAGCCCTCGCGCTCGAACCCCAGGCGCTCGAGGAGACGGGCGCTGCGATCGTTGCCCGGCACATGGTTGGCCATGACGCGGTGAAGCTCGAGCGACCCAAAGGCAAACCCCAGGACGGACTGCAGCGCTTCGGCCATGAAGCCCTGGCCGACGTGGCCGGGCGGGCTCGAACGGGCGCAGATGCTCGCGGTTTCGCAGGACGAACGCCGCCAGCGCCTCCGCGTCGCCCACAGCAGGGACGCGAAGCACAAGGCGAGGTGTCGTGAGCACCGGGAGCGTCAGCATGCTGTCATTAAGTCTAGCGAATCGTCGTGCGAACGGGGGGCAAGGCGCTCGTCGCCTGCTCCAGCCCCAGGTGCGCACTGAATCTCACCCCAAAAGCCCGCGGGCGCCTACAATGGACTGGCGCCCGCAACGCAACTCACCGTGACCGATCGCCGCTCAGGAGGCACCGAATGTTGACGCTGTCGCTGTGGCATAGGGGGTTGGCTCTTTTCATCGTCCTTGTTGCCCTGTTTCTCGCGGTCGCGACGCCTCTCTGGTGCTTTGCTACCGGGATGTGGTGAGGGCGTCCAGCTGGGGTCGCGACCGTCAGCGCTACGGGTCTGCGGTGAAGTACCGCTGCAGGGTCGGCGCCAGCCACGCGACTACAGTCTCGACGTCAGCCGAGGCGAGCGGTTCGACCCTCACGGCGTAGCGCAGCATCGCCATGCCGATCAGCTGCGATCCGGCGAGCGTGGCCCGCAGATGCTGGTCGGACACCTCGAGGGTCGCGGCAACGCGCACCAGCAGCGCGTCGGTGACAAAGCCGCGCAGCGTAGCGGCAGCCTGCTCGTTGGAGACGGCGGAACGGATCAGGGCGAGCATCGGTTCCCTGGCGACGGGGTCTTCCCAGATCGCGAGAAAGAAGCGCGTCAGCCGCTCGCCGAGCCCGTCCCCGCCCTGGGCGGCGAGCGCCACGGCGTTCTCAACAAAGCCGTCCGGCAGCCGCATCACCACGGCGAACAGCCGGTCCTTGCTGCCGAAGTAGTGCACTACCAGAGCCGAGTCGACGCCGGCGGCACGCGCGATGCCGCGCAGCGACGTCGCGTCGTATCCGGTCGAGGCAAAAGCGCTGCGGGCGGCGGCCAGGATCAGCCCGCGGGTGTCGCTGCCGGCGGGCCGGCGGCCGGCGGCGGGTCGGCCGGCGGCGGACTGGGCGTGGTCCGCGGCGGGGCTCACGGCGTGCGGCGGCGCAAGGTTGCCGCTCCCAGGCCGAGCGCGACCGGCACGCAGGCGCACACGACCACGAGGTCGACCAGCAGAGCGCCGCTCACTCCCGCCGAGCCCGCGGCCCGCGTAGCGCCGTCGACGGCATACGACATCGGCATGACGTCCGACAGATAGCGAAGGGCGGTCGCCATCTGGTCGCGCGGGGCGAGCAGGCCGCACAGCAGCAGCTGCGGCAGTACGAAGGCAGGCAGGAACTGGACCGCTTGGAATTCTGAGTTGGCAAAGGCGCTGAGAAACAGCCCCAGCGCCGTGCCGAGCAGGGCGTCGACGACGGCGACCAGAGCGAGCAGAGCGACGCTGCCCTGTATCTGCAGGCCGAGCAGGCCGAGCGACAGCGTCGTGACGAGGGCCACCTGGACGAGGGCCACGAGGCCAAAGGCCAGGGCGTAGCCGGCGAGCAGGTCGGCCTTGGCCACAGGCGTCGTAAGCAGCCGCTCGAGTGTCCCGCTGGTGCGCTCGCGCAGCATCGCGACCGAGGTGACGACGAACATCACGGTGAACGGAAACAGCGCGAGCAGCATGGGTCCGATGTGGTCGAAGACCAGCGGTTGGCCATCGTAGAGGAACCGCAGCAGGGTCATCAGCACGCAGGGCACGACCAGCATGAGTGCGATGGTGCGCGGGTCGTGTCGCAACTGGCGCAGCACGCGCCGCGTGGTCGCCAGGACGCGGCGGGTGCTCATGCCGCCTCGCTCATGCCGCCTCGCCCGACTGGATGAGTCGCAGGAAGGCCTGGTCCAGGTCATCGGCGCCGGTGCGCTCGCGCAACTCGTCGGGCGTGGCATCGGCGAGCAGCCTGCCCTCGCGCAAAAGCAACAGCCGCTGACAGCGATCGGCCTCTTCCATCACGTGACTGGACACCAGCAACGTGGCGCCCTGCGCCGCCAAGCGGTGAAACAGCGACCACAGCTCCTCGCGCAACACCGGGTCGAGCCCCACCGTCGGTTCGTCGAGCACGAGAAGCCTGGGGCCGCCGATGAGCGCCGCGGCGAGCGACACCCGAGCCTTCTGTCCGCCCGAGAGCCGGCTCACCTGGGCATCGGCCTGGTCGGTGAGGGCAACGGTGCTGATCACCTCTGACACGCTCTCCGGAGAGGCGGCCAGGATGACCGCCAGGTAGGCCAGGTTCTCGCGCACCGTCAGATCGCTGTAGACGGAGGGCGCCTGCGTGACGTAGCCGACCTGCGTGCGAAGGGCGGCCGAGCCGGCGGGCTCGCCGAGCACGCTGACGCGACCGGAGACGACCTGCTGGACCCCCACGATCGCACGTATCAGCGTTGTCTTGCCGGAGCCGCTGGGGCCCAAAAGGCCGGTGACCGTACCGGCCGCGACCGCGCACGAAAGGTCGGGCAGCACCGGCCGGCCGCCGCGCACCACTCGGAGATGCTCCACCTCGATACAATTCAGCATGCGCTGAATTCTGCACGCGCTGAATTGGCCTGTCAAGGGTAGCGAGTCCTGCAAATGGCGACCGGCGCCAGGCGCGTTTTCCGCTTTGCGATCGGCTGCCCCGTTGCGGCACGAGCACTGCCGGGTATCTTAGCGACGGTCGTCGGGAGGAACCACGAGAAGAATCACCGCCCAGCTCGTCGTCGCCGTGTGCATCACGGTCGCCTTCCTGGCGACGACCCTGAGCGGACTCGTGCTGAGCTACCCGCAGTCGCTCATCCCGGTCTTCGGCATCTCGCTGCTCGAGTGGCGCGCGATCCACAAGTGGAGCGCCCTGGTCCTGACGGGGGCTGTGATCGTGCATCTGGTGTTGCAACGGCGCCGGCTGGGGGCGCTGATCGCGCGCCTGTGGCAGCCGGCCGAGCCACGGCAGGCCGTCTCGCCACGACAGGCCGCCTCGTTGCCGGCGGACCAACCCTCACAAGCGCGGAGCGACAATCCCGAATCTCAAGTGACCGCCGCGCCAGATGAGCAGCGGACGCGTCTGCGTCTCAACCGGCGCTGGTTTCTGCTGCTGGCTGCAGGCGCCCTGGCGGCCATGATCGCCGCGCTGGGCCTCGATCGCGGCGGCGCGCGGCCGCGCGGCGGCTCAGGACCGGCCAGCCTGCTCGACAACTTCCCAGTGCTCAACGTCGAGGACGGACCACCTCCGGTGGCCGCCGCGAGCTGGGTGCTCGAGGTCGACGGCCTCGTGGAGTCCCCGCTGCACCTCGAGCGCGGCGCCTGGCTTGCCCTGCCGCGCACCCAGGAGACGCGCGACTTTCACTGCGTCGAGGGCTGGAGCGTCGACCAGTTGGGCTGGGAGGGAGTGCGCGTCTCCGACCTGCTGACGCAGGCCAAGCCTCAGGCCGCCGCGCAGTTCGTCACCTTTCACGGCTACGGCGGCACCTACACCGACAGCCTCACCCTGGCCGAGGCGAACGCGCCCGAGACGCTGCTCGCCGACACGCTCGATGGCGCCCCGCTGCCGGGAGCGCACGGGGGGCCGCTGCGGCTCGTCATCCCCTCGCAGCTCGGCTACAAGAACGTCAAGTGGGTCGTACGCCTCGAGCTTACCGCGACCCGGACCCAAGGTTACTGGGAGCGCAACGGAGACTATCCGGCCGAGGCGCCCGTAGCCTGACCGGCCCGGGGCCTCTTCGCGGGCGCCGCTACTTCGAGCCCCGCGGCTGCCGTGTCCAGTGACGCAGCAGCGCCCCGACGAGCATGCCCAGGAACAGCCCGAGGATGGCGGAGCCCATAACGAGCCACACGAGGGAGACCGACGAGCTGCCGAACAGCCAGCTGACCTTGACGACGCTGGTGTTCGCGACGACCAGGGCGATCAGGAAGATCAGGACAACAACCGTCGCTACGACGTAGAAATACAGCAGGGTCCGGTGTGCGCCACGAGCAAAACGCTGGGCGCCTGTCTCGGCAACGACCGGGGTAACGGCGGGGGCGACGACAGGTTCGACGACAGGTTCACTCGCTGATCGCCCAGAATCCGACTCGTGACGCTGTGGCCCAGGCCCCGAGTCGCCGGGTTGTTGTTCAGGCCCCGAATCGTGAGGCTGTGGTTCACCGGAGTCCATGATGTCCGTCAACCTCCGCGAAGGGTGCGAGTGAGGGAGTACTGTCTTCGTATTCCCACAGGTAGAAGTTGTGAACCGGCAGGGCTTCAGAACGATCTGGCTCGCCGACTCCTACCGCGACTCGTCCGGACCCGACGTCGGCCGGGGTCGCTCAGGGGGCGGCTGGCCCTCGGCGACATCGCCCGAGCCAGAGCCCGCAGGTGCGTCCGGTAGCCCGCGCAGCGCGGCGACGTGACGATGGATCTCTTCGAGCAGGTCGGTGTTCTTTTTCATCGCTCTGGTCAGCGTGGTGTTCTCCTTCAGGAGACCCTTGAGGTCGTCGGTGTTCTTCTCGGTGTGGATNNCCGGCCAGCATCGACAGGAACAGGTTCAACAGGATGTAGGGATAGGGGTCGAAGGCCTTGTGATGCAGCGCGCGGTGCAAGACCACTGTGTTGACCAGAGCCCAGACGATCATGACCACGAAGAAGCAGATGACGAAGGGCCAGGAGCCCATCACGTTGCGCATGTGATCGGCGGCTCGCTCACCCCGCGTCAGTTGATCGCCGGACCGTACCGCGGGGTGCTTGTGCCAGAGAGTCTGCCAGCCGCGGTTGGTCACGACCCGGCCTCCGCGCTCAGGCGCCCCGAACTGACGGCTGCGGCGAAGGCTTCGAAGTCGCGCTCGTTCTGGTCGGCGTAGGCGACGGAGAAGTCTGCCAGGGCCCTGTCGAACGCGTCTCCCTTGCCGAGATACGCGGCGATCGCCACCCGGTCGCCGAGGCGCGCGTGCGCCCGGGCCAGGGTCGCTCCGCAGAGGCGGGAGTACAGCGTGGCGCCAGGCACGCGCATGGCGTCGGCCTCGACGCCGCCTTTCCAGTCGTGAAGCTGGCGGACGTAGTAGTCGCGCCTCTGGCCGTCGAGACCCTCGAAGCGCAGCCAGCCGAGAAAGAGGTCGCTGGCCGCTTGCATCAGGCGCTGGCCCTCGACCACGCGCCGGCCGTGGTTGGCGTAGGCGCTTCTGCCGACATAGCGCTCCAGAACTGAGGCCTGCGCCTCCTTGGCCTGCAGGAACAGTGGAGCCTGGTTTTGGCGACCGACGAAGAGCAGGATCCAGGCGCGCGTCCCGACGCTGCCGACCCCTACCACCTTGCGCGCCGTGTCGACGTAGCGGAATTCCTCGATCGGGTGATGGCTCTGCGCCAGCGAGCGCCGGTACGAGCGCACCAGCGAACGCATGAACTCCTCGGTGGCGTCGCGGGTCGTGCCCGGCAGAACGAGATCGTCGATCGGCACCACCAGCGGTGGATCGGCGATGATCCGCAGCCGGCCGTCGACCTCGCCGGCCAGCTTCTTGAACGCTCGGTCGTGGACGCGCGTGTCGGCCTTGGCGACGTCCCCGGCCGCCTCCCTTGCCTCCTGCTTGCCCAGACGCCCGGCCTTCACCTCGGCGCGAATCCAGACCATGACATCGTCGATGGTCAGGTGCTCGTACCAAGCCTCGAGGCGCTCATGTCGGCCGCCCGGCGCATCGCGTCGCGGTACGAGTGCACGCCCGCCATGACGATGTCGCGCCGGTCAGACGGCGCAAAGCCGAGGTCGCGGCCGGCCACCTCGAAGCTCGCGGCCAGGCGTTTCACGTCCCACTCCCACGGGCCTGGGAGCGTCTCGTCGAAGTCGTTCAGGTCGAAGAGCATCTGGCGCTCCGGCGAGGCGAACACGCCGAAGTTCAGCAGATGGGCGTCGCCGCAAAGCTGCACGTTGAAGCCGGACACCGGAGTTGCGGCGAGGTCGGCCGCCATGATGAGCGCGGCGCCCCGGTAGAACGTGGAGGGCGAGGTCAGCATCCGTGCGTGCCGGATCGGAACGAGCTCGGGGACCCGGCTCTCAGCCTGCTCCTCGAGCAGCGCGACGGGGTCTGGCCGGTCGGCCGCAGNNGGTGACGAGAACGGACTCCCGCGCCGACGCCTTTCTCGCAGCCGCGCCGGCGCCCTGGTCGAAGCGACCCGCGCTCCTTGCCTCGATGCGGCTCCCGGTCGGACTCATCGATACCCCCTGTCGCAGCTCAGATCACGGCCCGAAACTCAAGATCACGGCCCGGAAGCAAGAGTTGTACCGTCGTCCCGCTGCCTCCAATCACGCGCACCACGATGCGCCGCGGCACACTGGGGCACCGCGGCACACTGGGGCGCGGCGGCGCCAGGCGCCGCCGCGCCCCGCCAGACTTCAGGGTACGTTCACCCGCACTGCGCCCGAAGTGGACGCGGCGTTGCGGGACGATCCCCCGAAGACCGCGCGCAGCTTGTAGCTGCCCGGGCCGGGCCGCCACGTGCCGGCGAGGGCTCCCCCAGCCGACAGGTTGGCGATGCGCACCCAGCGCTTGCCGGCCAGGTATTGGATGAAGACGCGACCGCTGGCTTGCGCGGGAATGAGGTGCGCGCCGAACTGCACGACCGACCGGCCCGCGACCTGGTGCACAGCGGCCGTCAGTGAGATACGCGCGCGGACGGCGATCGTGGCCGCCGCGGTCGCTGCGAGGTTGTCGGCGTCGCCGTCCCAGACCACCGTCAGACGCGTGGTCGTCTTCAGGCCGGGGAGCACGGTGTCGAACGAGGCTGAGCCGTCGTTGGCGAGCGTCGCCGGCAGCGTTGCCACGAGCTTGTTGCTGAGCCCTGACGGGCGCTCATAGACACGCACCGTAGTGGAAGCGTCGGCCTGGCCGATCATGCCCATCAGAAACAGAGGGCTCTTGTAGTCGAGGACCTTGGGAACGAACACCTGGAGCTGACCCGTGGTCTTCACGACTTCGCCCGAGGGGACCCAGTCCTGCGCGTCGGCGAGCACCTCGATGGGCTGGATGACCGCGCCCTGGTTGTCGGGCGAGTAGACGATGNNGCTCGAGCCACCGGTCGCGGCGAACACGTCGAGGGTTCCGGCAGTGGAGGTGCCGCGCGGGATCGTGAGCGTGGCCGGCACCGCCACCGTCTGGCCCGTGGCGGTGAGAAGCGTGACCGTCAGGGCGTTGGCGCCGGTCTTGAGCCCGCCGGGCGCCGTCACGTCCTCGATCGTGGCGGAACGATCGGTCGCCGACAGGGTGG
>PKYM01000277.1 GCA_003132645.1 Actinomycetota bacterium | reverse complement strand
CCCTACTCTGGTTTCGCGGAGCGCGTCCCGAGCCCCCGGCCCCGCCTCCGCCGACGACCCGCAGACGCCCCGGGCCGCGTCCCGAACCTCCGACCCCGCCGCGGCCGACGGACGCGGCCGCACAGCCAGCACCGCGACCGGACCGATGACACCGCGGCCGGGCGCGCGGCGCAGGGCCGATGTCGGGTAGAATCGCACAAGAAGCGCTGCAGTCACAGTTCGCCGGAAAGGGGCCGCGATGAGCGTGATGCTACTGTCAGAGGCCGAGATCCGCGACTGTGTGGGGTTCGACCGCGAGGCGCTCGAAGCGGTGGCCCAGGGCTTCTCGCGGCTCGCCGAGGGACGCGCCTTCGTGCCTCCGGTGATCGCCATCGAGATCCCCGAGCACCACGGCGAGGTCGACATCAAGACCGCCTACATCGAGGGTCTCGACAGCTTCGCCGTGAAAGTCGCGGCGGGGTTCGCCGACAACCCCGTCAGGGGGCTGCCTTTCGGCACGGGGATGATGATCCTGATCAGCGCCGAGACGGGCTTTCTGCAGGCACTGCTGGTCGACAACGGGTATCTCACCGAGCTGCGTACGGGTCTGGCCGGCGCGCTCGCCGCCGACGCGCTGGCNNGTCTACGGCATCGTCGCCGAGGAGCTGCCGGGCTACGTGAGCGACATGACGGCCGAGCTCGGCGTCGAGGTCGTGGTGGCCGCCAGCGCCGAAGCCGTGGTGCGCGCCAGCGACGTCGTGGTCTGCACGACCCCGGCACGCGAGCCCTACCTGCGGTCCCAGTGGCTGCATCCCGGCTTGCACATCACCTGCATGGGCGCCGACCTGCCGGGCAAACAGGAGCTCGCCGCCAACTGCTTCGCGAAGGCCGATCGCGTGGCTTGCGATCGCATCGCCCAGTGCGTCCTGATCGGCGAGCTGCACCACGCCGTCGACGCCGGCCAGATCGACCTGAGCCGCGTCGACGAGCTCGGCGAGATCACCGCCGGGCTCAAACCCGGCCGCCAGGGCGACGACGAGATCACCATCTGCGACCTGACGGGCGTCGGCGTGCAGGACACGGCGATCGCCCGGCTTGCCTATCGGCGGGCGACCGCCGCCGGGCTCGGCACGCCGTACGGCGGCTGAGAGACGGGCGGCGCTTTCGTTCCGAGCGTCGATCGAAAGTCGTAACCAAGCGCGAAGGAGAGCCACATGGCAGCAAGCCAGCCGTTCGTCGAGTTCAAGCTCGAGCGACTGTTGTCGACCTTTGAGAACGAAGTCGAGATCAACCTGTCCGAGAGCGGCGTGCAGCCCCTGACCATGCGCGAGCTGCTCGAGATGAAGGGCGGCGACACCGATGCCGAGCTGGCGGCCGTCGCCGACACCGCGCTCAACTACCCCCAGGCCAACGGCGCCCTCGAGCTGCGCGAAGCGATCGCGGCCTGGTACCCGGGCGCCACCGCCGCCAACGTGCTCGTCACGGTCGGCGCCATCCAGGCGAACTTCACGAGCCTTCTCACGGTGACCGACCCCGGCGACGCGGTCGTCATCATGCAGCCCAACTACCAGCAGTTCTGGGGACTCGCCCAGAATCTGGGCCGGCGCATGAACACGTTCTCGCTCAGGCAGCACCGCGGCTGGGCGCTCGACCAGGACGAGTTGCAGGATGCCGTGGCCCCGGACACGCGCTTCGTGGCCATCGTCAATCCCAACAACCCGACCGGACGCGTCCTGCGCACCGAGGAGCGCGCCGCGATCCTTTCGGCGGTCGAGCGCACCGGCGCCTGGTTGCTGTCCGACGAGGTCTACGCGGGCGCCGAGCGGGTGAGTGACGAGATCACCGCGACGATGTACGGGGACTACGACAAGGTGCTGGCCATCGGCAGCACGTCGAAGGCCTACGGTCTGCCCGGCCTGCGGATCGGCTGGGTGGTCGGGCCCCCCGAAGTGGTCGCCAGGATGTGGGCCTGGCAGGACTACATCACGATCTGCACGACCACGCTGGGCAACAAGCTGGCCACCGTAGCCCTTTCGCCCGAGGTTCGGCCTCAGATCATCGCCCGCACACGCGGCTACGTGCGGCGCGGCTTCGAGACCGTGGCGCGCTGGGCGGCGGGCCGCGACGACGTCGAGGTGCTGCCGCCCGAAGCGGCCGCGATCTGCTTTCTGAAGTACGCCAAGAAGATCAACTCGACCGAGTTCGTCATGCGCCTGCTGCGCGAAAAGGACGCCTTCGTCGCTCCCGGCGACCTGTTCGGCCTCGACTCCCACCTGCGGGTCAGCTTCGGCCTGCCCGACGACTACGTGGCCGAAGGCCTCGCGCGGATCGGCGCCCTGCTCGACGAGGTCGAGTGATGCCGGGTCGAGTGATGCGAGGTCGAGTGATGCCGGCCACGGCGCCCAGGCGTCCCCGATGACGACGGCAAGCACACAGAACATCGCACGACCGGGCGTGATCGAGCTCTCCTTCGGCAAGCCCGACCCGGCGCTGTTTCCGGCGGTCGGGCTCGCCGAAGCCTGCCGCGAGGCGCTCGCCGACGGCGGCGCAGAGGCGCTGCCCTACGGGGCCAACGCCGGCCCGGCGGCGCTGCGCGAGCGTCTCGCCGAGCGCCTCGGCGCCGCCGAGCAGCGCGCGACCGGCAGCAACGAGACCCTGATCAGCGGCGGCAACTCGCAGGCCCTCGATCAGCTCGTCACGCTATTCTGCCGGCCGGGCGACACGGTCCTGGTCGAGCGTCCGACCTACAGCCTCGCGCTCGGCGTCCTGCGCGACCATCCCGTGGTCGTCGAGGCGCTGCCCTTCGACGAGGAAGGCCTCGACGTCAGAGCGCTCGAGCGGCGCCTCGTCGAGGCGCGCGCCACAGGCCGCACGGTGCGGGCGCTGTACACCATCCCGACCTTCCACAACCCGACCGGGGTCTCGCTGGCCGCCGAGCGCCGGCGACGCCTCGTCTCGGTCGCCGCCGCCTACGGCCTGCTCTTGATCGAAGACGACGTGTACCGCGAGCTCTGGTACGACGAACCGGCGCCGCCCTCACTGTGGAGCCTCGCTGCGCCAGGCACCGTGCTGCGCCTGGGCTCGTTTGCCAAGACGCTCGCACCCGGGTTGCGGGTCGGCTGGCTGAACGCCGCGCCCGAGCAGATCGCACGCGTCGCGGAGAGCGGCCTGAACGACAGCGGCGGCTGCCCCAGCCAGTTCGCGGCGGTCGCGGTCGAACGCTTCCTGCGGGCCGGGCTCTACGAGGCGCACGTAGCCGAGTTGCGAGCCGCCTACACGACCCGCCGCGATGCCCTCGCGGCCGCCCTGGCCTCTCACCTTCCCGCAGGCTGCGGGTTCTCGGTGCCGGCTGGGGGCTTCTTCATCTGGGTCTCGCTGCCGGCCGGCCTGCGGGCCAGCGCGTTGCTGCCCGCAGCCGAGGCGGCAGGCGTGTCGTTCGTCCCCGCCGCCCGCAGCCATCTCGACGGCCACGACGGCGGTCTGCGCCTGGCGTTCACCCTGTACCCACCGGAGCAGCTCGCCGAGGCCGCCCGCCGCCTGGGAGAGACGATCGGGGTCGCGCTGCGGGCCTGAACGGCGGTGGGGATTCCCGCGAGCTACGACGCGTCGGCCCTGGGGGCGACGGCGTCGCCGACCGCCGGCCGGGTCAGCCGGCCGACGAACTCGACGATCGCCAGGTAGACCAGCAGACCGACGACGATCCACAGGACGCCAGCGACGCCCGGCGTGCCCCAGAAGACCAGCACCGCGGCGGCGATCAGAAGCCCCGCGATCTGTAGCGGGCGATGGTGGCGGGCCACCCACAAGCCGACCGGCCCCAGGTCGAGGCCCTTCTGTTCGGCGGCCGTTCCCGCGGTCTGGAAGATGCCGGCGACCGCCCGGCGCACCCAGACGGCCCAGCCGCCCGGGCCGGCCAGCAGCGCCCCGAGCCAGATCACGAGGCCGACGACGAACACCGTGCGCGCCGCGGCGAGCACGCCGACCAGCAGCGCGTCGAAGATCGCGGCGGCGGCGTCGCGCGGAAGCTGCGGGCTGCTGACCGCGTTCAGGTACGCGCCCCGACCGAGATGGTAGCCGACCAGGGTCACGGCCATCGCCAGGGCGAGGGTGAAGCCGAGCTGCAGCACGGTGCGCCGCCGGCGCCACGAGGCGGCGATCGCGCCGGCCCAGGCGGCGAGCAGCAGCAGCGGCAGCGCGACCGTGAGCTTGTGGAAGAAGTTGATGGTCTTCTGAGCTTTGGCCAGGGTCGCCGAGCGGAAGATCACGAACGTCGCGCTGCCCGGCGTGGTGGCCACCGGATCGAGCACATGGATGCCCTTGCCATCGAGAGCCGACTTGACCTGGTCCACCACGGGCGCGAAATCGACGCTCACCTGTCCTTTGGCCGTATCGACGCCGGCGACCTTCTTGCCCAGCAGCGCCGCGGAGACCTGGGTGTGGGCTCGCCGGTTGGCGACCTCCCAGACCTTGCCGAAGGCCTTGGACGACACCACGGCGTGGACGCCCTGGTAGGTGTAGGACTTGAGCTGATTGCTGAGGGGGGCCGAGAAGATCTGGGCCCACGACGGCAGCACGCCGGCGAGCTGCTGCTGCACGTTCACCTTCGCCCACAGCTCGTTGGTGAGGTTCTGGGCGACGGCGCCCTGCAGGGCCGGATTGGAGCTGAGCGGCGCCACCGCGGCGACGTAGTTGTCGGTGTTCAGCAGGTCGTGGTTCATCCACAGGACCGCGAGCGTCAGCGGCGCCAGCAGCGTCGCCAGGACGATCAGCACGACCGCGACGATGCCGCGCCAGCGGGCGGGACGGCGCTGGTCGTCTGCCGTCTTTGCCGCCGGCGGGCTGCCCGCGCCCGAGGGCGACTCGGCGGCGGGCAAAGCAACCGTATCGGCTGTGGCCGACGGCATCTCGGCGGTCGCGCCCGCCGTGGTGTCGAGACGAGCAGTGTCCGCCGCGGCCGCGGTGTCGAGAGGAGCGGTCGCGGCCTCGGTTGCCGGCGTGGCGGCCGGTCGGCCCTCCTCGGGCTTGGGCTCGATCTTGTCTGGGGGCGTGCCCGCGCCGCCTGCGGCAGTGCCGTCGTCGGTCATCCGCCTACCTCCGATCGCTTCGAGGTCGGGACCGCTGCCCAACCAGGAGTCGCGACTCGCGGCGTCTCGCTACGGCCTACGTACCCACCGCGACGTGAGGGGACACTCAGCCGTCGTTTTCGACGTCGTCGACCCCCTGTCCGGGCTCGGGCGCCGGCGACCCACCCGACGAGTACAGCGAGACCAGGCGCGCCACCGCAGTGACCAGGAAGACCTGCCCGAGCATGGCTTCGAAGACGACCAGCACCCGGGGCACCGAGTAGCCCGGCGTGAAATCGCCGAACCCCACGGTCGTCATGGTGATGAAGCTGAAGTACAGGTAGATGGAGGGGTCTTTCTGGACACCCTGGGCGAAGAAGTCGGGATGGACGCCGTCGACGCCCAGGTACACGAACGTGAACAGCAGCCCGATCATCAGGTAGACGCAGATCGCCGCGATCAGCAGGCGCAACGTCACCTGCCGGCTCATGAGGATGCGCCGGCCGATGGCGAGCGGCGACATGAGCAGCAGCGCGAACAGCATGAAGTACACGTAGCCGGTGAGGTGGCTCGAACCGGTGATCGCGACGCCCGCCGACGCCACGACCGCGACGACGGCCGCCACCCAGGCGATCCGCATGGTGGTGCGCCTGGCCTCCGAGGTGCGCAAGGCGAGGAGCAGGCTTGCCGCCGTGATCGGCGCGTAGAAGAAGGTTGCCCACCGGCCCGAGCCGGCCAGACCGATCACACAGACGTCGATCAGCAGCAGCCCGAGCAGGAAGAAGTAGCGCTCGCTGCGCGGCTTGGACCGACGGAGCCGGCGCAGCCCTCCGACGAAAGGGCGCCGGGTCCCGTCGGAACCCACGCCGTTGCCGGTGTCGTGGCCTGTGCCGGAGTCGTCGACCGTCACGTGATCTCCCTCCCGTCCTGATGGTCGCCGCTCAGTCTAACGCAGGCACCGTGGGCCTGGAGGGCGCCGCCGTGGTCGACCGCACCGTCCGTCGGCCGCCGAGCCGGCCTCGCAAGCGGGCGTCGCGCGGGCCGGCAAAGCGCGCCCGTCGTTGCGTCCGTGGTACCGTGGCCACGCCAGCACCCCGGTCGGCGACCGTCCTGCGGCGGCCCATCGTCATCGAGAGAGGTCTTCGTCTATGTGCATCTTCGGCTGTCTCGGCCTGTTCGCGCCGCGCGTCGTGACCATCTTCCTGTGGATCTTCACCGATCTGGTCAACCGCGCCTTCAGCAGCTTCATCTGGCCGTTGCTCGGCATCGTCTTCCTGCCCTTCACCACCATGTTCTATGTGCTCGTCTACTCCGTCGCCAACAAGGGCCCGACCGGGCTCGGCTGGGCGCTCGTGGTCTTCGGCCTGCTGCTCGATCTGGGCTCCTACTCGTCGAGCTATCGCG
>PKYM01000280.1:1906-6003 GCA_003132645.1 Actinomycetota bacterium | reverse complement strand
GCACGCATGAGGTCGCCGCGGGCTCCCACCGGCCGAGGAGCACTTCCTCTGTCGCAGATGTCACGACCTCGTCTACCGCCGCATCCCGCAGCAGGAGTCACTCGCGGTGCTCGCCGCAGTCCAGGCGGCCATGGGCTGCCTGTTCGAGAGGCTCGTGGTTTTCGGGCGCTGCGCCAGCAGCTGAAGGCCTTCGAGTGCCGTGCCCGGCGATATCGGCGCTACAGTGCGCCTGAGGGCGAGCTCGAGGAGAGGGTGCTCATCGCCCAGGTCATGAAGGCGACGGCCAGTCGGGCCGACCCCGCGAGGATCGCATGTTCGTTCTGCAGTGGGCGGCAGAGTGCCGGGACGCTTGACCCGAGGGCCATCGATTGAGCATAGTGCGTCGATATTATCCAGCATTTAGTTCATGGGCGATGCAATCCGGTTGACGGACGCGAGGGGCAGCGGGGGAGATGTGTCGAGCCAGTCCTGTTCAGCGGAGCACACAGCGTTTGCGTTTTGTGGCCAAAAGGTCGCAAGTCGAACCGACCTCGCGCAGAGTTCCAAACGCGCCGTTGGCGGACCCGGTTTCAGGCGTACCGAGAACCTGTACGGTCGTTTGCTGCGGCAGACTCCGGGGAGGTGAAGGTTCTTCATATCGTGGTGCAGTTTCTCGCGCGTTGCCGCTGTGAGCACATAAGCACTCACGGCGGCGTCCTGGCCCTGAGCATGAGCAGACAGGAAGAGAGATGAGCGAAACCAATACACCTCCGCAGCTGGCTCGCAACCAGGTCGGTCTGATGGCCGCGCTGTTTCAGTCGATCACGTCGATGGCTCCCGGCGCGGCCATCGCCGCATCGATCCCCCTGGGCGCGGCCTTCGCCGGCGGCGCCTTGCCGCTGTCGGTCCTCATCGCGTTCGTGGGGATCCTCTTCACCGCGGCGAGCATCGGCCAGCTGGCCAAGCACATTCCGGCGGCTGGTTCGGTGGCGACCTACAGTGCGGTGGGCCTGAGCCCCTCGATCGGCTTCCTGGTGGGCTGGGCGTACGCCGCGGTCGAGGTCCTGATCGCGCCGCTGGTCATGTTGCAGCTCGGCTACACCGTCGCCGGTGAATGGCACTCCGAGAGCGCCTCGTTCCCCCTGGGCGCCTGGTGGGTCTTCATGCTGATCGGCACGTTCCTGATCTGCGGCCTCGTGTACCGCGGCGTGAAGACGTCGACCAAGACCGGCGTCTGGCTGGGCTTCATCGAGATCGTGGTGTTCGTCGCGCTTGCGGCGGTGCTGGTCGTCAAGGCCGGCGACCACAACACCCTGCAGGTCTTCGGCACGAAGTTCGCCAACGCAAAAGGGTTCGTGGGCTTCTCAGGCGTGACCGCCGGAGCGGTTGGCGCGCTGCTGGCCTTCTCGGGCTTCGAGGCCGCGGCACCGCTGGCCGAAGAGACCAAGAACCCGCGGCGCAACATCCCGCTGGCGGTGATCTTGGCGACGGTGGCGATCGGTGCGGTTTACATCTTCACGACCTACGCCGCCGACGTCTCGTTCGGACCGCGGCTCTTCACCGGTTTTGCCGCATCCGCCAACGGTGTGCCCTGGGACGGTCTCGCGCGCAGCGTTTCGGGAGTCTTCTGGCTGCTCGTGCTGATCGCCATCATCAACTCCACCCTCGCCAACGCGAACTCCGGCACGAACGTGTTCACGCGGACCGCGTATGCGTTCGGCCGAGTCGGCGCCTTCCCCCGGGTGTGCGCCGATCTGCACCCGAAGTTCAAGTCGCCGCGGGTCGGCATTCTGATCGAGCTGGTGCTGAGTTGCGCTCTGGGACTCGGCCTGGGGTTCAAGTACACGCCGCAGATCGCCTTCGGCATCATCGGGACCGGACTCGTCGTGCTCGTGGTGCCGGTATACATGATCGCCAACCTGGCCTGTATCGGGCTGTTTGCCAGGCATCGCCAAGAAGAACGGCACATCGTGTACCACATCGTGCTGCCGATCATCGGGTTCATCTTGCTGTTGCCGGGGTTCTTGAGTGCGGCCGGCATCACCGGTGTGCCGGGCTTGTCGTTCATCGTGTCACTCTCGTCGCCCTATTCATATGCAGCCTATGGGATGGCCGCCTGGGTCGTGGTGGGCATCGTCGTGCTCCTGGTGCTGCGCTCGAGGAATCCACGTGCGGTTGCCGCCGTGGCGCAGATCCATTACGAAGACGACGACATGGTGGCCGCCATGTCGGGCAGCGAGGGTAAGTAGCGCCGAGACCCGTGTCCATGTTCTAGACTGGATTGGGCGGCGTCCCGGCCGCCCCCGGCACCGTGTCTGGGCTGGGGGCGGCCGTGGGTCGTTGTCGATCGTTCGATTCTGTTGTTGCGGCTTTGGAAGCCGCTGCGCGAGGAGGCCTGCGATGGCCACGCCGACCGTCACCAAGGACCACAGCATCCTGCGCATGTCGCGCGCGGCTGTTCCCGTCGCGCGGATCGATCCGGGCACCAGCATCCGCCTCGAGACGGCCGACTGCTTCTCCGACCAGGTGCAGTGGCCGGACGACGTCGGCAGGGGCATCGACTGGGACACCGTCAACCCGGCGACCGGCCCGGTATACGTCGAGGGCGCCGCACCCGGTGACGTGCTCGCCGTACGCATCGAACAGATGGAGGTCGCCGATCACGGCGTCATGTGCACGGGCGGGGGCTGGGGAGTGCTGGGCGACCGTATCGAGAAGCTCAGCTGGCGGTTCCTCGCGATCCGCGGCCACGAGGCGCAGTGGGAGGGCGGCCCAGCTTTCCCCGACTCGCCGTCGATCTGGCCGACGCGGTCATGCTCATGAGCGCCGTCGGTCAGGTGCGCGTCTCGCAGATGGTCGATCCGCTGCGGACCGTGCGCTTTGAGATGCCCAAGTCGGCCTACGAGCCTACGTACGGCCGGCTGATCTGAGACAAATCTACTGGCCGCGCTGCAGGGAATGGGCGACACGGCTGGCTTGTCTGCAATCTCCCAAGTTGCGGCGGGCTTCCCTTGCCCGGAACGCACTGGGTCAGCCTACCTTGCCGTGCCTCGGCGTGTCACGCCACGCTTGACCTTGCCTGCCGTGCCACGCATCGCCACACCAAGCATCTGCAACGGGCACTCGGGGCGGGTTGCCTGCAGCAGATCGAGGGCGGCTGGTTTGCCAGCTGCGGGCGGCACGTAGGACGTTGCTCTCGAGACTAGGTGCAGGCGCTCGTCGCGCGACCCCTTAGTTCGCCGCGAACACCAGGTCGGCAATCAGCGCCGCCGCCTCTTCCTGCATCGCCTGGGCAGGCCCGCTCTCAATCGTTGTGATGGGCTCGTCTTCTTGTGCAATCTCAGATCGCGCCGCCGGTCTCACTCCGGCGGGGTGACGATCGGCGTACCCTGTGTACCCTCGACCTTGCGCCGCCACGCCACGCGTTTACCGACACGCGCGCGCAGCTGCCAGCGTCGTGTCTTCTCCTCGTCCTCGATGGTCTCGGCGGCGGCCGTGACACGCCCGTAGACGCGCGCGGTCTCCTCTTCCGAGAGGCCATAGTCGCTGAGCCGGTCAAGGACTACCTGCAGATTCGTCGTGATGTCGAGGTAGAGGCCCCAATCTCCCGCACACACTTCGGCGAGCCAAGGGGCGTAGATTGACAGGTCGTCGTCGGTCTCGCGCAGGGGCAGGTCCTTGAACAGGGCGATGATGTCATGGACATCCTTCTGGTTGATCGTGCCGATCTGCGCCTTGGTGATGAGCGCGTCGACTGGCGAGATCGCGTAGTCGTCGAGCTCCAGCCGCGCGCGGATGTCGACGTCGTGGTCCAACCTCATGACGTCTAGGAAGACGTCGACGTGGTCGACGAGGGGCCGGGCGGGCGCCTCCACGTTGTCGGGCGCCTCCGCGCGCCCGGGCCGCGCGGCGCCGAGCGCCGGCTTTCTGACGAACTCGAGCTGCATTCCGTCGGTCGCCTGGGTCACGTAGGTGTTCTCGGCGTAACCGAGATCGCTGAAGAACTTGAACAGCGCAGCCCTCTGGCCGGAGAGGCCGACGACGTCGACGTCCGAGTATTCGCGATCCAGGAACCCGAGATCGATGCAGTGGCGGCGCACGGCGAGGCCGCCCGCGAG
>PKYM01000280.1:0-1865 GCA_003132645.1 Actinomycetota bacterium | reverse complement strand
GCCCGCGGCTCTCGAGAGCGGCCACGGCTCGGCGCGCCGTCCCGTCACTTACCGTCAGCGCGCGCCGCGCCTCGGGCACCGAAACAAAGGGCGACCTGAAGAGCTCGTCCACCAGCGCAAGCTGCGTCTCATCGCACCGTGCACGGTAGCGGGCACGCTGGCGGAGCAGGGTGCGTGCCTGCAGATGGGCGCGCTCAGCTGTCTCGCGCACCCCGTCGGCAAAGAAGAGCAGCCACGGCAGCCACTCGCCGTGCGTACGCACGCGCTGGAGCAAGGCGTAGTACTCGCGGCGGTGCGCCTCGAGGTAGGTGGAGAGATACAGGAGTGGCTGCGAGAGCCGCCCGCGCGTGACGAGGAAGAGCACGATCAGGGTGCGGCCCAGCCGGCCGTTGGCGCCCACGAAGGGGTGGATGGATTCGAACTGCGCATGAGCCATCGCGCACTGCACGAGGTCGGGCAGCCGATCGCGCTCGGCCATGAAGCCCTCGAGCTGCTCGAGTCCGGCGAGCATCTCTGGTACCGGCGGAGGGACGTAGGTGGCGGTGGTCAGCGTCGAGCCGGGCGGCCCGATCCAGTTCTGCGTGGTCCTGAATTCGCCCGGCGCTCTCGCTGTGGCCGGTTCGCCGTGCAGCAGGCGCCTGTGCAGGCTCCGGATCAGGCTCAGGTCCAGGGGATGTGTGGCGACACACTCGACGCCGTACATCAGGATCGCGAGCACGTTGCGCACCTCGTCGAGCTGGTCGAAGCGGGAGCCGGCGGGCGCCGCAGAGATCTCGTCGAGCAGAACCTCCGCGAGGCTCACGTCGGCGCCCTCCATACGCGTAGAACAGAGGGCTTCCTGGCGGAGGAACGACGCCACCATCGTCTCTGGACTCGGCAACTCTTCACCGAGCCCAGATAGCGCACCTAAGGCGGCGTCGGCGCGTGACAGCGCGACGGCGAGCTCCCTCGTGAAAGTCAGCTTGGGCGGCAGCGGCGCCGGCACGAAGGCAGCGTAGCCCTCGGCGCAGGTGACGACCTGCCCCGCCTTCGGTGCCTTGAACTCGCTGGGGTCCATCGCGCCGCCCTCGTTTTGCCCCTTCTATGTTGGCCCCAGGGCCACCTGCGGCGCAAGAGAGGAGGGCCCGTAGTCGGCCAGTGAAAGGCGATCGCCCGCGGCGCCGGCGAGCGTTGCCCCAGCGAACCGTGCGGAGGCAGGCCGTTGTAGAGGCGGGGCCAGTTGGCGACCAAGATCTGCGCTTCCCGTAGGGTGTAGAAGATCTCGCCGTTCAGAAGCTCGTCTCTGCTGCCGGTGAACAATTCGATGTAGCCGTTCTTCCGGGGAGAATCCGGCTCGATAAACCGGCGCGGCCATGGTGCCGGCCCATGTCAGTAGGCGAGCCCGACCTCAGGAGAAACTGGACGAGGCTGTTCGAAGCTTCGCCTCTAACGAAGAAGGGGGTTGCGTCGCTCGGTTCGAGCGGTAGTCTGTTCTCGTTAATCGAGGGAGGAATCGGACGTGTCTGAGTGGACCGAAGACGAGAAATGGCTCTTTGATGAATGCCTCCGTCGGGCAGTGGACGAAGCCCCAGAAGCCGATACGCGCGCGGGGTTCGTCGAGGGAGGGCCCGAGCACACCGTGATGAGCGATCCGGACCCCGGCAGCACCTCCAGGACAGTAGAAACGCCTGGTGGCGAAGCCGAAGTGATCCGGGAGGAAGAAGACGGCCAGTTACTCGTCTGGATGTCTCCCCACAAACTGAACGTCAAGCTTCCTGCCGACCTTGTGCGTCCGGTGACGTAGTCGTCTGGGGCCCGAGCAGTGCCGGCCGGCGGACGAGACAACGAACACTTCCCGCCTCGTCCTCAGTGCCTGGGGAAAACGC
>PKYM01000105.1 GCA_003132645.1 Actinomycetota bacterium | reverse complement strand
CGTCGTACGGTGTCCGACGCTGCCCTGCAGGACGCCCTGCGAGCCTTCCTCCGCGACGGCACGGAGCCGGAAGTGGCGCATTTCGTCGCGCCTCCTCGTCCCGTGCGTCGCGGCGAGGCGTGACCCCGAGCCTGGCGGTGCGCTTAGCGCTTTCAACCGTCCTGCAGGATCCGAACGCTGGCGAGGAATCCGACGAAAAGCATCGTGAAGAGAAAGACGACGACGCTGGTCTCGCGGATGTCGCTCGTACTCCACGTCCTCCCGGCGACGGAGACGAGCTTGTCTGACCTCTGCAGCAGGTAGCCATAGACCTGACTCATGCCGACCAGCACGTAGAGGACCGTGGCTTGGAACCAGTGGGTCCGGCCTGCAACGCCCCTTGCCGCGCGGTGTCGCCAACTTCGGTAGAGAGCAAAGAGTTCGTAGAACACAAAGACGGTGAGGAACCAGCCAAGGAAGTTCGAGAGCGGCACACCGAAGAAGCCGCCGCCATCTTGCCAGTTCCACAGCCTCTGCACGGTCGAGCTGTAGGGATCCATGCCGACATCCCACATGACCATGATGAACGCCGCGGCGATCGGCAGAGCCAATCGTGCAACGCTGCTGCGCGGGCGAACATCCACCTTGCCCAGCAGCACGTTCGCCACCACCCACGACAAGTATCCGCTGCCGAAATAGGCGAGCGCGATCAGCACCGGGACCCGATAGAGGCGAGGCCCTGGCACCGCGGCGTAGACATAGTGACCGAAAGGAAAGCCGGTCACGATGCTTGTGTTCTCAAGTGAGAAGCTGACGACCAGGCAGATCGCAAGGAAGACCAGGATCTCCCGCATCCCGTAACGCTGCCGTCCGTGAATGAGAGCGAAGACGAACGAGACGACGACGAAGGTCACGCCGAACGCAGCGTTCGGGTGAATCTTGTCGGCCAGGCTGGCCGCGAAATAGACGCCGATCAGAACCCAGAGGAGAATCTCGCTCGACGTGTGTCTTCTTGGCGCGTCCATGTGCCCGAACCTCCTGCCGTCGGCCGCCGCGTGAAGCCGTCACCGAGGGGCTCGGCGCGCGCGGGCTAACGACGTCACTGTGCCGGGGCGCTGCGGCCGCTGAGCGCCCCGGACTTGCACGCCTTCAGGCAGCTGCCGCATCCGGTGCAGCGCTCGCCCCAGTCGACCACGGCGTGCTTGTGTGAGCCGAGCTCCACTTTGCCAAGAACGGACTCGGGGCAGACGGCCACGCAACACCAGCACGCCTTGCAGAGCGATCGATCCAGGGCGACAAAGGGCGTGCAGGTCCGCCCGTGATGGCCGAACGGCAGGGCCTTGAGGATGCGCGTCGCCAAACTCGGCATGCCAGTCACCTAGACCGGCTCGGTCGGCGCAGCGCGCCGGGGTCGAAGACGCTTCTCATGGTCTGTAGGACGCGGACGGCGCTCTCGATCGACGGCCCGTCGATGGCTGCGGTGAGCGCCACTTCGCTTGCGTGCATGCGCGCGTGAAGGTCGAGCATCATGGCGCGACCGACGGGCGTCAGCAGCACCGGCCGCCGCCGCCCGTCTCGCTCGTCGTCTTCACGCGAGACCAGCTCGAGTCGCTCAAGGCCAGCGACGAGGCGCGTCACTGCGGCCGGGTCCACGGCCAG
This sequence comes from Actinomycetota bacterium, assembly GCA_003132645.1. Classification (GTDB taxonomy): domain Bacteria; phylum Actinomycetota; class Thermoleophilia; order UBA2241; family UBA2241; genus Bog-752. The sequence goes on along the minus strand of PKYM01000105.1, from coordinate 4,800 downwards.
GTCGCGCGCCAGCGCGGATGTGGTGGAGCGGCCATCCTCCAGGGCAAGCTGCCGCAGTACCTCGAGCTGGGCGCCCGTCACGCCGAACTCGGCCGCCGCCTGCCGCAGGAAGAGCCGATAGGTGAGCAGCACCTCGCGCACCAGGTGCATGTACGTTGTACTTGGATCGTGCTTGAAGAGCCCTGCGTTGTGCTCGGAGATTGGAAGTTGGTCCATGGCAAGATACTTGCTTAAGTCAATGATAAAGTCAAGTATAGCGCGAGCGCGGCGTCCTGACTTAGCCTTCAATCAGGTGTGACCACCAGGGTCGTTCGAGCGGGCGCGAGGGGGGGTGTGCCAATCCGGAACACGCCAAGCAGGCTGTGGCACCTGCGGGAGAGTCGCGCGGCTTGAGTCCTGCCCGGCGGGCACCGCGCCGAACGGCTTTGAGACGACAGTGCTCGGGTAGGACTGCCCCCGGCCGATCGTCGGCCCACGGGGACTTCCCGTTTGGTTGCAAAGCTGGAGAGAGCGATATGAAACGCCTTGCCTTGCTTGTCTTCGCACTGGCAGTGGCGGCCGCGGCATCGGCCGTCCTGCTGGCCGTCGGCGCCACCACTGGCGCAAGCGCAGCGCCGAGCGCCCTGCCGACACTCACTATCGCCATGAACGGCACGACGGTCACCGTCGGCGGCACACTGCAGTCGGGAGCAGTGAGCGTCGTTTCGACCGTGACCGGCGAGGCCCAGGGTGAACCAACGCTGTTTGCGTTGAAGAGTGGCGCCACGGCTGCCGAGGCCTTTGCCGCACTGGCGGCCCATCACGGCGACCTCAACTACCTGGATCCCTACGGCGCGCTTACCTTCGATGCCTACGCCCCCAAGGGGACAAGCTCTGTGCAGACCGTGCTGATGCCCGGCAACTACGTCGCCCTCGACACGGCCTCTGGTTCTGCCACGCCGCCCTACACCCAGTTCACCGTGACTGCGGCGGCCCAGCCGGCGACTCTGCCGGCGCCCGGCGGCACGATTTGGGCGATCGAGTTCGGCTTTCGCGGCAGCGCAAAACTGCACGACGGCGAGCTCGTGCGTTTCAAGAATGCCGGCTTTCTGGTCCACATGATCGACTGGATCGGTGTCAAGAATCTAGCCACGGCAAATAGGGTCAAGGCCCTGCTGCGCGCCGGCAAGGACAACCAGGCCGGACGGCTGGCCAGTGGCTTTGGTACCTTCGCCGGTCCGCTGTCACGTGGAGGGCTGCAGCAGCTGGTCATCCATGAGAAGCCCGGCGTCTATGTGCTGGCCTGCTTCATGAACACCCAGGACGGACGCGAGCACACGCAGCTGGGCATGGAGCGCACCATTCGAATCGTCAAGTAGGCCGCGGGCGGCCGCGCGGTCCAATAGCGGTCGCGCGGCCGCCAAGCCGAGGCGGGAACGCGCTTCTTTTGGGTCGCAAGACCTACGAGGGATATTGGCGTCCGCTTGGCCGACCATGGAGGGCACGGCGAGTTGGGCGACCTTTGGAGCAAGGCCGACCATCGCGGCCTCCGGGTGATGGTGACCCCTCGTGTTGAAGCTCCTTCGTGTAGTGCGCAAGGGCCCTTCTTCTTTTCCTAAGGACTTTGAGTGGCAGGATAGTCACCTGGTCACCCAGGGCCCCGTCTGAGCGCAGTACAGGGGTGACCACCGGGGTGACCTCGCAGTCACCGGGTGACCCTCAAGGGGAGTTCGGGTTCGTCTTGGCTTGCTGGCGAAGGTCTGCAGGGGTGTGACCCCCTTGGGAGCGAGCGTCGCTTCGCAGCGCTCCGCCGGCGAGATCTGCATGGCAAGACAGCGGAGCCTGTGGCCTGTTACCGCCTGTCTAGGAGGCTGCTGAACTGCGGCTCTTGGTGCCCTCTCCGGGTCCGCCCCTGCCGGCTCGGACCGGCGCCTACGTTTGGGCGGTGGGTGAGCCACGCTTCGCCTTTGCCAGTACGGACGGTGGCGCGACCTGGACGACGAGCCATCCAGAGAAGACGGACGAACCCGTTGCCTACTGGGGCGTGGCCTTCAGCAGCACCCGGCATGGCTGGGCCGTGGGCCAGAGGTCGATCGCCGCCTCCAACGATGGCGGGGCGACGTGGACGACACATACGGTGGCGACGGGCTTCCTCCGCGCCGTCGCCTGCACCGACGCGAAGCACGTCTGGGTGGTGGGGAGCCAGGGCGACGGGAACCTGCCGCTGGTGCTGGCCTCAAGCGACGGCGGGACCACGTGGAGCGAGCAGCACATCGCCACGCACTGCAACCTGGGTTCGGTCGTGTTCGTCGACTCCCGGCACGGCTGGATGGTGGGCCAGGACGCGGACGGCCCCTGGTGCTTTGTCCTCGCCACCGCTGACGGCGGTGCCCACTGGCACGTGCAGTATCGGGCGGCGCGGACGATCCAGCTTGCAGGGCTGGCCGCCAGCGACACGCGGCACGCCTGGGCGGTGGGCTGGTCACAAGGAGCGATGGACAGGACATCGGGTCTGATCATCGCTATCACGGATGGCGGCGCTCACTGGAAGACGCAGCCCTCCGGGCACGTCGGGGCCCTTCTGGGCATCGCCTTTCCGGATGCCCGCCACGGTTGGGCGATAGGCCAGGGAGGCGTCATCCTGGCCACCAAGAACGGTGGCAAGACCTGGGTGGCGCAGCACTCTGGGGTCAACCGAGACCTCAGGAACGCAACCTTCAGCGACCTGACTCACGGCTGGGCCGTCGTGGACAAGTGGGGGCTGCTTGCGACTGAGAACGGCGGCCGGACGTGGACCGTGGTCCTCCCCGGCGAGCCCGGTCGCATGGTGTGGGACGTCGCCGCGCTGAACAAAGCCTGCTCGAAATAGCCTGAGAATCGAGCGTCCACTTGGTCGAGTGCAGGGCTGACGCCAACCACTCTGCGGGTATGCGGCACCTGCAGGTCGGTAGGGCGGTCGCTCCGAACACCCATTCGAGGCCGAGGACGGTACCGTCGTTGCGTCACGAGGCGGTCAGGGCTATTCCCACCTTCTGAGACCCCAGGAGGCCAGGAAACGCAACGGAAGTTAGTTCCGCGCCGGTCGGGGCCGGCGCCCTCGGAGTAGTAAGCTGATACCAGTGTCCGAGCCTCAGGGGGGGACCATGGCCGTACCTGACTTCCAATCGCTGATGATTCCGGTCTTGAACGCCTGCGCCGACGGGTCGACCGTGCGGGCGAGCGAGGTCAGCAAGCGCGTGGCGACGGCCCTGTCGCTCACCGAGGCTGATCTCACTGAACTGCTGCCGAGCGGCAAGGCCAAGCTCTTTTACAATCGGACAGGATGGGCGAGGTCCTATCTTCTGAAGGCGGCGCTGCTCAGTCAGCCCAAGCACGCCTTCTACCAGATCACCGAGCGGGGCCACCAAGCCCTCGCCGAGGGTCTCGATCGGATCGACGTCAAGTACCTCAAGCAGTTCCCCGAGTTCCAGGCGTTTGTCGCCCCCTCCAAGCCATTCGGTGAGGGCGACGGGACGGTCGACCCCATCGACCTGGAGCAAAACCCGCTTGAGATGATCGAGGGTGGCTACGCCAGCATGCGGGCCGAGCTCGCCGCCGACCTGATCAGCCAGATCAAGGCGTGCTCTCCGGAGTTCTTCGAGCAGCTGGTGGTCGATCTATTGGTGGCTATGGGCTACGGAGGGTCTCGGGCGGATGCGGGCCACGCTGTGGGTGGCAGCGGCGACGGTGGCATCGACGGCATCATCAAGGAAGATCGCTTGGGCCTGGATGCCGTCTACATCCAGGCCAAGCGCTGGGAAGGCAGTGTCGGCGGCCCGGTTGTCCAAGCCTTCGCTGGTTCACTCATGGGTCAGAAGGCTAGCAAGGGCGTGATGATCACGACCTCCCACTACACCAAGGATGCACAGGCCTACGTCGAGAAGATCGAGAAGAAGATTGTCCTCATCGATGGACCCCGGCTCGCCGAGCTGATGATCGACTTCGGCATCGGCGTGACCGAGGTGGCCAGCTACTCGATCAAGCGACTCGACAGCGACTACTTCGAGGCCGACGCGGTTCAGTAGCTCTGGACGTGTCGCAGCATCGTGAGGCCCGTGTTCCGCCAAGTGAGGAGACCAGGCCGGCGGGTATGCGTGCAGGTGCGGGTGGGTAGGGCGGCTGTAGCGCTTACGGTCTCCTCTCCTAGCTCGCTTCGGCCTGCCGAGTCTCGAGGCTCACTTGACCCAGACCGGCAGACTGCCCTGCCCTACGGTCGTCAAGTGGTGGACGTCTCCGCCCGGGGCCACAATGATCGTCGGGTGAGGGTGCGTGCTGAAGGTGGAGACTCCGACGGCGAGATCGCCGCTCGGCGACCAGGCCAGGCCATCGATCCAGGCGTTGCCTAAGCTCCGGCTTCGTGAAAGCTCGCCCGATTCCGTGTCGTACACCCAGACGCGAGCCGACTCGTCGTCGAGCACGGTGCCCATCCCCCAGAAGGCGACCTTCGTCCCGCCGGCATTCCAAGCGGCACACGGAGCCGGACAATCGCTACTGATGGTCAGGCCAACAGACCCGCCGAGGGCGTCGCACACCGAGTAGGTCACGCCCGTGTCGGTGCCGGTCTGCACGGTGAGCACGTACTTGCCGCTGGGCGCAAGCTCCGGCGAGTTGAACATGCGCATCATGCCTACGTAGATCTGCTGGGAGATCACGAGCGTCGCTGCCTGCTTCTTTCGCAGGTCGAGGAGCATGAGGTTCTCGTTGATGCCCTGCTCGCCCTTCACTCCCAGGTAGAGGCCGGGATGGGTGAAGGTGACGAAGGCGAGCTTGCCGGCTCGAGAC
>PKYM01000011.1:1000-2564 GCA_003132645.1 Actinomycetota bacterium | reverse complement strand
CGTCGATGGCCTCGTGCAGGGGCAGCACGGCGGCGTGGCCGGCGAGCGCCAGGTCGGCGAACACGTGGGCCGTGCAGGTGGCCGCCAGGATACGGCTGCGGCAGGGCTGGCAGAGGCCGCCGGGAATGGGGTCGCAGGGCAGGCCGGTGAAGGCTTGCAGCGACAGCGAGGCGGCGTTCTCGGCCTGCTCGGGCGTCCCGCCCACCATCTCGACGATGCCGGCCGCCGCCATGGCGCCGCAGATGCCGCTCTCGCCCGAGCAGCCGATGACCTCGCCGGTGGGCTCGGTGCGGCTGAAGGCGATCACCGCGACGCCGGCCGCCACGAACAGGCCGCGCAGCAGGTCGGCGTCGCTCAGGCCGCGCGCGTCCCGAACGGCGCTGAGCGCGGCGTAGAGGTAACCGCCGCCGCCGCCCATGGGACCGGGCACCGTCTCGACCCCGGGGATCCCCGCGCCGGCGCCGTAGGCCAGTTTGATCGTCTCGCTGACGATGCCCTCGCTCACGCCGCGGCCCGACGCGGTGTGTCGCGTCCAGGCCGCCGGAAAGTCGGGCTTGAAGGGGCTCGGCGGCGCGCTCACGCCCTCGTCGTAGGCGGCGTGGGTCTGGCGATGCATGAGGCGGGCCAGCTTGGCCATGGTCTCCAGCACGCGCTCGCGCGACCAGCCCGAGGCGTCGATCTCGTAGCGCACGGCGGTCTCCCAGAGCGGCAGGCCGCGTTGCGCGGCGACCTCGCGCCACTGCGTCATGGTGTCGAAGAGCTGGGGCTTGCGGTCGGGCCGCGTCAGGACCGCGACCACCGGGCGCAGCAGCGCCAGGCGCGCTTTCGGCAGGAGCTTGGTCAGTCGCTGCGCCTTCTCAAGGTCGGGCTCCGCGGCCAGCGCGAAGACGTGCAGCGCCCCCCTGTCGGGGGCCGTCAGGCTGCTCGTCGAGGCCAGCTCGGGCAGCCGGGCGGCGAAGCGCTCGAGGCCCTCGGGCGAGGCGGCCTTGCGTGGGTCGAACAGCAAGACGACGAAGTCATCGCCGATGACCTTCAAGGGAAAGCCGTCGACGGCGACCGTCTCGACCATGCCGCCGCCGGTCGAGGCGCCGACCATGGTCACCGTGCGACCGCTCGCGCCGGTCAGCTCGAACTTCATGGCGTTGGGGTGGTAGCTCTCGGTGAGCGAGGTGAACTCGAACGAGTACGACACGCCGGTCGCCTTGGCCAGCTCGAAGGCCTCGAAGAGGCAGCGGTCGTCGGGCGCCATGCCGAGCACGCCGGCGACCATCGCCCGGTCCTCGGCCATGACGCCGAAGGTCCCGGCAAACGAGCCTTTGCGGTCGAACAGGACCCGCACTTTGGCGACCTTCTCGGCAAGCAGGTCGCCGGCCAGCCGGCCGAGCCGGCAGGGCGCGGCGGTGTGCGAGCTCGAGCCGGGCTGCATGACCGGCCCGAAGACGTCGTTGAAGAACTCGGGGTAGGCGGCCATCGCGGGCCTTCAGTCGGCGGCGGCGCTGCCGAAGTGGCGCCCGCCGATCTCGACCCAGGTGCCCGAACCGTCCTTTTCGGCCTTGTCGAAGAC
>PKYM01000011.1:0-988 GCA_003132645.1 Actinomycetota bacterium | reverse complement strand
CGTCGCCGATCGCGCCCTCGGCCTTGGCCAGCAGGAACTCGCCGGACTCGCTGAGCAGAGCTTCGCGGCGGTCGCAGTAGAGGCGCGACCGCACGACCGCGGCGGTGTCGAGCTCGCGGGTGGTCGGCGTGTAGGCGCCGACCGCGTTGATGTGGGCGCCCGGGGAGATCCACTCGCCACGTACGACCGGCTCGGTCGCCGTGGTGACGGTGCAGATGAGGTCGGCGCCCTCGACGGCCTGCCGCGCGCTCGCGACCGGCTCGACGGGCAGGCCGGTGAGCTTCGACTCGCGTTCGGCGAAGACCTCGGCGCTGCCGGCCGGCAGGCTGAAGACGCGCACGCGGCGCACCGCACGCACGGCGCGCATGGCCTGCAGGTGGGTGTGCGCCTGGGTGCCGGCGCCGATGAGCGCCAGGTCGCCGGCGTCGGGTCGCGCCAGGAGGTCGGTCGCCACGCCGCTCACGGCGGCGGTGCGGATGGCGGTGACCGAGGTGGCGTCGACGATGGCGCGTAGCAGGCCGCGTTCGCTGTCGAAGACGAGCACCACACCCTGGTGGGTGTCGTACTCGGTGCCGAAGTTGGTGGGGAAGGCGGCGATCACCTTGACGCCGAGCGACTGCAGGCCGCCCAGGTACGAGGGCATCAGGCCCAGGACGCGCTCGCCGCCGGGCAGCACCAGCATGCTGCGCAGCGGCAGCATGACGTCGCCTTCGGCGAGCATGACGAGCGTGCGGCGCATCACGTCGATGGCTTCGTCCATGGGGAAGAGCTTCGTGACCTGGTTCTGGTCGGCGATGAGCACCTTCATGGACGAGACCTCCTTGAGAGAGACGAGAAGCCTCATTGTAGTCGAATGCGGGGCGCAGGCTCCGTCGGGCCGGCCGGGGGCGTCGGTCGGGCGCGTTGGCCGGTTGGGTCGGCCGGGAGGGTCGGCAGCAGGCCAGAAGACGACCCTGTGGGCAAGACGCAGGCGACTCGGTTCACATTG
>PKYM01000185.1 GCA_003132645.1 Actinomycetota bacterium | reverse complement strand
AACTGGATGCCCCAGGCGGCGCTGCCCAGGCGAAAGACCTGGGGGTCGCCGTCGCCGCTGGCGATGAGGACGGCCTCGTCGGGCAGGCGGCAGGCGTACTGGCGCCAGTGGAACACCAGTGTGCGCGGGTCGACGCCCGCCAGCAGGGCATCCTCGCGCTCTACGTCGAACGGATACCAGCCCAGCGCCAGCGCGCCGCGCCTGACGACGCCGCCCCCGCAGCTCGCGGCGAGCTGTTGCGCGCCCAGGCAGATGCCGAGAGTCGGAAAGCCACTGCGCACGGCCTCGCGCAGCAGCTCCTGCTCGGCTCGCAGGAAGGGGTAGTCGGCCTCTTCGCCGACGTTCATCTCGCCGCCGAGGACGATAAGCGCATCGTGTCCGGCCAGACTGCCGGGGACCTCATCGCCAGAGCAGAGCAGGCGCACGTCGAGACGAAACCCAGCCTCGCGCAGTGAGTCGCCGAGGATCGCCGCCGGCGCGCCGGACTCGTGTTGCAAGATGACGACGCTGTGCGGCGACTCGCCCACTGGACCTCCTGTCAGGCTGCGCGCCCGCGTGGCTCGCGGGCGCCGTCTGGGTCGCCATTGTAGCCTCTCACCGGCTGGTGGGCAGTCGGTCGTCGGACACGCCCGCGGGCCACGTCAAAGGCCAGCGTGCCGACCACGGCCATCATGAGCAGCGGCACGCGCAGCTCGCGCTTGTGCCAGGCGTAGCGCAGTCCGGCGCGCACCTGACCTGCGGCGCGGCCCACGGGGCCCCTGCGGTGCAGCTCAGGTCGCTGCCGCCCTGGCTGCGCAGGCGCCTGGCCAGACGCATGACGGTGAGCCGCAGCCGTGCGGCCTGGGCGGCGTTATCGCGGGCGGCGAGCTGCGCGTTGTCGGGCTGTGGGGCCATGGGGCGAAAGTTTACCAAACTAATTAGCGTTGGTAAACACATTTCGGGGTACCATGGGGGAGCATGTCAACCATACAAAACGGTATCACCAGCACGCTGGGGCGCACGTTTCGCTCCCTGCGGGTCCGCAACTACCGGCTGTACTTCTTCTCCCAGGCCATCTCGCAGAGCGGCACCTGGATGCAGTCGGTCGCCCAGGGCTGGCTCGTACTGCATCTCACGGGCAGCGCCCTGTTGCTGAGTGCGACCGTGGCCCTGCAGTTCGGCCCCGTACTGGTTGTCGGGCCGATCGGCGGCCTGCTCGCAGACCGTGTCGACAAGCGCAAGCTGCTGATCGCCACCCAGACGATGATGACTGTGCTGGCGGGCGTCCTCGGCGTGCTCACGCTCACCGGCGCCGTGCGCGTCTGGATGATCCTCGTGCTGGCGGCGCTCTACGGCGTGACCAACGGACTCGACAACCCGGCCCGCCAGGCCTTCGCGTCCGAGATGGTCGGCGAGGACGACGTCGTCAACGCGGTGTCGTTGAACAGCGTGATCGTCAACGCCTCGCGAGTCGTGGGTCCCGCCATCGCCGGCATCCTGATCGTCACCGTGGGCCTCGCCGCCTGCTTTTTGACCAACGCCGTCTCCTATCTGTTCGTCATCGCGGCGCTCGTCGTGATGCGCTCGGCGGAGCTGCACCGCACCCGGCCGCTGCCGCGCAAAGGCGGCCAGTTACGGGCCGGCTTCGCCTACGTCTGGCGCACGCCCGAGCTGCGCGTGCCGCTGACCATCATGGTGGTGGTCGGCACGCTGGGCTACAACTTCTCGATCCTGCTGCCGCTGATGTCGAAGGTCGCCTTCCACCGCGGCGGCGGCACCTACGGCGGCCTGCTGACGGCGATGGGCGTGGGAGCTTTCGCAGGGGGGCTGTACGCCGCTTCCCGGGTGCAACCCAGTCGCCGCCTGCTGGTCGTTTCGACCCTCGGCCTCGGGGCGATCACCGTGGTGGCCGCGCTCATGCCGACCCTCGTCTGGGAGATCGCCATGCTGGTGCCGCTGGGCGCCTTCTCGGTGCTCTTCATCACGACGACCAACTCCCTGCTGCAGCTCAACTCGAAGCCCGCCATGCGCGGCCGGGTGATGAGCCTCTGGGCGGTCGTCTTTCTGGGCACTACGCCCTTCGGCAGCCTGATGATCGGCGGCCTCGCCGACGTCTTCGGTCCGCGCACCGCGTTTGCCGTCGGCGGCGCGGCGACGTTTCTGGCCGGCATCGGCGCCTACGTGGCCTTGCGCCGGCGGCGCTGGCCGATCGGCGCCGCCGGCCCCAAGCCGCTTCCCCAGGTGCGTCTGCCCGACGATCCCGAGCCTGACGAGGCCATCGGCGACCTCGAGGCGGCCCGGCTCTACGATGGGCGTGCGCCCGCGGCAGCCCTGCAGCCGCAGCCTCGCGCCTGATAACCGGGCAACGCGTGTAGAATCTGCCACAGGCGGACGTTAACCAACAGCCGTCTTCGGCCGATGAAGGAAACGTGGGTGACGGGCCGCCGCCGGGGAGCGGAGGCGGTCTCGACGGGCGCCACAAGGAGAGTGCGCGTGCTCCTGCAGGGAAATCTCAGGGAATTCAATCTGCCGAACGTCTTTCAGCTCGTCAAGATGAGCGCCAAGACGGGGGCCTTGTCGATCAATCGCGAGGGTGAGTCCGGCAGGATCTTCTTTCGCAACGGCCAGATCTACTTCGCCACCGCGCACCCGGGCACCATGCCGCTCGGCGAACGGCTGGTGAAGTCGGGCCACGTCACGAGCAAGCAGCTCCGGGCAGCGCTCACCGAACAGAAAAAGAAAGCGTCCAAGGGACGCATCGGGGCGATCCTGCTCGAGCACGGCTACATCGATCGCAAGACCCTCGAGCAGTCCGTGCGCGACCAGATCGAAGACGTCACCTTCAACTTCTTCAGCTGGACCGACGGCGACTTCACCTTCGAGGCCGACGAGACCGTCACCGACGAAGACATCCATGTCGAGATGAACGTCGAGTCGGTGATCATGGAGGGCTGCCGGCGAATCGACGAGTGGGAGCTCATTTTTGCCACGCTCGGCTCGCTCGAGCGGGTGCCGCGCCTGCGCTATAACGACATCGTCGAAGAAGACGGCGGCGTCAAGCTCGCGCCCGATCAGTGGCGCGTCGTGTGCTGGGTCGATGGGCGCCACGACATCAACACGGTCCTCAAGGAATGCGGCCTCGACCGCTTCAACGGCGCCAAGATCATCTACGATCTGAACCGGGCGGGCCTGCTCACGGTCAGCGACTCCGCCATCGAGGAGATCGGGCGCGGCCGCTCGATCGTGGTGCGCGGTCCGATCGACGTCTACAACCAGGTCTTCATCAGCACGCTCGCCGACAGCAACGTGACCGAACACCTGCGCGTCGAGCTG
>PKYM01000177.1:183-5289 GCA_003132645.1 Actinomycetota bacterium | reverse complement strand
CGCGTTGGTCGTGGCCAACGCGTCGGTCGTGGTTGACGCGTCGGTCGTGGCTAGCGAGTTGCTTGCGGCTCTCTATGCGACGCCGAGGTGGGTGAGCATGAACTCGACCGTGCGGCGCTCGTAGTCGACGCGGTGCTCGAGGCCGCTGATCTCGTGGCCCTCGTCCGGGTAGATGACCGACTCGCAGGTGACGCCCCCGGCGCGCAGCCTGTCGACCACGGTCGCGATCTGGCGCGTGGGACAGCGCGGGTCGCAGGCGGCCGCCAGGAGGAGCAGCGGAGCGGTCACCCGGTCGAGGTGGTTGATCGGCGAGTAGTACTCGAGGCGGGCGCGGTCCTTGACCATGTCGCCGCAGTTCTCGATGTCCCACCAGACAAGGTCGTCGCGCACGGCGGGGTCGACCTGGGCGTCGATATGATCGAAGAACGGCACGCCGGCCACGCCGCAGGCCCACAGCTCGGGAAACTGGGTGAGCATCTGCATCGTCAGGTAGCCGCCGTGGCTGCGGCCGGTCACGGCGATGCGCTTGGGGTCGCACCCCTGCTCGATCAGGAAGTCGACGGCGCCGGCGCAGTCCTGTGCCTCGCCCTGGCCGAGCAGGTAGCGGTTGGCGAGCTGCCAGCGCCGCGTGTAGCCGTCGCTGCCGCGGTAGTTGGGGTGGACCACCATGCAGCCCGCATCGAGCAGGGCCTGGCGCACGGGGTCCCACTCGTTGCTGTGGTGCCACGTCGGCCCGCCGTGAATGATCACGACGCCGGCGCCGTTGGGGCGCGGCGGCGCGCAGAACAGGCCGGGCACGTCGGCCAGCCGGTCGCGGCTCTCCCAGATCGCCGGCACACCGGAGCCGAACTCGTGGTCGGCCAGATCGGCCGGCAGCGAGTCGGTGAGGCGCCGCACGGCGCCCGAGCCGAGCTCGATCGAGAACAGGTCGGCGGGACAGCCGGGGCCGCTCAGCACGCAGACCACGGCGCTGCCGTCGGGGGTGAAGCCGGGGCGGTAGTGGTTGCCGACTCCGATGTCGATGCAGGAGGCGACACTGGTGGTCAGGTCGAGGTGCCAGAGCGAGTTCTCGGGACCGTCGTCGACGACGAACACGAGCGCCCGGCCGTCGGGCGACCAGCTCGGGTCGTGCGCGTTGCCGTGACCGTCCCAAGCCCAGGTGACGATCTCGCTGGCGACGTCGTAGACGCCGATCGCCAGGTAGTCGCCGCCGCCGCAGAAGGCGATCGAGCGGCCGTCGGGCGACCAGGCGGCGTCGCGGGCGACGGTCATCGTCTCGCCGCCGATCACCCGCAGCGTGGCGCTGTCGAGGTGCATGATGAAGACGGCGGTGTCCTGGCCGNNGGGTCTCGCTTTGGAAGGCCAGATGGGCGCCGTCGGGTGACCACGCAGGCGAATCGTCGTTGTACCAGTGGTCGGTGAGGAAGCTGAGCGCGCCGGCGCCGGCGCCCGGCTCGGCCGGCATCACGGCCGCGGTCGAACTTGGACCGTGGATGACGGCGAGAGCCAGGCGGCGCCCGTCGGGCGACACAGTGAAGTCGGGCGCCGGCGCGAGCGACGGCGTGTCGGGCAGAAGGTTGACGAGCGCACCGCCGGCGAGCTCGCAGCGGTAGACGTCGAAGCACTCCGAACCGCGATCGTCGCGGGCGAAGTACAGGTAGGCGCCGTCGGCCGAGAAGACGGGGCAGACGCAGGGGTCGTCGAAGTCCTCGATACGGCGCGGCGCGGTGTCGCCGCGCAGGTCTTTGACGAACACGTGCCAGTCGCCGCCGCGTCGCCAGGTGAAGGCCAGCGTCGCGCCGTCGGGTGAGATGGCCCAGGGTCGCGCCTCGGCCCAGACTTCGGGCACCGCTGCGAGCCGTTCGATCAGGGAAGCTGTCATGTCTCGCGTCCTCGTCTCTTGGTTTCCCGCACGGGCACGCCGCGACGTCGCGGCGCCGGTGAACGATACGATACCGACATCTACGATACCGACATCCACGGCGCGCGCGCTACCCCCGTGCCACCCCGGGCGCCACCCCGGGCGCTCATGTCTGGCGCTCGCGGCTCGATGGCGGCTCGACCGACCGGCGTCGCGCGGTCGGCCGATCGCGACCTCCGCCTGCGGACCGATGACGATCGCCTCGGCAGCGGGTGACGAGGCGGTCGCATCTCAACCCGCAGGCCGACGACGCCGCACCGGCCGGTCCTTTATGGTTGATCGGCCATGACAGCCGCTGTCGTCGCGCCGCCACCCGGCGCCCCGCGGCCCGTCAAGGCCGGCGCTCCCCTCTCGCCATCGCCACCACGCATCGCCACCACGCCATCGCCACCACGCATCGCCACCACGCCATCGCACCCGCTGTCCATCAGGCCCGGCGGCGGGTCCGACGGGTGGTCCGCAAGGTCCCCGTCCCACCCCCCNNGAGGATCAGGCGGGGTCCGGCGGGATCCGCTCACGCACGGGGCGAAGTTTGCCAAAGATTCACCCGTAGACCGGCGTCACGCTCGTGCGGGATAATCGCACGCATGACCGTCGAAAGATCGAACCCATGACTAACGCGCCGACCCACGAGCGCCCGCCGATCGCGCCGCTCAAGCGCGCCTTCACGCTGCGCTTCCACACCGCCGCCCAGCTCGACCGGATCAAGCAGGCCACCCTCGACATCCTCGAGACCGTAGGTGTGAAGTTCCCCTCGCCGAAGGCGCTCGACATCCTCGCCGAGCACGGCTGCCGGGTCGACCGAGAGCGCCAGGTCGTCTACTTCGCCCCCGAGCTCGTGCTCTCGGCCATGGCGACGGCGCCGCGCTACTTCGACCTCGGCGCGCGCGACCCGTCGTGTGCCTTCTCGATCTCAGACGATACGACGTTCTGCACGAGCGACGGCTGCGGCGTCAAGATCGTCGACTTCGACACCGGCGTCACCCGCCCCTCGACCAAGGCCGACCTCGCCCGGGTCACGCGCCTGACCGACTACCTGTCGTCGATCTCGTTCTGGTGGCCCACGATCTCGGCCGGCGACTGCGGTGAGACCGCCCAGCTCCACGAGCTCGACGCCGGCTGGAACAACACCGTCAAGCATCTGCAGGGCATGGTCAACGGCGCGCGTGAAGCGCGCTACGCGGTCGAGATGGCGACGGTCATAGTCGGCAGCGCCGAAGAGCTGCGCCGCCGGCCGGTGCTCTCCGATCTGATCGGCACGATCTCGCCGCTCGTTCAGGACGAGGGCGGCATCGAGGCGGCCCTCGTGTTCGCCGAAGCGGGCGTGCCCGTGACCTTCGTCACCATGCCCACACTCGGCACCACGGCGCCCGCCACGCGTGCCGGCGCCTTCGCCGTGGGGGCGGCCGAGCTGGTGAGCGCCACGGTCCTCGTGCAGCTCGCCTTCCCCGGCGCGCCCGTGGCGCACTCCATCATGCAAAGCTACGCCGATCCCCGCACCGGCGGCTTCGTCAGCTTTCCGCTCGACGGGCGCTGCCGCTTTCTGGCCACCGAGCTGGCCCATCACTGGGGAGTGCCGAGCGAAGCAGCCTGCTGCGGCACCGACGCAAAGACGCCCGGCACCTGGCAGTCCGGCGTCGAGGACGGCGTCGATCTTGTGCAGGCCGCCTGGGAGGGCAGCGACCTCATGCCGAGCATCGGCCTGCTCGATGTCTACACCGTCTTCGACCCGGCCGACATCATGCTCGCCGACGACGTCTACCAGCGCGCCCGCTACGCGATCATGGATCTGGACTTAGGCGACGAGGCCCTCGCTCTCGAGGCCGTGCGCGAGGTCGGACCCGGGGGCCACTACCTGGCGAGCAAGCACACGCGGCGCCACCTGCGCACCTCGTTCGTGCCGGCCATCACCCACCAGCCCGCTCCCGGCGGCGGCTTTCGCGACCCGCTCGAGGTGGCCCGCGAACGGGCCGCCTGGATCGACGCGAACCACGTGCCCGAGCCCCTCGCCGACGACAAGGCCGCCGAGCTGACCCGCATCCTGGCCGCCGCCGACGCCGAGCTGCGGGGGTAGGTTTCCTGAACTCGGTGTCGCTGGGCCGACTTCGGCCGGGGGCATCAGGTTGGGCCTGTTCCTGAGAGCGCGTCGTCACGCGAGTCAGAGGATCGGGCCGCTCCGCGCCAGTCGTCGTGATAGCCTTGGTCGCAGGTCGAGTTTGAACTGCCAGGCTGGGGGGTGGGGGGATGCGTTCCGGGACTCTGCTTCAACGCGGGGTGGCCGCGCTGTCACTCTCGTTGCTTCTTGCCGTGCCGATCACGTCGATTGTCATCACAAACAGCGCGTTCGCTTCTGACGCGGCGGCCACCGCGACCAGCACGCCCGCCATCGCCGCAGCGGCCACCGCGACCAGCACGCCCGCCCCGGACGCAGCGGCCACCGGGAGCCTACCGTTCACGTTCAACAAGAACGCCTACTCGGTGGTCGATCTGCCCTTCATCGAGCGGCCCGGCTCCTCCTCGTCGAAGGTGCCGCGCGTAGACAGCGGCGTGCACGACAGCCATGGCGTGAGAATGCTGCGCGTCAACGGTGTGCTCTACAACTATCCCGGGGCAGCGGCCACCTACGGGCTGCGCAACATCAACACCTACCGAGTCACCGGCGACACGTTCTACCTGCGGCGTGCCGAGGCGCAGGCCCAGCGTCTGATCGACATCCACGTCCAAGCGGCCGCCGGCGCCGTCGCTGCCTGGTATTACCCCAACCGCTACGCGCGGGACCGGCATGACCAGAAGGGCGAGCTCATCGAGCCCCCCTGGTACTCTGCGATGGCGCAGGGACTTGCCCTCTCGCTCTTCTCGAGGCTCTCGGAGTTCACCGGCCTTCGGAAGTGGCGTACTGCCGCCGATCACACGTTGGCCAGCTTCCTGCGGCCGGGACCCTGTGTCGGCCCCTACACGGTGAACGTGGACCCCGCGGGCTACTACTGGCTGCAGGAGTGGCCGTGGCCGCACATGGCTCCGGACAACACGCTGAACGGGCACTGTTTCTCGGCGTTCGGACTCTACGACTACTATCATCTTACCGGAGACCCGAACGCCCTGGCGCTGCTACGCGGCGCCTTGACCACCGTAGAGCACTACTTTCCGGCGTTTCGTAACCCCGGGTGGATCAGCCACTACTGCCT
>PKYM01000177.1:0-161 GCA_003132645.1 Actinomycetota bacterium | reverse complement strand
TTTGCCCGTTTCGCCGACCTGCTGGAGGGCGATTATCCCAGGCCGGCCGTCTCCGGCAGCGTGCGGATCGGCGCCGGCGCCTACACCGCCTACCGCTTCGTCGGCAACCGGGTCACAGGCCACAAAGCGTTCACGGTGAAGAAGTCGCGCTCGGTGGCCGC
>PKYM01000207.1 GCA_003132645.1 Actinomycetota bacterium | reverse complement strand
GCCAATTGTTCAAGGTAGCGGCAAAGGGGCCCAGGCTGCGCGAGCCCAAAGGTTGTGCCCGAAGGTTGACGAACGGCGGCAAGGGGAGCGCACTGCCTGCACGCGACAGACGGTCGAACGGGCGCTGTCCGCCTCCCCGACTTCTGGCGAGAGACAAGAAAAGGACGGGCGGGAAAGCCTTCCGGCTTTCCCGCCCGTCCTCGCGGACCCGCCACTCGCGGATCCGCCTGACGGCGTCCCGCCGTGGCGGGGCGCCTCCTCAGAGGCGGTCGACTAGTTGATCTGCGTGTTGACGCTGTGGGTGACCGGCATCTCGCGCCGACCGAGCTCAGCGATGAAGAAGTCGCGTGCCGGGCGGTCGAGCAGCTCGGGGGCGATGACGCCCGGCTGGTCGATCTTGCCTTCGACGATCATCTCGGCGTAGATTGCGGCCGGCGTGGAAGTGCCGTACGAGACGCAGGTTGCGCCGGGGATGAGCTCGTTGACGCGCTTGATGTCGGGGCCGACGACCGTGTGGTTGATCGTCATCGGCTTGCCGGCCTTCTCGCCGATGCAGTCGACGAGCTGGACGCCGACGTCGAGGATCTTNNCCGTCGATGGCCGCCTCTTCGGTGCCCATCTTGAAGTCGACGTAACGCAGGCCCTTGTCGCCGAACTTCTTGGGCAACAGGCGCGGCAGGGTGGTGACCTCTTCGTGGTCGTGGCAGATGCAGGGGCCGAGGCCGAACGGCTCGGGGAACTGGTAAAACTCCTTGCGGCCGAAGATCTCGACGCGCTTGAACTTGCCGTCCTCGTAGAGCAGCGGCGGCTGCGCGCAGTCGGTGTAGTAGGTCTCCTGCGACCACACCTGCAGCGGCACCGGAGAGTCGAACAGGGCGTAGTCCTTAATGCGGATCTCGAAGCACTTGTCGAGGTCTTCGTAGCCGTTGGCGGCGAATGTGTTGGTGACGCCCGGGTCCATGCCGCAACTCTGCAGGGCCGTCAGGCCGGCGGCCTTGAACTCGGGGTCGAGCGCCGACTGCTCGAGCCAGGCCTCGTCGATAGTCTGGGTCGGAGTCTGGCCCGAGGCCATGTCGAGGTAGTCGGCGCCGGCCTTCAGGCAGGCCCGCAGGATCGCCATGTTGAACGTCGGCACGACCGCGTTGACGACCAGCTTGGCGCCCTCGGCCGCCTTGGCCACGGCGTCGACGTCGGAGGCGTCGATGAAGGCGGCCGTGGTCTTGCCGTTGCCGACCTGGTCGGCGACGAACCTGGCGCGCGCTTCGTCGAAGTCTGTGAGCACGATCTCACTGACTGCCGGATTGCGCCCCAGGTTCCAGGTGAGCACCTGGCCCTGCATGCCTGCTCCCACGATGAGAACCTTCACGGGTATCCCTCCTTTCGGCCCACCGTCGCCGACTTTTGCCGGACATGACGGACGCGGGGCCGAACGTCTTTGTGTGGGCCGCCCCCGTGAGACACCACGGTGGCCTACGACGGATTCTGTCAGACGAGGTCGCTGTTCGCCAATGTCAGGTGGGCTAAGGAGGGCCAAGGAATCCGGCGAAAGCTCGCCGTCGCGTCCAACACCGGAAGGTCTGGTCTACGGTGTGGTCTTGCCTGCGTCGCGCGGCCCGGGTGCGGCGACGAGGAAGTATGAGCGCTGCGGCTCGAAGCCGAGTGCCGCCTCGGCGTGGGCAAGGGGGCGGGCCGCGGCCGTCAAGACCGCGAAGGCGGCCTTGCCGGCCGCGGCCCGCCCCGGAGCTCGTCGCGCCGTCAGGTTGAGGCGCTGTTTCTGCAGGCCCGGAAAGAGAGAGGCGGTCCAGAACGCGGGGCTATGGCGCCGCGAGTAGGGTTCCGTCGCGATCACCCGCAGCCCCGCCGCGTCCGCCGCGGCGGCGAAGGTGTGAGTCTCGAACTGGTACAGGTGGCGCGGCAGATCGAGTCCGATCCAGCGTGGACCGAAGAGCCGCGCCTGGGGTGCGTCGAAGCGCGGCAGGAACAGCACCGCGACGAGGCCGCCCAGGGTCAAAAGCCGGCGAGCGCGGGCGAGTGCCGCCAGGGGGTCGTGGAGGTGTTCGAGCACCGCCGCGAGGACGACGACGTCGCACGACGACTCAGGCAGAGTGGCGTCGTCGAAGGCGGCGGTCTGCACGTCGAGCCCGCGCTGGGTGCGGGCGATCTCGGCGCTGCGCGCCGAGGGTTCGACGCCGCTCACGCGCCAACCGTCGTCGCGCAGCGCCTCGAGCAGCTCGCCGCTGCCGCAGCCGACGTCGAGCAGGCGGCCGCGGCCGGGGCGTAACTCGGCCAGCCAGCGGGCGACCTCGCCGAACTGGCGTCGCCGCCAGGCGTCTTCGAGACGTTGCGCGGGGCCGCCGGCGCCGCGCGCAGTGTGGTAGTCGTCGGGGTAGAAGCCGCCGATCTCAGCGGCCGTGGGCCGCGGGTCGAGGTACACGAGCCCGCAGCCGCGGCAGCGCACCAACGTGAACGTGGTCGGCTGGCCGGGCCGGGCCTGGGCCGTCTGAAGCCGATCGCCGCCGGCGCGCACAACGTCGGCGCCGTCATGCCCACACAGCACACAGGGGACCCTCTCCATCGGCAACGCCTTCGTTGGCTTCGTCGGTCGCGCCAATACTACCCGGCAGCGCGGGACTCCTGCGTCGCTTCGGGGATCGACACGCTCCCGGGGTCGGCGCCGCCGCTCGGTGGGTNNGCCGCCGCTCGAAGCCTCCCGTCGGCCAGCTCAGTCTTAGCAACTCATGTTGACAAGCCGCGGACTGTCAACTAGAGTTGCGTCATGTCATCGGTCGAGATCTCAGACCCGCACGACCCTGCCGACGGCCTCGCGGCCGTGATCGCCCTGCGCCGCCTCGCCGATCTGCTCGAGGCCGCCCAGGTCGACCGCGCTCTGCGCGCCGGCTGGAGTTGGAGCGAGGTCGCCGAGGCTCTCGGCGTCACCCGCCAGGCGGTGCACAAGAAGTACGCCCAGCGTGCCATCGCCGCCGGCATCAAGACAAGGAGACATGGTGGCTGAGCGCCCGGTACTGAATCCCCGCGAGATCGTGGCACAGGGGCGCAAAGAGGCGCGCGCCCTGGGCAGCTCGCGCGTCGAGGCCGAACACCTCCTGCTGGCCCTGGCCGCGCGACCCGAGACCTCGGCCGGCCAGCTGCTGACGGCCGCCGGACTCGACCACGGGGCCGTACGCGAGGCCCTCGATCTCGAGTTCGAACGCAGCCTCGGCGCTGTCGGCATCTGGCTGCACGGGTTCTGCTTGCCCGAGGAGAGACTACCGGTCGTGGGCGGCCTGCGTCTGGCCCAGTCGGCCAAGCTCGCCTTCGAGCGGGCCATCAAACTGCGAGGGGCGCGACACGACCGGGGGTTCGACCATTTGCACCTGCTGTTCGGCATCGTGAGCGCCGAAGGCGGCACGGTGGCGCGCGCCCTGGCCGTCGCCGGGGTCGACCGCGGCGCTCTGGCGGCCCGAGCCCAGGCGCTGCTCGACCGCGCCGCCTGAGCCGTAACGCCTGCGGTAGGATTCCCCTTCGACATCTCGGCTTCTTGCGTGGCGCACGGGCAAGCGACGACGAGCGAAGGGGGTCTCATGACTGGACGGCTGGAGGGCAGGGTAGCGATCGTCACCGGCGCGGGTTCCGGCATCGGCAAGGCCACCGCGATCCGGTTCGTCGAGGAGGGCGCCCGCGTGACGTGCGTCGACATCGACGGCGAGTCGGTCGCCGTGACGGCGCGCGAGATCGGCGACGCCGCCTTTGCCGTGACCGCCGACATCTCCGATCCCGACCAGGTGCGCGCCTACACCGACGCCACGGTGGCGCGCTGGGGCGGGCTGCAGGTGGTCTTCAACAACGCCGGCGTCAACCTGCCGGGGGTGTTTCACGAGGCCACTGACGAGGTGATCGATCGCACGCTCGACGTCAATGTGAAAGGCACGATGTACGGCTGCCGCTACGCGATCCCCTACATGCTCAGGGGCGGCGGCGGCTCGCTGATCAACACGAGCTCAGTGAACGGCATCGTGGCCGAGCCGTTCCTTACCGTGTACGCCGCCTCGAAGGGCGCCATCGTGATGCTCTCCAAGGGCATCGCGCTCGACTACGCCAGACAGGGCATCCGCTGCAACGCGATCGCCCCCGGCTGGGTCGACACGCCCGTTAACTACGCTCACGCCAAGCTCCTCGGCGGGCTCGAGCACGTCTACGCGACGATCGACTCGTTCCAGCCGATCGGACGCCCGGGCGAGCCGCGAGAGATCGCCAACGTGGCCCTCTTCCTGGCCTCGGACGAGTCGTCGTTCGTCACCGGCACGGTGCTGGTCGCCGACGGCGCGATGACGGCGCAGTAGCTCCGGCCGGCACGGGCGACGGCCCTGCCCAAGCTGGGCGTTGTCGCGCTGCACGGCGGCTCGCAGGCGGGTGCCACCGCCTACCTCTGGCAGGGGTCCGCGTCAGGGGACGCGGCCCAGGGGCGGTTCTCGGACCACGGCATGCTGCCGTTGGCGGTCTCCTCGACTCTCACCTTCTATGGCAAGGGCTACTGCGTCTACCCGCGGGGCAACATCCCGAGCAAGGAGCTGCTGCAAATCGCGAAGTCGTTGCGTGTCACAGAGTCATAGGCACAGGAGCGATCGGAACCAGAAACCGGCAGTGGGCAGGGAGAACGTTGTGCTTGAGACAACGAGGTGGTGGACCTTAGTGGACAACTCTCGAACCTTCGAGAAGAGGTGAAGCGCCTCCTCAAGTCATGACCGAAGGGTACAAGTGCGGAGAGCTCATGAGCGACCGGGCATGCGGGCGCCGTGGAGGCGCCCACCGGAGCGGTGAGGGCACGCGGTCAAGTGGCGGCGCGTTCATTGACCGGTCGCCGGCGGAGGCTCGGATTCTGGAGGGCCGGGGGCAGGTAAGCCTGGTCGAGCGTGCCGACGTCGGTGCCGGGCGG
The DNA here is from genome assembly GCA_003132645.1 of Actinomycetota bacterium. Taxonomy (GTDB): domain Bacteria; phylum Actinomycetota; class Thermoleophilia; order UBA2241; family UBA2241; genus Bog-752. Next base: position 131 of record PKYM01000207.1, on the reverse strand, counting down.
GACGATCTCGTCGATCCGGTCGAGGATCTCGTCGGTGAGTGCGACGTCGAAACCGGCCAGGAGATCGTCGAGCTGCTCCATCGTGTGTGGCCCGAGGAGCGCACTGGTCACGCCCGGATGAGCGATCGCGA
>PKYM01000289.1 GCA_003132645.1 Actinomycetota bacterium | reverse complement strand
GACGCCCTGCGGCAGGGCGAGACTGCGCTGGAACGAACCGAAGCGCCGCTCGACGCGGTAGTAGCGCTCGTCATCGACCTTCTCGTTGAACGCGCGCTCGCCCTTGATCGTGAGCACGTTGTCTTCGACTTCGATCTGGATGTCGTCGGGCTTCATGCCGGCGAGCTCGGCCTTGAGCACGACAGCGTCGCGTTCGTCGAACACGTCGACCGCCGGCACCCAGCTTTGCTGCCGACCCGACCACATCGAATCGACGAGCCGGTCCACCTGGCCCTGGAGACTGGTCATCTCGCGGAATGGGTCCCATCTGATGATCGCCATCTGTCCTGCTCCTCTCTGGTCTTCAGCGCGACGGGCGGCACGGCCGCCCGTCGCGCAGCCTGGCGCTTGTGCTACTTCTGTTCGTCGTCGTCGATGACCTCGTAGTCGCCCTCTTCGACGGTCTCGTCGCCGCCGGGCTGACCGCCGCCGGTGCCGTCGCCCGACGTCTGGGACTGCTGCTGGGCCTGCTGGTAGACGGCCTCGGCGAGCTTGTGTGAGGCCTGCATGAGGATATCGGTCTTGGCCTTGATGTCGTCGATGTCCTCGGTGTCGAGGGCCTTGCGCACCTCGACGGCCGCCGCCTCGATCTCGTCGCGGGTCGCCTGGTCGACACGGTCGCCCATGTCGCGCAGTGACTTCTCGGTCGAGTACACGAGGTTCTCGGCGTTGTTTTTGACCTCGGCGACCTCGCGTCCGCGGCGATCCTCTTCGGCGTGCGACTCGGCGTCTTTCATCATCGACTCGATGTCCTGCTCGCTGAGGCCGCTCGACGCGGTGATCGTGATCTTCTGCTCGTTGCCGGTGCCGAGGTCTTTGGCGCTGACGTGCACTATGCCGTTGGCGTCGATGTCGAACGTGACCTCGACCTGCGGGATGCCACGCGGCGCCGGCGGGATGCCGACGAGCTGGAACTTGCCCAGCGTCTTGTTGAAGCGGGCCATGTCGCGCTCACCCTGCAGCACGTGGATCTCGACACTGGTCTGGTTGTCTTCGGCGGTCGAGAAGATCTCGCTCTTCTTGGTCGGGATGGTCGTGTTGCGATCGATCAGGCGGGTGAACACGCCGCCCTTGGTCTCGATGCCCAGCGACAGCGGGGTGACGTCGAGCAGCAGCACGTCCTTGACCTCGCCGGCCAGCACGCCGCCCTGGATGCCGGCGCCGACGGCCACGACCTCGTCAGGGTTGACGCCCTTGTGGGGCTCCTTGCCGATGAGCTCGCGGACCTTGTCCTGGACCGCCGGCACGCGCGTCATGCCGCCCACGAGGATGACGTGGTCGATCTTGTCGGGCGAGAGGCCGGCGTCGGACAGAGCATGCTTGACGGGACCTACGACACGATCGACGAGGGTCGCCGTCAGCTCGTTGAATTTGGCCCTGCTGAGGTTGAGGTCGAGGTGCTTGGGGCCGTTCTCGTCGGCAGTGATGAACGGCAGGTTGACATTGCTGCTCATCGTGGTCGAGAGCTCGATCTTGGCCTTCTCGGCGGCCTCGTAGAGGCGCTGCAGGGCCATCTTGTCGACGCTCAGGTCGATGCCGTTGTCACGCTTGAACTCGGCCACCATCCAGTCGACGACGGCCTTGTCGAAGTTGTCGCCCCCGAGGTGGGTATCGCCGTTAGTCGATTTGACCTCGAAGACGCCGTCGCCGAGATCGAGGATCGAGACATCGAAGGTGCCGCCGCCCAGGTCGAACACGAGGATGGTCTGGTCGTGCTCCTTGTCGAGGCCGTAGGCGAGCGCCGCCGCCGTCGGTTCGTTGATGATGCGCTTGATCTCGATGCCGGCGATCTTGCCGGCGTCCTTGGTGGCCTGCCGCTGCGAGTCGTTGAAGTAGGCCGGAACGGTCACGACCGCCTCGTTTACCTTCTCGCCGAGGTACTCTTCGGCGTCGCGACGCAGCTTCTGCAGGATCATCGCCGAGATCTCGGGCGGCGAGTAGAGCTTGCCGCCGATGTCGACCACGGCGTCGCCGTTCTGCGCCGTCACCACTTTGTAGGGGACGATCTTCATCTCCTCGGAAACGTCGCCGTACTTGCGCCCCATGAAGCGCTTGATGGAGAAGATCGTGTTCTCAGGGTTGGTGACCGCCTGCCGCCGGGCGACCGTACCCACGAGGCGCTCTCCACTCTTGGAGAAAGCCACCACGGACGGCGTGGTGCGCCCGCCTTCGGAGTTCGGGATGACCGTGGGCTCACCACCCTCGAGGACGCTCACACAGCTGAACGTCGTCCCCAAGTCGATACCGATTACCTTGGCCATGCGTCTGCCTCCTTGGCGTTACTTTTTCGTCACAGTCTTTCGTGGCTCTACGTTAGTCGAATAGAATCATAAAATCTAAGTCCCATCGTGTCAACTTATTCCCGTTGCGCGCCGACCATAACCGACCGCACCTGATACGGCTGTGGCGCGCCTCCGACGGCTATAATCGGCCTCATGGTCGACGACAGGGCTGCCAGAACTCACGAATCACAGGGAGACACCAGGGGCACGATCACCGTACCGCGCTGGGTGCAACTCGCCGTGTTGCCGGTCCTGCTGATCATCGCGTGGCTCCTTCTCGGGATCATCAGCGAGGCGGTGTTCATCTTCGTTGTCGCTACCCTGCTGGCCCTCGTGCTCAACCCGTTCGTGCGCGGGCTGCAGCGCCTGAAGGTGCCGCGACCGGTCGGCGTGGCGATCGTCTATCTGCTCGGTGTCGGAGTGCTGGCCGGCGCCCTCGTGCTGATCATCCCGCCCGTGGTGCACCAGATCCACGCCCTGCTCGACGCCCTGCCGGGCATGGCGCAGCAGGCCCGCGCCGGCGTGCACGGGCTGCAGGGTCTCGCCAACCGCTTCCATCTGAAGGTCGACGTCTCGAAGGAGCTCCAGAACGGCGCCAAATCGGTCGCAAGCTATCTTCTGGGCGCCTCGCACAGCCTGCTCGGCATCGGCGTCTCGGTGGCGCGGACCGTCACTATCAGCGTGGTCATCGCCGTGATCTCGATCTACATGCTGCTTGACGCCAAGCGCATCGGCCGCTTCGTCGCTGAGCACTTCCCCACCGGCTCACCCGACGACGGACGCCAGTTCATCGCCATGACCCAGAGCGCTGTCGTCAAGTATCTCGAAGCCCAGCTTCTGCTGTCGGCCGCGATCGGCACCGGCACCGGCCTGACGATGTGGGTCCTGGGCATGGCCGGCGTCTTTCCGTCGGGCGCCAAGTACGCCGTCGCCTTCGGCGCCTGGGCCGGCCTCATGGAGGTCATCCCCTATCTCGGCCCGGTGCTCGGCGCGGTGCCGCCGGTGACCGTCGCGCTGCTGCATTCGCCGATCACGGCGTTCTGGGTGATCATCGCCTACGTCGGCATCCAGGAGGTCGAAGGGCACATCGCCGCGCCGCTCATCATGGGCACGCGCTTCAGGGTGCACCCCCTGGTCGTCATCTTCGCCGTGCTGATCGGCAACCAGCTCCACGGCATCGTCGGCATGTTCATCGCCGTCCCGCTCATCCCCTTGGGACGCGAGACCTGGATATTTTTTCGCGCGCGCGTGAGATTCGAAGGCTGGACGACCGGCGGTGTGGGGCTGGCCCGCATCGACGGCGAGCCCGGCGTCGGGCGGGGGCCCGGCGTCGGGCGGGGGCCCGGC
>PKYM01000257.1:9595-14744 GCA_003132645.1 Actinomycetota bacterium | reverse complement strand
AGGCGCAGGAAGCCGGCGAAGGCGCCGGCCTTGACGCCGACCGACATGAACGCCGTGACCGGCGTGGGAGCGCCCTCGTAAACGTCGGGCGCCCAGCCGTGGAAGGGCACGGCCGAGATCTTGAAGCCGAACCCGGTCGAGACCAGGACCAGCGCCACGAGCAGCATCGCGTTGCGCGGGTCGGTCAGCGCCAGATGGGGCTGGATGCCGGCATACGAGGTCTGCCCCGTGACGCCGTAGACGAGCGCCAGACCGAAGGCCAGCACGGCCGAGGCGAAGGCGCCGTTGATGAAGTACTTGACCGCGGCCTCGCCCGAGCGCCGGTCGGCGCGCAGCATGCCGGCCAGCACGTAACTGGGCAGCGACATGAGCTCGAACGACACGAGCAGGGCGATGAGATCGGTCGAGATCGCCATGCCGATCATGCCGGCGATGACGAGCAGCAGCAGGGCGTAGAACTCACCGGGCTTGACCTTGTGCTGGGCCAGGTAGCCGTCGGAGAGCATGATGGTCAGCACCCCGACGGCGCAGAACAGGATCGTGAAGAACAGACCGTACTGGTCGAGCCGCACCATCCTGTCGAAGCCGTACACGCCCGTACGCGCGTTCATGGCGAGCCCGCCGCCGGAGACGAGGCGCCAGACCGCAAAACCACCCTTCCAGGTCGTCCATTGACCGGCCGCGACCGCGGCCGCCACGACGAGCCCGGCGGCGGCCACCCAGGCAAGCAAATCCTTGCGCAGCCCCGCGAGCAGATCAACCAGCAGCACGAGCACGGCCGCTGCGGCAACGATCACCGCGGGCAGGATGACGGAGATCGAGTTGTTCATCTAGAACAGCCCCCGCGTGAAATGGACGAGCTGGGCAAGCGCGCCGCCGTGCGCCTGAGCGAGCGAGGGCATGACCCGGCCGACGATCTGCTGGACGGGCAGGTGGAGAAGATTCAGGAAGGTGGTCGGATAGACGCCCAGCCACACCACGAAGACCACGAGCGGCAGCAGCGAGACGATCTCGCGGGAGTTGAAGTCGGTCAGCGCGAGGCCCGGCTTGACGGCGTCGTCGCCGCGATCGTTGAAGAGCACACGCTGGTACATCCAGAGCAGGTAGCAGGCCGCCAGGATCACGCCGAGGGCGGCGATCGCGGCCAGCCAGTGCGAGTAGTGGAACAGCCCGAGGAGGCTCAGGAACTCACCGACGAAGCCCGACAGGCCGGGCAGGCCCAGCGAGCCCAGCGTGAAGAACATGAAGAAGCCGGCGAGGATAGGCAGCGGCGTGGCGAGCCGGCTCATGGCGGCGATGTCGCGCGTGTGGGTGCGTTCGTAGAGGAAGCCCACGAGCAGGAACAGGGCGCCCGTGAGCAGGCCGTGGCTGAACATCACGAGGATGGCGCCCTCCATGCCCTGGGCGTTGTTCAGCACGGCGATCGAGGCGAAAATGCCGAGCGTCACGAAGCCCATGTGGCTGACGCTCGAATAGGCCACGAGTTTCTTCAGATCCTTCTGCTGCATCGAGACCAGCGCGCCGTAGACGATGGCCACGATCGAGAGCGCCACGACGAGCGGGATGAACGCCACCGCCGCGTCGGGGAAGATCGGCAGGCAGAGGCGCAGCATGCCGTAGGCGCCCATCTTGAGCAGCACGCCGGCGAGGATCACCGAACCGGCCATGGGCGCTTCGACGTGGGCGTCGGGCAGCCAGGTGTGCAGGGGCCACATGGGCACCTTGATGGCGAAGGCCAAAAAGAAGGCCAGGAACGCCCATATCTGCAGGTTGTAGGGCAGCACCAGACGCGAGAGGAGCTGGATGTTGAAGGTGAGTCCCACCGGTGAATGGACGCGGGCGTAGTAGACCAGCGCGATGATGGCGACCAGCATGAGCAGGCTGCCCACCAGGGTGAACAGGAAGAACTTGATCGCGGCGTAGATCTTTCGGGGCCCTCCCCAGATCCCGATGATGAAGTACATCGGGATGAGCATGGCCTCCCAGAACACATAGAACAGGAAGAGGTCGGTGGCGCAGAAGACACCGGTCATGCCGGTCTGCAGGAGCAGCAGCGCGGCAAAGAAACCGCGTTCGCGGTCGCTGACATAGTGCCAGCTCGCGATGATGACGATGCAGCCGAGCAGCGTGGTGAGAAAGACGAGCAGGGCCGCGATGCCGTCGATGCCGAAGCTGTAGTGGATGTTGAAGCGCCCGATCCACAGGACGTTCTCGGTGAACTGCATGCCGGGCAAGTGGGTGTGGAGGCGCAGCAGCATGACGGCCGAAAGCGCGAAGGCGGCGAACGTGACGAGAAGCGACACCAGCTTGTAGAAACGCGGCCGGCCCTTGCCGAAGGCCATGATGACGAGCACGCCGACGAGCGGCAGGTAGATGATGGCCGAGAGGATCGGGAAGCCCGCCTGCTGGTGCCAGCCCACTACGCCCCCCAGATGTACCGGATGAGGATGATAAGCACGAACAGGCCGGCGAACGTGGCGAAGGCGTAGCTCTGGGCGCGGCCGGTCTGCAGCGGCCGCAGCCGGCGGCCGAAGCCGTCCCAGCCCCGCGCCAGGCCGTTCACCGCGCCGTCGATGACCTTTGTGTCGACCACGTCCGCCAGCCACAGGGCAAAGCCCATGACGGGGCGGATCACGGCGACGTCATAGAACTCGTCCATGTAGAACTTGCGCTGCGACGCCTGGTAGGCCCAAGGCACCCGGGCCGCGGCCCGCGCCGGCAGCTCGGGCCGTCGCAGGTAGGCCACATAGGCGGTGTAGATGCCGGCCACGACGATGACGAGCGAGACCAGCAGCAGAGCGCCGCCGCGGCCGGCCCAGGCGAAGTGCTCCTGCTCGACGTTGTAGAACACCGGCGAGAGGAAGTGGTGCATGAAGCCGCCGTCGGGCGGCAGGCCGACGACCAGGCCCAGCAGGGCGGCCGGGATGGCGAGGATGACGAGCGGCACGGTCATGGTGCGCGCCGACTCGTGAATGTGGTGCTGGACATCGGCCGAGGCCCGGTTCTCGCCCCAGAAGGTGAGGAACATGAGGCGGAACATGAACACGGCGGTGATGAAGGCCGTGACCAGGCCGACCACCCAGACGAGATAGTAGTGGGCGGCGAAGTCGCCGCCGAGGATCTCGTCTTTGGCCCAGAAGCCCGCGAACGGGAAGAGCCCGACGTTGGCCAGGGCGCCGATCAGCATCGCCCAGAAGGTCAGCGGCAGCTTCTTGCGCAGACCGCCCATGAGGCGCATGTCCTGTTCGTCGGACATCGAGTGGATGACCGAACCCGATCCCAGGAACAGCAAGCCCTTGAAGAAGCCGTGGGCGAACAGGTAGAAGATGGCCGCCACCCAGGCGCCGGCGCCGAGAGCCATGAACATGAAGCCCAGCGAGGAGATCGTGGAGTAGGCGATCACCTTCTTGATGTCGTTCTGCGTGAGCGCGATGCAGGCCGCATAGATGGCCGTGAAGGTGCCGACGATCATCACCACCAGCATGGCCGTGTGCGAGTGGCTGACGAGCGGGTAGCTGCGGGCGATCATGTAGACGCCGGCGTTGACCATGGTGGCGGCGTGGATCAGGGCGCTGACCGGGGTCGGACCCTCCATCGCGTCGGGCAGCCAGACGTGCAGCGGAAACTGGGCGCTCTTGCCCACCGCGCCGACGAACAGCAGCAGGCTGATCCAGGTGACGATGCCGGGACTCACGAACGGCACCTTGGCGAAGACCTTGCCGAACTGCAGCGAACCGAAGGTGACGAACATGAGGAACATGCCGAGCATGAAGCCCCAGTCGCCCACGCGGTTCACGAGGAAGGCCTTCTTGCCGGCCTGCGAGGCGCTCTTCTTGTGGAACCAGAACGAGATCAGCAGGTAGGAGCACAGGCCGACGCCTTCCCAGCCCAGGAACACCAGCAGGTAGTTGTTGGCCAGGATGAGCATGAACATCATGAACATGAAGAGGTTGAGGTAGGCGAAGAAGCGGTAGTAGCCGCCGTCGCCGCGCATGTAGCCGATCGAGTAGTAGTGCACCAGCATGCCGATGGTGCTCACCACGATCAGCATGACGGCCGTGAGCGAGTCGACCAGGTAGCCCCACTGCACGTGGAAGCTGCCGGCCGAGATCCAGGTGAACAGGTTGAAGTCGATGGTCTTGTCGTGGGCGCCGAAGACGTGGACTACGACGATCATGCTGAGCACCCACGAAGCGGTGACCGCGGCGAGCGAGACGATCTCGGGGCGACGGGCCAGGAGGCCGCGGCCGAACACAAGGGTGACGATGAATCCGGCCAGCGGCAGCAGCGGGATGAGGGTGATCAGGACGTGCATGTCCGCCACCTAGCCCTTCATCTCGCTGAACTCGTTGGCCTGCACCGAGCGGTGGTTGCGGTAGTTGGCCACGACGATGGCGAGGCCGACCGTGACCTCGGCGGCCGCCAGCGTGATGATGAACAGCACGAAGAACGTGCCGCGCCCGGCGGCGCCGGGCATGAAGTTCGCGAAGGCCGCCAGGGCGATGTTGACCGCGTTCAGCATGAGCTCGAGGCTCATGATGATCAAAATGACGTTGCGCCGCGCCAGCACACCGTAGGCGCCGATGCAGAACAGCCCGGTGGCCAGGGTGAGATACCAGTCGACGGCGCTCACTCGTCACCCTCTTTGCGAGCCAGGGCGATGGCCCCGATCATGGCGGCCAGCAGCACGAACGACACGAGCTCGAAGGGAAAGACGTAGGCGTTGAACAGCCCGTTGGCGATCCCCAGCAACGAGACGTTGTGGGAGTGGGAGCCGTTCGGCGGCAGCTTCGAGGTCACCAGCACGACGGTGATCACGACGGCGGCGGCGACCGTCAGCGGCAGGGCGAAGACGCTCTGGCGGTTGAAGAAGAAGCCCCGCTTGGCGTGGTGTTGTTCGGTCAGCATGACGGCGAACAGCACGACCACCGAGATGGCGCCCACGTAGACCAGGATCTGGATCACGGCGAGCAGTCCGGCGTTCAGCAGCACGTAGACGCCGGCCACACCGAGGAAGCACAGGACCATCGACATCGCCGAGTGGACGATGTTGCGGAAGGTCACGACGCCGATGCCGCAGGCCAGCACCCAGGCGGCGACGATCACGAAGGCGACCGGATGGAAATCGCCGTGCGGCATCAGTCGCTGC
>PKYM01000257.1:0-9570 GCA_003132645.1 Actinomycetota bacterium | reverse complement strand
CGCTGTCGGGCTCGTCGAGGCCGGCGCCGTCGCCCTTGATCGGCGACCACTGCCAGCCGTCGCCTTCGACTGAATCGCGCACGTGCGGCACGAGGTCGGCCACGGTCTCGCGCAGCACGTCGACGGGCTTGGCGCCGCGTACGAACAGCGACTCGCCGGCGAGCTGGGTGCGGCTGTAGGAGGCGAGCTCGAAGAAGTCGGTCTGCTCGAGGGCGTCGTAAGGGCAGACCTCGACGCACTCGCCGCAGAAGATACAGCGGCTCTCGTCTAAGTCGTAGCTTTGCAGGACGCGCGGATTGGTCACGATGGAGCCCGTCGGGCAGGTCTCGGCGCACTTGCCGCACGACACGCAGCCGATCATCTGGAGCGGCAGGTTGTCGGGCGTCGAGACGATCGTCTCCCAGCCGCGGCCCATGGCGTCGTAGCAGCTCGCCCCGACCTCCATGCGGCAGACGCGCACGCAGCGCAGGCAGTTGATGCAGCGGTTGGGCTCGCGCATGATGAAGTCGTGGCGGAAGTCGGCCGGGTAGTCGTGGGCGGCCTGTCCGTGGAACCTGTTCTTGAAGACCTCGTATTCGATGCCGTAGCGCTGCAGGTCGCAGGTGCCGTTGGCCGGGCAGTAGCAGTCGAGGCACAGCTCAGCGCCACGCCGCGCGTCGGGCTCTGAGAAGCCCTGCTCGATCTGCCGGAAGTCGGCCTTGCGTTCGGCGGGCGCGAGCTTGGGCATCACGGCCGGCGGCACCGGGTGCGAGACGTCGGTCGTCATGTCGATGAACACCGGCGGGATCTCGGCCATGCGGGTGATCGCCGGGTCGAGGTCGTGACGCGAGTTCATGGCGGCAAAGAACGGTGTGGCGCGCAGCTCGGCGAGCTCGCGCGAGACCTCGCGCATGTCGAGCCCGCGAAAGAAGGCGTCGATGCTCCAGGCCGCCTTCTTGCCCTGCGCGACGGCCTGGATGGCGGTCTGCGCGCCCAGCACCACGTCGCCGCCGGCAAAGACCTTGGGGTCGTCGGTCTGGAAGGTGAACTCGTCGACTTCGACGGTCTTCCACCTGGTGCGCTTGACGCCCTGTTCCTCGCTCGTGCCGTCGAGAGCGGGAAACTGGCCGATGGCGGCGATCACCTGGTCGCACTCGACGACGAACTCGGAGCCCTCGAGCGGCACCGGCCGGCGCCGGCCCGAGGCGTCGGGCTCGCCGAGCTCCATGCGCAGCATCTCGATGCCGGTCACCTTGCGCTCGCCGTCGACCAGGATGCGCACCGGCGCCACGAGAAGCTCGAGCCGCACGCCCTCTTCTTCGGCCTCGTCGACCTCGGTGACGTGGGCCGGCATCTCCCGGCGCGAGCGCCGGTAGAGGCAGGTGACTTCTTTGGCGCCCTTGCGCACCGAGGTGCGGCAGGCGTCCATGGCCGTAAAGCCGCCGCCGATGACGGTCACCTTGTCGCCGACGTGCACGTCGCCGGTAAGCTCGAGCTCGCCGAGGAAGTCGACCGCGGCGACCACGCCGTCGGCGTCTTCGTCGGGAATGCCCATCTCGTTGGAGTTGAAGGCGCCGAGGCCCAGGAAAACCGCGTCGTAGGCCGCCGTGAGATCGTCCATCTGAAAGTCGACGCCCAGCCGGGTGTCGCATTCGAGCTCGACGCCCATGCGCCACAGGACGTTCAGCTCCTTGTCGATCACGTCGCGCGGCAGGCGGTAGCTGGGGATGCCGTAGCGCAGCATGCCGCCCGGCTTGGGCAGCGCCTCGAAGATCTTCACGGCGTGGCCCTCGAGCCGCGCGTAGAAGGCGCAAGCCAGGCCGGCGGGCCCGCCGCCTACGATGGCGATGCGCTTGCCGCTGTCGGGCTTGGGTTCGACCGGCAGCAGCAGCTCGCCGGTCTGCTCCTCGTCTAGGCACTGGTCGGCCATGAAGCGGTGCAGCCAGCAGATCGTGATGGGATGCTCGACGAGCTGGCGCCGACAGGGACCCTCGCAGGGACGCGGGCAGACGCGGCCCAGGATGGCCGGGAACGGCAGGTCTTCACGCAGCTTGCGCACGCCGGTCTTGTAGTCGCCATGGGCGATCGCGTCGAGGAACTGCGGGATCTTGATGTGGGTCGGGCAGGCGTCGCGGCAGGGCGGCGTGCAGAACGAGTTGTGGTCGGACAGCAGCAGCTCGAGGTAGAGGTGGCGCATCTTGCGCACCCTCTCTGTATTGGTGTGCACGACCATGCCGTCGGCCGCCGCGGTGGAGCAGCTCGGCACCGGCTTGCGCGCCCCCTCGAGCTCGACCATGCAGACGCGACAGGCGGCCGAAGCCGGCAGCCGCGGTTCGTAGCAGAGCGTGGGAATGTGGATGCCGAGGCGCTGGGCGGCGTCGAGGATCGTCTCGCCGCGGTCGCAGGTGACCGTCTGGCCGTCGATGGTCAGGGTGACCGGCGGCGCCTGGCGTGTCGCCGACGCGGCGGCGCCTGGCGCGGCGGGTGTGGTGGGCTGGTGGTCTGTGATCGTCATGTCGCGCGCTCTTCGGGGGCGGCCGACGGCGTGACGCCCGACCTGACTTTGACGGCGTCGAAGTTGCAGACCTGACGGCAGGTGTCGCAGTTGATGCAGAGGTCCTCGTCGATCACGTGGACCTGCTTCTTCTCGCCTGAGATGGCGTGGGTCGGGCACTTCTTGGCGCACAGCGCGCAGCCGGTGCAGTTGCCGCCGATGTAGTAGGTGATGAGCGCCTTGCAACGGCCCGCCGGACAGCACTTCTCATTGATGTGGGCCTCGTATTCGGAACGGAAATACCTGAGCGTGGTCAGCACGGGGTTGGGGGCCGTACCGCCGAGGGCGCACAGCGTGCCCTCGCTGATGTACTCGGCGAGCTCCTCGAGGAGCTCGATGTCGCCCTCGCGGCCTTCGCCCGCGCAGATGCGTTCGAGCGTCTCGAGCATGCGTTTGGTGCCCAGCCGGCAGGGCACGCACTTGCCGCAGCTCTCGTCCTGGGTGAACTGCAAAAAGAAGCGCGCCAGGTCGACCATGCAGGTGGTGTCGTCGACCACGACGAGGCCTCCCGAACCGACGATCGCGCCGGTCGCCACGAGCTTCTCATAGTCGATCGGCGTGTCGAGCATGTCGGCCGGCAGGCAGCCGCCGGACGGGCCGCCGAGCTGCACGGCCTTGAACTCGCGGCCCGGCAGCATGCCGCCGCCGACAGTGAAGATGACGTGGCGCAGAGTGGCGCCCATGGGCACCTCGACGAGACCGCCGTTGACGACCTTGCCGGTCAGCGAGAAGATCTTCGTGCCGCGCGAGGTGCCCGTGCCCATGGCCGCGAACTCGTCGGCGCCGTGGGTCAGGATCCAGGGCACGTTGGCGAGCGTCTCGACGTTGTTGATGTTGGTCGGCGCGCCGAACAGACCCGCGGTGGCCGGGTACGGCGGGCGCGTGCGCGGCATGCCGCGGCGGCCCTCGATCGAGGCCATGAGAGCCGTCTCCTCGCCGCACACGAACGCGCCGGCGCCCTCGTTTATCTGCACGTCGAACGAGAAGTCGCTGCCGAGCGCATGACTGCCCAGGATGCCGCGCTCGCGGGCCTGTTCGAGCGCCCTGCCGAGGCGCTCAACGGCGAACGGGTATTCGGCCCGCACGTAGACGTAGCCCTCAGTGGCGCCGATCGCGAAGGCGGCGATCGCCATGCCCTCGATCACGACGTGGGGGTTGCCCTCGAGCACCGAGCGGTCCATGAATGCCCCGGGGTCGCCCTCGTCGGCGTTGCAGATGACGTATTTGACCGCGCCCGGGCTGCGGCGCGTGAGGCTCCACTTGGTGCCGGTCGAAAAGCCGGCGCCGCCGCGGCCGCGCAGACCCGATTCGGTGACGGCGGCAATGACGCTCTCGGGATCGTCGGCGGCGAGTGCGCCGGCGAGAGCCGCGTAGCCGTCGTGAGCAAGGTAGTCGTCGATCGAGTAGGGGTCGATCTTGCCGTTCAGCGCGAGCACCAGGCGGCGCTGTTCGGCATAGAAAGGAATGTCGTGCTCGTAGGGGATGGGCGCGCCGCTGCCCGGGTCCTTGTAGAGACGCTTCTCGTAGATGCCGTCGCCGATGATGCTGGCCTCAATGATGCCGGCCACGTCGCCGGCCCGCACCCGCGGGTAGAACAGCCCCTGAGGTTGCACGACGACGATCGGGCCCTGCTCGCAGAAGCCGTGACAGCCGGTCTCGACGACGCACACGGTGTCGACGAGCCCCTTCTCGGCGAGCTGGTCGCGGAAGGCCGCGGTGACCGCCGGGCGGCCCGAAGCGTGACAGGCGGTGCCGGCGCAGATGCGCACCTCGCGGGCGCCCTCGTGAGCGACGACCTTGTCTGCGTGCAGCGCCTGCTTGAGGGCGGCCGCGACGACGCTCGCACGATCGGTGGCGATCAGGCTCATCGGTCGACCTCGGCCCTGTGTTTGAGATCGTTCACCAGCGCGCGCGCCCTGTCGGGGGTCATGCGGCCATGGGTCTCGTCGTCGCCCACCCGCACCACCGGCGCGAGGGCGCAGGCGCCCACGCAGCTCACGGTCTGCAGGGTGAACAGGCGATCGCTCGTGGTCTTGCCGACCTCGATGCCGAGCTCGCCGGAGAAGGCCTCGGTGATGAGCGGCGCGCCGGCGACGTGGCAGGCCGTGCCGTGACAGACGGTGATCACGAAGCGGCCCACAGGCGAGAGGCGGAACTGGTTGTAGAAGCTCACCACGCCGTAGACCTGCGAGAGCGACACGCCGGTCTCGAGCGAGATCTCCTGCAGGGCCAGACGCGGCAGGTAGCCGTAGATCTCCTGGGTGTGCTGGAGCACGGCCATCATGCCGGTGCCGGTCTCGCGGTAGTGGTCGACGACCGGGGCCAGCAGGGTGAGGTCGGGCGTCGGCTGTGACTCGGTGCGCTCGCGCCCGAGGCGCGCTTCGTTGACGGCCGGCAGGGCGTACTTGGACTCGTAGTTCACACGGATGACCTGCACCGGGCAGTTGGTCTCGCAGAGGGTGCAGGCGCGGCAGCGCGGGTCGTCGGTGGCCGGATCGATGACGACCCGGAACAGCCCCCGGCTGCGTTCGGGAAGCTGCTCGCGCTGCTCGGGGTACTGCACGGTGATCTTGCGCTGCGGCAGGTGGCCCAGGGTGGTGCGCATGGCCTTGAGGATGCCGAGCACTAGGTGAGCACCACCAGGCGCCGGCGCAGCCGATTGAGGCGCCAGCGCAGCACCGCGTCGAACAGGCCGACGAAGGCGATCAGGAAGATCCAGCTGTAGACCGCCATGGCGAGCTTCCAGTGTGGCGCCCAGAGCAGCACGGCGGCGGTCGCCAGGATGTTGGCCAGCCCCAGCGGGATGAGCACCTTCCAGGCGAAGCCCATGAGCTGGTCGACCTGCAGACGGGGCACCGACAGACGGATCCAGACGAGGGCGAACACCAGGAGGTACACCTTGGCGAGAAACCAGACCAGGGGCACCAGGGCCACGCCGTGGATGACGAGGGCGTTGGCGAAGGGCCCCTGCCAGCCGCCGAGGAACAGGGTGACGGTGACCATCGACATGATGGTCATGCCGGCGTACTCGTTCAAGAAGAACATGCCGAAGCGCATGCCGGAGTATTCGGTGCCGTAGCCGGCCACGAGCTCCGACTCGGACTCGGGCAGGTCGAACGGTCCGCGGTTGAGCTCGGCGATCGAGGCGATGAAGAACAGCAGGAACGTGAACGGCATGGTGAAGGCGAACCATTGGTAGCGGCTCTGGGCGGCGACCACGGCGTTCAGGCTGAGCGAACCGGCGGCCATGGCCACGACCAGCAGGGCGAGGATCATGGGCAGCTCGTAGGAGATCATTTGGGCGGCCGAACGCAGCGCGCCGACCAGCGAGTACTTGTTGTGCGAGGCCCAGCCGCCCAGCAGGATGGCCAGCACCGTGAAGCTCGTGATGGCGACGATATAGATGAGCCCGACGTTCAGGTTCTGGTCGGTCCAGCCCTTCGTGTAGGGGACCACGACCTGGATGGCGACCGCGCCGACCATGACCATGACCGGCGCCAGCGTGAACATCGCCTTATCGGCGGCGGTCGGCGCGAAGTCCTCTTTGCCCATCATCTTGAAGGAGTCGGCGACGCTCTGCAGGATGCCCTGGGGCCCGGTGCGGTTGGGACCCAGGCGGTCCTGCAGAAAGCCCAGCATGCGGCGCTCGAAGAGGATGTTGACGAGCGCCGCGACGAACACGACGGAGTAGGCGATGACGATCGCCACGACGAGGCGCACGACGGCCCAGACGATATCCCAGCTCATCAGCGGTCGATCCCGCCGAGAACGAGGTCCATGCTGCCTGAGATGGCGACCGCGTCGGCGATCTTGTTGCCGCGCAGCAGCTTGGGAAAGAGCTGCAGGTTGACGAAGCAGGGGTCGCGGTACTTGAGGCGGTAGGGGTAGCGCGAGCCGTCACTGACGATATAGGTGCCGTACTCACCGCGCGGGTTTTCTTGCCCCGTGTAGCAGGCGCCCGGCGGCGGCGTGATGACATAGGGCGGCCGCAGCGTGCCGAGCTGCACCGGCCCGCCGGGCAGCATGTCGAGGCACTGCAGCACGATCCTGGCCGACTCGCGCATCTCGTCGACGCGCACCTGGTAACGATCGAGCACGTCGCCGTGCTCGCCCAGGCAGACCTTGAAGTCGAGCTCAGGGTAGACCGAGTAGGGCCGCGTGCGGCGCAGGTCGTGGGCGACCCCAGAGGCGCGCGCGTTGGGGCCGGTGATGGCGTAGTCGCCGACGTCGTCGTGGCTGATCACGCCCTTGCCCATGCAGCGCTGCAGGAAGACGGCGTTGTCGTTGACCAGCGACTCGTACTCGTCGCACCAGGCCGGCACCTGGAGCATGAGCTCGCGGCACTGCTCGACCCAGCCGTCGGGCAGGTCGTAGCGCACGCCGCCGAAGCGGAAGTAGTTGAACATCATGCGCGCCCCGCTGGCGGCCTCGAAGAGGTCGAGGATCTTCTCGCGGTGGCGGAAGGCGTAGAACACCAGGGCCGTGCCCAGGGGAGCGAGGTCGGCAACGAAGGTGCCCACGCCGACCTGGTGGCTGGCGATGCGGTTGAGCTCGGCCATGATGACGCGGATAAACTCGGCCCGGCGGGTGGGCTGAATACCGGCCAGCTTCTCGACGGTGAGCACGTAGCCCCACTCGCAGTTCATGCCGGCGACGTACTCGGTACGATCGGGGATCGGGATGTACTGAAAGTAGGTGCGCTTTTCGGCGAGCTTCTCTTTGCAGCGATGCAGGTAGCCGATCACCGGGATGACGTCTTTGACGAGCTCGCCGTCGAGGGTGACCACGAGACGCAGCACGCCGTGCGTGGACGGGTGCTGCGGCCCCATGTTGACGACAACCTGGTTGAAGCCGAGACCGGCCATCTCGCTGCCGCGACCGGCCTCCTCGGACTCGCGGATACGCCGCAGGGCCAGCGCCATGGCCTCGTCGGGGGCGGCTGTCGTGAAGAAGTCAGACATGCGGGTGGTTGTCGATCGTATCGACGTAGTCCTTGCGCAGCGGATGACCGACCCAGTCGTCCCTGAGCAGGATGCGGCGCAGGTCGGGGTGCCCCTCGAAGCGGATGCCCATCATGTCCCAGGCCTCGCGCTCGTGCCAGTCGGCGGCCGGCCAGACGTCGGAGACCGTGGCGACGGAAGGATCGGCGCGCGGCACCTCGACGTGTAGCTCGAGATAGGTGTTGGAAGCGAACGAATAGAGGTGGTAGACGCACTCGAAGCGGCTCACGTGGTCGACCGCTGCGACGAAGTTGCACGACTCGTAGGCGAGGCCGTCGAGGCCCCGCAGGGCTACCGCGACGTCGTGCAGGCGACCGCGCTCGACGGCGGCCACGACCGTGTCGGGCTCCTGGACTCGCACGTCCGCAAGGTCGGCGCCCAAAGCGGCGACGAGACGATCCGCGACGTCGTCGATCGCCAGGCCGGCCGAGCCGATCGCGGGCAGCACGCTATCCCCGGACCTTGTCGGGGGTGGCGCCGCCGGGGGCGTCGGGAGCGACGACGGCTGGGGCGTCGGGGCCGGCGGCCGCGGGGCCGGTGACAGCAGGGCCGGCGGCGGTCTGCGGGCGCACCGCCCCGGTCGGCACCGGAGGCACGATGTGCATGGTCTGGATCTTCTTCTGCAGCTCGAGCAGGCCCTGGAACAGCGCCTCGGGGCGGGGCGGGCAGCCGGGGATGTAGACATCGACCGGCACGACCTTGTCGACGCCGTTGACGACGTTGTAGCCGTCGTAGAAGGGCCCCCCGCTGGTGGCGCAGGCGCCCATGGCGATGACCCACTTGGGCTCCGACATCTGCTCGTAGAGGCGCTTGAGCACCGGCGCCATCTTCTCGTTGACGGTGCCTGCCACGATCATGAGGTCGCACTGGCGCGGCGTGGGCCGAAAGACCTCCATGCCGTAGCGCGCGACGTCGAAGCGGGCAAAGCCGGAGCTCAGCATCTCGATCGCGCAGCAGGCGAGGCCATAGGTGAAGGGAAACACCGAGTGCGAGCGCGCCCAGCTGAAGATGAAATCGACGGTCGTGGTGATCACGTTGGGCCGCTCGAACTGGCTCAGGTTCGGATACTGGACCCGGTCGGTCAGCGCCTTGAAGCCGATGCCGTCGCTCAGACCCACTCGAGTGCCCCCTTGCGCCACGCATAGACCAGGCCGACCAGCAGCACGGCGATGAAGATGAGGACCTCGACGAAGCCCGACGTGCCCAGCCGGCGGAAGGTGAGCGCCCAGGGAAACAGGAAGATCGCTTCGACGTCGAAGACGAGAAACAGCAGGGCGAAGATGTAGTAGCGCACCGCGAACGGATGCCAGGAATCGCCGACCGGCTCGATGCCGCACTCGTAGGTGGAGTACTTCTCGGGCGAGGGGTGGATCGGGTAGACGAGCCGGGACATGAGCAGGATGCCGACAACCATCGCCGCTCCGGCGGCGATGAACACGGCGACATAGATCCAATTGGTGAGGAATGCGGTCGTCATACCCCGGCGCAGACACTCAAGCGGACAAGCACGCCCATGAAGCCGATCACGACACGATCATAACAAAGCGCGTCGAAGCCACGCAACTGGCCCGCCGACCGATTCAGACGCCGTCGTCACGCCTATTTGCAGGACTTTTTTGACAAGAAGCACCGCTATGTCCACATCCCGCCGGCCAGATTGGACAAAGGCAGCAGCGGCAGCGGCGGCGGCGGCGGGGATCATGTTTGACGGTCCCAAGCGCGGTGCGTACTCTTTGTTCAGAGCTCAGACTGGCCGCGTCACCCACCAGGAGCGTCTTCACGTGCCCAATATCGGACTTCCCGAACTCGCCATCGTCCTCATCATCGCCCTCGTCGTCTTCGGCCCCAAGCGGCTGCCCGAGATGGGCCGACAGCTCGGCCGCACGTTGCGCGAGTTCAAGTCGGCCACGTCTGACATCCGCTCACAGATCGGCATCGACGACATCGCCGACTCGGTGAACGACCTCAAGTCCGGCCTCAGCCTGACGTCCGACAGCCCCCACCCGACGGCCGAGACCGTCGCCGGCGCGGCGGTCG
>PKYM01000041.1 GCA_003132645.1 Actinomycetota bacterium | reverse complement strand
TCTCGGTGCTCGTGCACGAGCTCGCCCACTCGCTCGTGGCGCGCGCCCAGGGCATCCCCGTGCGCAGCATCACCCTCTTTTTGCTGGGCGGCGTGTCGACCATAGAGTCGGAGTCGACGAGCCCCGGACGAGAGGCTCTGATGGCCGGCGCCGGCCCCGCCTCGAGCCTCGCCATCGGCGCCGCGTGCAGCGCGCTGGCGATCGTCGTGCAGACGCCGAGCATTGCCCACGCCATCCTCGTTTACCTGGGCTACGTCAACGTGCTGCTGGCCATCTTCAATATGCTGCCGGGGTTCCCCCTCGACGGCAGTCGCGTGCTGCGCTCAGTGCTGTGGGCGCTGACCCACGACCCCGTCAAGGCGACACGGTGGGCAGCCCGCACCGGCCAGGTGTTCGGCTTTCTGATGATCGCCGCCGGCGTGTTCGTCGTGTTTCGGGGTGACGTGTTCGGCGGCGTGTGGTTCGGTTTCATCGGCTGGATCGTCGTGCAGTCCTCGCAGGCGGCCCACCAGCAAAGCCGCGCCGAGGGCTGGCTGGCCGGCGTGCCGGTGCGCAACCTCATGTCGCAGCCGACCACCTGGATACCCGGCGACATCACCCTGCGCAAGGCGGCCAACGACTACTTCCTCGCCCTGAACGCCCGCTGCCTGCCGGTGCAGGACGACTACGGCACCCTCGAAGGGCTGGTCTGCGTCTCCGACCTGCAGCGCACCGACGAGCGCTCCTGGGGCGTCGACCAGGTGCAGGACGTGATGACGACCGTCGAGCGCCTGCAGACCGTGAGCCCCGACGAGCCCGCCGGGGCGGCCTTTCACCGCTTGGCGACGAGCGATGTGAGCCAGCTCGTCGTGATCGAGGACGGACGGCTCGTGGGCTTCGTCGACCAGGCCAGTGTGGGGCGCTACCTGCAGGCCGGTGGGCGGACCGGCAGCCTGGCCCCCGACAGGGCGGAGTCCTGACGACGGCTTGAACGACGCCCGAAAGGGGCGGGACCTGACGACTCGAGCGGCTCGCGACGAAAGCTCAGGGCAACTTGACGACCACCACGGCCATGTCGTCCTCGGAGGTCCCGCCGGAGTAGCGCGCGGCCCGACCCATGAGCGACTCGGCGAGCTCCTGGGCGGGTTCTGCCAGGTGACGGCGCACCGTCTCGCGCAGGCCGCGTTCGCCCAGCATGCGACCGTGGCGCCGCGCTTCGGTCAGCCCGTCGGTGTAGAAGACCAGCGTCGCATCTTCGGGCAGCACACAGCGATTGGTCGGGTAGGTCTCACCCGGGAACATGCTGACCGGAAAACCGCCGGCCTGGGCGATCGCAAAGCGCCGGCGGCCGGCCAGCACGATCGGTCGCGGATGACCGGCCACGGCGTACTCGAGGTTGCGGCGTCGCACGTCGAGCGACGCCAGGACGATGGTGGCGAAAGGCAGTTCGGCATCCTGGGCCAGCAAGGCCGAGTTCAGCCGCGAGAGCGCCTCGCCCGGCGAGCTCTCTTGAGCGTAGGCGCGCAGCATGTAGCGCAGCAGCGCGGTCTCGGTAGCCGCCTGCAGGCCGCGGCCGCAGACGTCGCCGACCGCGATCAGCACACGCCCCGGCGAGAGCTGCAGGATGTCGTAGAAATCGCCGCCGACCCGGGCGGCATCCGCCGCGGCCTGGTACCTGACGCCGATCTCGGCGCCGGCCAGCAGCGGCGGGGAGACGAGCAGCGCCGTCTGAAAGGTCTCGGCGATCTCGTGCTCGCGCTGGAAGGCATGTACGTTGCGCAGCGTGAGCGAAAGCTGAGTCGCCAGAGTGGTCGCCAGGCGGCCGTCGTCGTCGCCGAACGAGCCCCCGCGCGAGCGCTGAAAGACCAGGGCGGCGAGTGCGTCGGGTCGCCGGCGGTTGAGCGGCACGATCAACACCCGGCCGTGCCCGAAGGCGTGGTCGGGCAGCGACTGCAGGCCGATGCCGTCGCCGAACTCGGTGGCGCCGATCTCGGCAAGGGTGTCCTTGAGCACCGCGACGATGCCCTCGGCCGCCGCGGCATCGGGGGCCGAGAAGCCGTCGCGATCGTGGAACCCTTTCACCACCACGACGTCGCCGTCGCGTACGGTGTAGGCGGCCGCGTCGGCGTTGAGCAGCTCTGCCCCAGTCTCGAGCACCTCGCGCACCACCCCGGCCTCGTCGCGCAAGCGCCCCAGGGTCAGCGAGACCTCCTGCAGGGTCTCGAGCTGACCGGCGAGACGCTCGAGTCGCGCGGCCGTGTCGCGTTGACTGTCGAAGAGGCGAGCGTTGTCTAAAGCCAGCGCGGCGAACTGGCAGATCGCCTCGACCAACTCGATGTCCTCGGGCGAGTAGCTGTGCTGATCCTTGTCGTCGAACAGCTCGACCACACCGATGACCCGGTCGCGGACCTTGAGCGGCACACCGAGCTGACTGGTCTTGCCGTTCTTTTGCAGCAGGCGCCGCTCGGCGTCGCTCAAGGCCGGGTCGTCGAGACTCATGATCGCTACGGGCCGGCCGGTCGCCACGACGCGCCCGGTCGAGGCGAAATCGTGCAGCGACCAGACGCGGCCGATGACGTCGCCAAAGTCGAACTTGCCGTCATCGTAGCTGACCACCGTGCGCACGGCCTCGCCCCCGGGCTCGAGCACGTGGATGTCGCAGGCGCTGGCGTCGAGCAGCGCGACCAGACGCTCGACGACGGCCTCGATCACCTTGCGCGGCTCCAGGCTGGCGGCGAAGTCGAGGCTCGATTCGATCACCAGCGACAGGTCGCGCTGCTTGGTGCCGAGCTGGGAGACGAGACGCGCGTTCTCGATGGCTATCGCCACGTGGCCGCCCACACTGCCGGCAAAGCGGACCTGCTCGCGTGAGAACGGGCCGCTGCCTTCGGGCCGGCTGAAGATCATCGCCCCCAAGCCGAGGTCGGAGGCTCGCAGCGGAACGACGAGCACGCGGTGCAGTTCGAAGTCGTTCAGATACGACGGCGGCGTCAGGTCGTGCTCGGCAAACCAGGCGCGCACGTCGTGGATGGCGAGCACCTCGTCGTGTTCGAGCGCGTGGCGCAAGACGACGAGCGACTCGTAGGGGTACCGCAGCGTCTTCGCGTCGGCCGTCGAGCCATAGCCCGCCTCGCCGTGCCACTCGCCGTCGCGCACGACGAAGGCTACGCCGACGTCGGACTCGAGTTCGCGGCCGATGCGCCGCACGGCGCTTTCGACGAGCTCGTGGAGCTCGCCCCGCCCGCTCGACTGCCCCACGATGTCGGCTTCGGCCTGGGCCAGGCGAGCGCGCGTCATGGCGCGGCGCGAGACTTCGTCCAACTGGGCCAGCAAGTCGGAAAGCACCACCAGACCGCCACAACCGACGATCAGCAGGTAGAAATAGACCAGATGCTGCGGGCTGGCGAAGACGTGCTGGACGGCCATCACCAGACCGCTCAGAACGACCGCGGTGACCCCGGCGGCGACGATCGTCTTGCGGCGCAGAGTGACCGCGATCAGCGTCAGCGGGATGAGGTAGAAGCCGCCGGCGGTCCAGGCGGACGACGTGAGCAGGTCGAAGACGAACACGACGATCATCAGCGCCGCCGACGCCGACAGGGTGACGACGTAGTGGCGCTGGAGCCAGCGCGTGACGTTGAGCAGACGCGGGTAGCGCGGCTCGATCGGGATAGGGGCGAGCAGTTCTTCGGGCATAGGGCCGGCCTCGCCGTTGGCACGTTCGTTGACGTTGGCTCTTCCACCGCCAGGCCGGCGCGCCGTCGCTGCCACCGGCCGGTCCAAGCGGCTGTCGCCTTCAACAGAGCTTACGCCCGTGGTCAATACCCCGGAGCCTGAGACGGAGCTGAGGGCGTCAGATGCAGTTCAAGGGCACCCCTGGGGCAAGCCCGTGGCCGGCGCTACCGGTCGAGGCGCGCCAGGACCTTCGGCGAGCGCAGCTCACGCAAAGCGTCGGCGGCGACCCAGCGCGCCGCGCGCGCGCCGGCGTCGCCGCCGCGCGGTCCG
>PKYM01000002.1 GCA_003132645.1 Actinomycetota bacterium | reverse complement strand
TGCTCTTCGAGCTTGTCGACGAGCATGCTCGCCGACGGCTCGGCGATGCCGAGCGAGCGACCAAGCGCGCCGACCGACTGCGGCCCGTTCACGATCAGCGTCATCAGCGCCTTGAGCTGGCCCATGGTGATCTCGAGGTCGAGCCAGGCCGAGCTGTCGCTGCGGGCGTGCGTGCCCATCAGGGAACGCATGAGGGCGACGCACTCGCTCGTCAACGCGCTGCGCGCAGCAGTGTCGGTCACGTGCTCCTCACTTTGGGAGACTGCCTGGTCGGGCAGAATGCTTCGACAAAACATATACATAATATCGACACGACTCACGGACGGCAACCCTGTCGAAGCGAGGCGGCGGGGCGCTGCCGGAAGACGCCGCCCCGCCATGCCCGGCATGTACCGGAGACGCGAGGGGGCGCCCTGCGGGCGCCCCCTCGCGTCTCATCTGGTCGGTCGCCTAACTCACGGGGCCGGCGGCACAGACACGCCGCCGATGACCTGCGTGACGGTCTCGACCACGGTGCCGTTCGCGGCCCGCAGCTGAAGCCAGTCGAGCAGTGCCGTGAAGTCGGCCACCGACACCGAGTACACGTCGGCGCCGCCAAGATGGTGGAACACGAGCTGCACCCAGCCGCCACCGTGCTGCTCGGCGCCGGTGACCATGCTCTCGATCGTGGCCAGCGTCGTGCCCTGCTTCACATTGGCCGGCGTGCGCGTCGCGAACGGGTCGAGCGGCGGGATCGTCTCGGCGAAGACCCTGCGGTCGTCGACGCCGGAGACACCGCGGCCGCTGAGGTACCCGTAGGTCTTCAGCGCCTGCTCGACGGTCGCGTTGTAGTTGCCGAACGGGTAGGCGAACGAGACCGGCAGGAAGCCGTGGTCGTAGAGGTTGAGGCGGTCGGTGTTGATCTCTGTCTTGAGACCGGCCGCCTTGAGCTTCTTGAGATTGGCGTGCGTGAGGCCGTGCCCGCCGATCTCGTTGCCGGCGGCGTAGAGACCGGTCAACTGCGCCCAGGTCATGTGCAGCGAGTCGCCGACGGCGCCACTGTTGATGTAGAAGGTGGCGTGCATGCCGTGACCGTTGAGGATCGGCAGTGCGCCGTACTGGTCGGCGACCCCGTCGTCGAACTCGATCGAGACGACCGTCTGCCCTACCGCGGACGCCGCCGGCACGAACACGGCCCAAGCGAAGATGGAGACCAACGCCGTGCGCGCCGCGATTGTCAGGATGCGTTTCATCGTCCTCCCCCGTGGATCTTCTCAAGATGGAGGGGGCGGGCGGCGCCGCGCGNNCGCGCGGCGCCGCCCGCCCCCTCGCGTACTAGTACCGCCCG
Organism: Actinomycetota bacterium; assembly: GCA_003132645.1. Lineage (GTDB taxonomy): Bacteria > Actinomycetota > Thermoleophilia > UBA2241 > UBA2241 > Bog-752. Next base: position 3,775 of record PKYM01000002.1, on the reverse strand, counting down.
GCCATCAGCCGCGAGAACATCAACATGCTCGAAGCCGTGAGGTCGATCGCCGGTTCGGTGTTGTCGTACGACTGGACGCTGTCCTGGAACTGAGCGCCCTGCCCGTTGAACTGGGCGTACACGTCGGTCCAGTTGGGCGGCAGGATCATGCCCGTGAGCGTGCCCTTGGTCGGAGCCGAGTTGGTCCCCTCGACGCAGGCGCCCGCCAGGACCGGCGACGTGCCGTCGAGCGTACCGACGAGGTTCGCGACCTGGTGCTGAAGGCAGTGCGGGAAGGTCGTGCCGTCGCCGACGATCAGCGACAATCCCCAGGCGTTGGCGCCGAGGATGTTGGCCGCCCAGCGGCTGCTCCAATCGGCGTAGGTGCTAGTCGCGGTGATCTGGTCGTACTCGCTGGCCATGACCGCCATGCCGGCGCCGTGGGTCGTCGTGTCCCACTGACCCCAGGCGAAACCGAACTGGAACGGGTCCTTGGCGGCCTGGGCAAGCGCCGTGTCGAGCTGCTTCTTGATGTTCGCTGTCAGAGCGGCCTTGGTGACCTCGAGCCCACTCGGGTTGCCTGCCTGGGCGATGGCCCGATAGAGCTCGTAGTGGGCGTGCCCGGAGACGTCGTACATGTTCAGCGTGTCGGAGGCGCCGACGGCGATGTAGGCGTTCGCCCAATGGGCTGCCTGCTGCAGATAGTAGTTCGCGTCGTGCGGCAGCCCCGCCGGCGGCGTGCCGCCGGCGAGCGCGAAGTACAGCTCGGTGGCGCCCCACTCGAGGTCGTCGCGCCACTCGGTCTCGGGATAGAAGCTCCACGGAATCACCGTGAGCAGCTGCTTGCCCGGGCTGGTGTTGGCGAGATCGTACTGATGGACCGCCGCCAGCAGGCACTTGTTGGCGAAGGTCGGGTCACTTGCCTTGAACACCTGGTAGGCCTGGGCCAGTGCCGCCGCGTCGCGGCCGGCAAGGTTCGGGCTGATCAGCGCGCCGGCCGTTCCGGCGCGGAACACCGGCCGGTTGCGGATGTAGCGGTACACGGAGTCCGTGCCGCCATACGTGTCGTCGGCCTGCGGCAGGCGCCAGATGTCGTGGTCGCTGATCGTCTTGCCGTTGCCGGAGCCGATGCCGACCTGGTAGTAGAGCGTCTTGGTGGCATCGTCCCACATCTTCAGCAGCCAATCGGCGCCAAAACGCGCCTCGTTAGCCCAACCGACGGAGCCCATCTGAGCCGGGAAGTCGCGCACGCCCGCGAGCATCATCGCCTCGGTATAGCTCGCCGTCTCGACGAACTTGAGGTAGTCGCCCGCATCCCACCAGCCGCCGGCGGCGTCGATGCGCGGCCCGAGTGCCGTGAGGTCCCCGCTGAACCCGCCTGTCGACGCGCGATAGCTCGGGGTCTGGTAGGTCATGGCGTTGGCGTCGTTCAGGTGGCCGGCGGCGGTCCGCAGCGGCCCGCCGATGAAGCTCGGACCGTCGCGCTGGACCTGGTAGAAGTTGAGCGTGTTGGCGATCGCCTGCGCATACACGTTGGCGCCGGTATCGATCTTGAAACTCGGCGACGGTGTCGCGCCGGTCACGTTGACCGAGATCGTGTAGGTGCCGGGCCTCGTCACCGCGCCGAAGTCGATCGGCTGCACGGCGCCATACGCCGTGCTCCACGCACCCAGGCTGGCGCCCAGCGTGCCCGAGAAGACGGTGACGCCGCTCGCGTTCTTGACGGCGAAGGTGGCGCCCGCTGCCGCCGTCGGGCTCATGAAGTAGGCCCGCTTGGCGGCACCCGTCGGGTAGCCGACCTGGTTTACGCGGACGAACGCGGCGCCACCTGGAGCCGGCGGTCGTGGCCCGCCCTTGGCGGCGAATGCCGGGCTGGTGCCGGCGTGTGTCAGCGCGGCGCACACGCTGACGACGAGCGCCGCCGCGACGAGCGCGACGGCGCCGGTGAGTTTGTGGGCACGCGGCCTGCGCGAGCGGCCCCCGCTCACGACGCGTCCCAACGAGATCCTGGACATGGTCCCCCCTTCAAGGAAAACACGCTCCGGAAACTGGAAACTTTCCTTACTATTTGCTGCGTAATGAATGCTACTCGCCCCCTGCCCAGGCTGTCAACGGCCCTCAGTTGCCAGCTCTGGCAACGGGTCGACCCACGGAACATGGCGGCGATGATGCGGTCGGCGACGGCGCTGNNGATGCGGTCGTCGGCGGCCCGTCTATATGCGCGCGGGGGGTCTAATGGGCGCCCGCACTACACGACAACGTTCGCCCGCGCCGCCCTCACTCCCGCGACATGTAGATGACCACTTTGTTGCCGCCGGTGCCTCATGCCGAAGAGTGTCCGCATTGGGTTCCAGCGCCTCACCGCCAGCTCGTAGACGATCAGGTCCACGCCAGCGTCGAGAAAGCTCAACAGCCCCCATAGCATGCAGATGCTAACCGGCCGGTACGCGTGTCGCGCAAGCAGGTGGAGAGGCCGGGCGGTCCACCCGGCCTCGACGTCCGAGCGGCCGGCCGGCACGACGCGGCTAGTTCGGCGTCATCAGAAAGCGCTCGACCGAGGCCGTCGCCGTTGAGCCCTCCGCCACAGCCGTGGCGATCATCCGCACTTTGCCCGGGTAGGCGGCGAAATCGCCGACGGCGAACACGCCGCGCCGGTCAGTCTGCATCGCCGAGTCGACCTCGATGTGCGGCCCGCTGATGCCGAGCTCCCACTGCTCGACGCCGGCCAGGTCGGGCACCTGGCCGATGCTCACGAGAAGCAGATCGGCAGGTAGCTCCACGCTCTCGTCGGCGAGCGCCACGACGACGCTTTCGAGGCGCTCGCCGCCGCGCAGTTCGACGATCTGCGCGTTNNAACTCGTCGCGGCGATGGATGAGCGTCACGTCGGTGACGCGCTGCAGCGAGAGCGCCGTGTCGAGTGCCGTGTCGCCGCCGCCGACGACCACGGCATGGCCGGCGACGATCTCTTCGATCGGCGGGAGGCGGTACGTGAGACCTCTGCCGACGAAGCGCTCCTCGCCGTCCAGGCCGAGGCGGCGCGGCGCAAAGCGCCCGAGACCAAGGGCGAGCACGACCGCGTGCGCTTTGATCTCGCCGCGGGTGCTGCGCAGCGCGAAGCCCCCGTCGCCGGCGCCGACGAACTCGACCGGCTCCCACTCGCGCAGCTCGGCGCCGAAATGCGCCGCTTGATCGGCGAGGCGCAGCGCGAGCTCGCGCGAGGGCAGCTCGGTCTGCGCCGGGAAATTGGTGACCGGCTTGCTTGGGTAGAGGTTGATGAGCTGGCCGCCGAAAGACTCGGCCTCAAAGCCGACCACACTCAAACCTCTAAGACCGGCGTACATCGCAGCGGCCAGCCCACCGGGCCCCCCGCCGATCACGGCCAAGTCATACGTACTCATCACGCGCGCTCCGTAAAGAGGGGTAAAACACTCCTGATTGTTCCCCTCGACGAGCGTCGCCAATCGCCGGTGCGGCGGCGCGCAGACTCTTGGCCTGACGATGAATGAGCACGTTTTGATTTCGATGAAGTCCAGTTCGACGAGAAATCCACCCTATGAAGCGTGCCTGCCTCCCGCTAGACTCGCTGCCGGGGTCATGCAGTTTTCTTTGGAGCCCGCGCACTATGCTCGGCGCGGGCTTCGCAGCCAGGGGTGTGATCATGCGTGTACTTCAGTTGGGCGTCGGCTCGGTAGGCGAGGTCACGGCGCGAACGCTCGCCAGTGAGCCCGAGATAACCAAGGTCGTGCTCGCCGACATCGATGCGCAGCGGCCGGCGGCCGTCGCCGGCAAGCTCCC
>PKYM01000226.1 GCA_003132645.1 Actinomycetota bacterium | reverse complement strand
GCGCCGCTGCTCGGGGCTCATCGACAACAGCCGTCTGAGGGCCGCGGTGAGCTCATGGGAGGTGTGAGCATCGACGACGATCCCGGTGTCGCCGTCGATCACCGCCTCGGGCGCCCCACCGGAGCGGCCGGCGATCACCGGCAGCCCGGTGAGGGCGGCCTCGGCAAAGACGATGCCGAAGCCCTCGACCTCGAGACCGCGAAACCGAGTGCGCGACGGGCCGGCGAAGATGTCGGCCGCCTGCAGCCAGAGACGCAGCTCGTCGGCCGAGACCTCACCTGGTAGGTGGACGCGATCGGCGAGGCCGGCGGCGGCCGCCTGCTTGCGCAGCTCGTCGGCCAGGCGGCCGCCGCCCACCAGCGCGAGCCGCACGTCGGCAAAGGCGCCGTCGAGGCCCTTGAGCGCCTCGATCAGCATGTCCTGACCCTTACGAGGCACGAGGCGACCGACGCACACCACGAGCGGCGCGCCGTCCAGGCCGAGCGCCGCCCGGGCCGCCGTGGCATCGGCGACGGCGGTGTGAACGTACCGGTCGGTCTCGAGCGCCGGCCGCAGCACTTCGGCCCGCGCCAGACCTTGCGACAGGCGCACCGCCTGGTCGGCGGTGTAACGGCTCACCGTGAACAGCAGCGCCGACTCGGCCAGCACCCAGGCCAGCAGGCGCGCCACGCCGGGCACGGCGCCCGGCACAGTGATCTCGGCGCCGCCGAGAAAGATCACGTACGGCACGCCGGCCGTTCGCCGCAGCCAGGGCCCAAGTAGACCGGCCGGCAGCGGGTGGCCGAGCTGCAGAAGCTCGAGATGATGCTCACGAATGAGCCGCTCGCAGAGACGCTCGACCGACGGCAGGGGCAGGACGGTCGTGTAAGCCGTGCGNNCCGGATCGAGCGTCTGGATCATGTTCCAGTAGTAGGTCTGGGCGCCGCCGACGCGAGGCGGGAAGTCGTTGGTCACAAAAAGGGAGCGCGGGACTCGCCCCGTCACCTGCGGTTCCTGATCCATGGCGGCCATTGTAACGGTCTCGCCCCCGCGCCACAGCCGTCAGCTGCGCTGCGGCTGCTGCGCGACCGTCCGGCGGCATCCTACTGTGTCGTGCGCTCCACGATCGCCTGCAGGGCCTCGAGCTCGTCGTGTTCGAACCAGAACAGGTCGCAGACCATGCAGAGGTCCACCTCGATGGCGTAGTCGTAACTGTAGTGGCGGCGCATCATGGTGCGGCCGCAGCGCGGACAGGCGATGTGCGTCGTCTGCCCGCTGGCGCGCTTCTGGGCGAAGGCGCGGCGCAACTCGTCGCCGTGCTCGACGGTGTAGTCGGCGAGGCGTTGCTCACTCTCGTCGAAGCGCATCTCGCGCCGGGCAAGGATACGCTGGACCTGGGCCGTACTGACCAGCCTGCCGCCACACGAACGACAGACGAAGATGGTGCTGCCTTCGTAGTCGTAGCTTTCCAGCGGGACGCCGCAGGCCGGGCAGGCAAGAGCTCGCCCGTGGGCATCGTGGCTGCGAAGCGAGTCCGCGGCGGCAGGCGGCATCGTCGCCGACAGCACGCGCGGCAGGTTCGTGGCCGCTGCGGGGATGGCCATGGGCGGCATGATCGCGGGCGACATGGTTGTGGGCGGCGGCGGCGCGAGCGCTGTAGTCGTGGGCGGCGCGGTGTTCGGCGCGGACCCCGTGGCCGCAGCCGCCACCGACGCTGCGGCAGCGACCGTGACTGCCGGCGCGACCGCGACGAGGCCGGTCGACAGAGCCGCGGCGCCGGCTGCGGCGGCCGAGACACCGGGCGCCTGGCTTATGTGCTCGCGCTCCTCGAAGACCTGCTCGGCGACGGCCGCCTGTTGTTGGAACTGGTCCCAGCCGACGTGCGCGATGTTCAGCAGGCGCACGATGCGGTCGTTGACGGGAGGGTGTGTGGCCATCGCCCGCTGCACCACCGACCGCGGATTCAGGTCGGTGGGCCTGATACAGAGCGCCGACAGTCCATCGGGGATGTACCCGCCGCCGCCCGGGTGTCTGACCATCATCTGCAGCGCCTGGGCGAGGCTCAGAGGGTCGCGCGTGTAGCGCGCAGCGGCGAGGTCGGCGAGCGACTCGCGCTGCCGGGAGATGGCGGCGTTGGTCACCGCCGAGCCGAGCTGCAACAGTCCGAGCAGCGCCCGCAAACCGACGGCGCCGAGCAACAGCAGCGCGGGCGTGCCGGCGCCGGCGACCATGGCGTCATCGAGTGCGTCGCCGAGCGACGTGTACACCCCGAACAGCAGGCAGGCGCTGGTCGCGGTGACGTAGTCGCCCGACAGCACGTGGCCGAACTCGTGCGCCACGACGACCTCGAGCTGCTGGCGCGAGAGGCGCGACAGCGCACCCTCGGTCACGCCGATGCAGGCGCTGCCGTGCAGGTCGCTGAAGGCGAAGGCGTTCATGCCGACGGTCGAGACCGTCAGACAACGGATGGCAGGCCCGCCGGTCGCGATCCGCATCTCCTCGACGATGTCGGCGAGACGCTGGTGGAAACGGTCGTCGGGATCGAGCGGTTGGGCGTGCATGGCGCGCGTCAGATGGTCGCGGGCGCCGATCCGCGACACGAACCAGTAGAAGACGGCGACAGCGGCGGAGAAGACAAGGATAAGGCCCACTCCGCGCGGGCTGAGCGAGAAGACCAGGAAGTGCCGGTCGACGCCGGCCGGCTGGGAGAGCGCCTCGACAACGGCCTCCGCCGCCACCACGGTGACCCAGATACACAGGTAGACCATGAAAAGCAGCAGGGCGAACAGCGCCCACACGCGCCAGCGGGCTTCGCGCTCGATCTCGAACATGGTCTTGGTAACTTCCGGCACCGACATCACTCTCCTCGGTCTTTGTCGGCAGGCGTGGCCCGCACTTGAAGCGCGAACGGCGTGGAGCCCAAGCGGCGGCCGCAAGAGTGGGGTCTAGGTCGAAGGTCCGAAGAAGGCGAGGTTTACACTGTCGACAGCATGGTTATACTTGGCTTGCGACCTCGGGCAAGGCCTTCCCAACCGCGGTAAGCTTGGGCCGCACGGTACCCCCC
>PKYM01000117.1 GCA_003132645.1 Actinomycetota bacterium | reverse complement strand
GCCTACGCGCGCGGCAAGCACGATCCGTCGTCGGTGACCTACGACGACGATCGCCTGCGCCCGCTGCTCGAGCCGACCCACGGCGTGACCATCTACCAGGAGCAGTACATGGCCATCGCGCGGCGCGTCGGGGGCTTCACGCCGGCCCAGGCCGACGACCTGCGCAAGGCCATCAGCAAGAAGGACAAGAAGCTCATGGCGAGCCTCAAGGAGCCGCTCATGTCGGGCCTGCGGGCGAGCGGTCTGCCGCAGGCCGTGTGCACCAAGCTGTGGAGCAACTTCGAGGCCACCGGTGACTACTCGTTCAACAAGAGCCACGCCGCCTGCTACGCGCTGATCAGCTACCGCACCGCCTGGCTCAAGGCCAATTACCCGGTCGAGTACATGGCGGCGCTGGTCTCGAGCGTGATGAACACCAAAGACAAGGTGCCCTTCTATGTGAACCAGTGCCACGAGATGGGCATCGAGGTCCTACCGCCCGACGTCAACAAGAGCGACGTCGGCTTCACCGTCGACGAGGGCCGGATCCGCTTCGGTCTGAACGCGGTCAAGGGCGTCGGGGTCGGCGCCATCGAAGCGATCGTCGCAGTCCGCGACGACGGTCGGTTCAGCTCGATCTACGACTTCTGCGCGCGCGTCGATTCGGCGCTCGTCAACCGGCGCACGCTCGAAGCGCTGATCAAAAGCGGGGCCTTCGACTCGACCGGCGACATGCGGCGCGGCATGCTCGAGGCGTTGCCGGCGGCGGTGGCCTCCGGCGAGCGCCGCCGCCGCGACCGCGCCCAGGGCCAGGGCGGGCTGTTCGACGTCCTTGCCGCCGACTCCGACGACGCCCATCACCATCACCCCGGGACGGGCACCGAGGAGTTCGACTCAGACATCCTGTTGCGCTTCGAAAAGGAGGCCCTCGGCCTCTACGTCTCGTCGCATCCGCTCGAAGGCCTGCGCGCCCAGTTACGCGACCTGATCGACGCCACGGTGAGCCAGCTCGCCGACCTGCGCGACGGCCAGACCGTCTGGACAGGCGGGGTCATCTCCGGACTGCAGCGCCGCCAGACGCGCAGCGGCGGCACGATGGCGGTGTTTCGCTTAGACGATGTCGACGGCGGCATCGAGGCGGTGGCCTTCGGCAGTATCTGCGAGCAGTTCGCCGAGCTCCTTGTCGAAGACGCCATCGTCCTGGTGCGCGGCCGGCTCGACCGCAAAAGCGAAGACGACGTCAAGCTGATCACCCTCGAGCTGCGGCCCTTCGACGGCGTCAGCGCCACGCGGCCGATCACCCTGGTAGTCGATGCCGATCGTGTCCAGATGGACCTGCTCGACGAGCTCAAGTCGATCCTGGGCTCGTTTCCCGGCGAGGTGCCCGTCGTGCTGCAGCTGACGACGGCCCAGGGCCGGCATCGTCTCAAGGTGGGAAACAAGTATCGGGTCGAACCTGTGAGCGGCCTCTACGCCGAGCTCAAGTGCCTGCTCGGCGAGAGTTGCGTGCGCGTCGGCCGTTAGCGCCGACCGGGCTGAAGGCCGGGCCGGCGTCGGTCCCGGCCGCACGCCGCAACGGTCGGTACGTTTCGGGCCGGCCGGGTAGTGCATAGACTTGCGTTTCTAAGGCGACCGCCTGACGGCGGCGCCCCCGGATGGGAGGTCGGACTGCCGTGATCCCCGAAGGCATGCGCGACGTTTTGCCGCCCGAAGCTGCCGAGCTGCGCGCGATCGAGCAGATCGTGCTGGCCCGGTTCGGCGCCTACGGTTACGGAGAAGTGCGTCCTCCCGCGCTCGAGTATCCCGAGACCATGGAGCGCACCGGCGTGCCGCTGCTGTCGTCGGGCTTTCATCTCTACGACGAACGCGGCCGCGCGCTCGTTCTGCGCACCGATCTGACGACCGCGATCTGCCGGCTCGCCGTCGACCGCCTGCGCGAGCGGCCGCTGCCGCTGCGGCTGGCCTACGAGGGTCCGATCTACCGCACCGAGGCCAGCCGCCACCGGCGCGCGGGTGAATTCGTGCAGCTCGGTGCCGAGCTGCTCGGGCTGGGCTCGGCGGCGGCCGACGCCGAGGCGGTCGTGCTGCTGTGCGACGTGCTGGCGGCGACCGGCCTGCGCGGCTTTCGCCTGGCGATCGGCAGCGTGGCCTTTCACCGTGAGCTCGTCGCCGCCCTGGGGCTTCCGCCTGACGAAAGCGACGACATCTTCGACGCCCTCGCCGATCGCGACTACGCGCTGCTCGAATCGATCGTCTCGCGACACGGGATCGGCGACGAAGGCGCGCGCGCCCTGCAGCGCGCCCTCGACCTGTCGCCCGGCAAGGGCGCACTGGCCGCTGCCCGCAAGCTGGCCTCGAGCGAGGGCATGGAGGAGGTCGTAGAGCGCCTCGTTGCGGTCCAGGACCTGGCCGACGACGCCGGCTACGGCGACCTGGTGGGCTTCGACTTCGGGCTCATGCCCGAGCTCGACTACTACACCGGCATCGTGATCGAAGCCTACGCCCCAGGGGTCGACTTCCCGGTGGCCAACGGCGGCCGCTACGACCGCCTGCTGGCCGCCTTCGACTGGCCCATCCCGGCTGTCGGCTTCACCATCGATCTCGACCGCCTGCACGAAGCGCTCGTCGACGAAGGCGCCGGCGTGGCCACGGTCGCGGCGCCGGCGCTGGCCTACTGCGGCGGCCTCGACGATCCCCGGGGCGTCATCGATCTACGCCGTGACGGCGCAGATCGATGACGCCCCGGGGATCTCGAGCGCCTGCACGAAGC
>PKYM01000069.1 GCA_003132645.1 Actinomycetota bacterium | reverse complement strand
CGGGGGCTCGGGACGCGCTCCGCGAAACCAGAGTAGGGATCCGCAGCCAAGGCTGCGGATAGGGCTCACGCTGCGAAGCGTCCCTCAACCCCCGGCCCCGCCTCCGCCGACTCCCTCATCCGTCGCGCTGCACGACAACGCGGCTGCTCCTGGCGCTCACGACAGATCTACCCTGAACGGCGCGCCGCTGCAGCGACGTTTGCTGTGCTCTCGTTGCCGGCGGAGGGACCACCGCCGGCCGATCCCCGAGTCCAGCTCCGCTTCCGCCCGGTAGGGCGGGTCTGGGCTTCGCTGCGCACCGGTCGCTGGGACGACCGCAGCGCGGAGGTCGTCCCCGTCGCGCCGCAGGAGCTGCTCGACGTGGTGACCAGCTTCGGCGGTCTGCCCATCCACGGTGGGCAGTTCTTCCACGTCAGCGAGCAACCGAGCGACGATTGCACGAGCCTCGACTGGCGCTCCGGCGAAGATGGCCTGTCTCATCGGTTCCGGGTGTTCCAGGAGGGGCCGGACCGATTCATCGAGATTGTGGCCTGGTTCGATGAGTTCTACATCGTCCGTCCTGACGGGTCGTCGCTGTCGGTCGAGGACTTCATCGCAGCCGGCCTGCGCGCATGGGACCCGATCTATGCCGGTGACCCGCGTGCCGACGGCTTCGGCATCAGCGCTTTCGCCGAAGGCGATGACGTCTAAGAAGGCGTTCGAGCAGACTCACCGAAGGTCTGCGCAAGACCGGGGCGTGAGCGCTCGCAGCTCAACGCCAAAGCGTTAGCGGTGCAGCGCGAGCCGCAGTTGTCCACCACCCGCAGTGTTGCCAACCGCGGCGCCTGCGGGCAGACTGACCACATGCAGCCTATCGACCTCAAGCTCAACGAACTGACAGTTGCCGAGCGCATCCAGCTGGCCGAAGACCTCTGGGACAGCGTCGCCGCCGACACCGGCGACCTGCCGTTGACCGACGCCCAGAAGGACGAACTCGAGCTGCGGCTTGCCGACTTCGAGCGCGACCCCGGCGCGGGCGAGTCATGGGAGGTCGTGCGCGAGCGCATCCAGCGGCGGCTTGCCCAGGCCGGATGACCCAACGCCTCGTCGTCCGCTCGGCCGCCGAGGCGGACATAGCTCAAGTCGCACTCTGGTACGAGCAGCGTGCCCCCGGCCTTGGCGCCGACTTCCTGCGCGCCGTGGATGTTGCTTTGGCCGAGATCGCCCGCATGCCCGAGCGCTTTCCCATCGTCCACCAGACCTGCCGTCGCACCCTGCTGCGTCGGTTCCCCTACGGCGTTTACTTCGTTCCGACGGCCGAGCTGATCAGCGTCGTGGCCTGCATGCACGCGCGTCGCGACCCGCGCAGCTGGCAGGAACGTGCCGAGTGACCGCTGACAAGCGTTTCATTGACTCGCCGTAGGGTTGCGCCAAATGCAAGCGGCAGCGCTCGCAGCTCAAACGCCAACCGTTGATATGAGATGGCCTGTCAACGCCCTCGTTCCTAAAGCACCCCCGCAGTCGACGGATGGGTGCGAACAGGTGGGCGCATGGAATCGGCGTTCGACCATTCTGGTATCCGCGGATCGCAACCGCACATCTCGGTCGAGCCGGGGCCTGCCTCCCACTAGGAACGCGTCTTCTCTTTCGTCGCATGACGTGGTCGAGGATCGCTCCGGGTCTGTGGCGCCCGCCCGCCCGCGTCGGTCCTTTTAGACCCCCATGCGGTCGGTCTCGGGGCGCCTAGCGGCACACGCACGCCCGACGGCTCGACCATCGAGGCCCGAGAGGACACGGGCGAACGCGGGGCCGAGATGGGCGTTCTGACCCTGACTGCCAGGCACAGTCGCGTCGTAGTGCCGCGCAGCGGCTGGCAGAAGTCGGCGGAGGCGGGGCCGGGGGTTGAGGGACGCTTCGCAGCGTGAGCACCATCCGCGGCCTCTGGCCGCGGGTCCCTACTCTGGTTTCGCGGAGCGCGTCCCGAGCCCCCGGCCCCGCCTCCGCCGACGACCCGCAAACGCCGACGGACAGATCCGCGGACGTCGAGTTACGACAGCAGGACCGCCACGATGGCCACGACGCCGTACACGAGTCCCACGACCCCGTTGACCGTCATGAACCCCATGCCGACCCGCTGCAGACCGCGGCGGGCGATGTCGACGTGCGACCAGGCGAGCAGGGCCGCGACCAGCAGGCAGCCGGCGACGTAGACCCAGCCCAGGCCGAGCAGCGGGCCGACCGCCACGAGCAGGCTCACGGCAGCCAGATGCGACAGCGCCGCCACGAGCAGCGAGCGACGCCAGCCGATCTTGACCGGCAGCGAGTGGATGCCCTCCTGGCGGTCGAAGTCCAGGTCGAAGATCGCATAGATCACGTCGAAGCCGCCGACCCACAGCCCGACGGCCACGAAGAGCAGCACTGTCGAGAGCGCGATGTGGCCCGACACCGCGACCCAGGCGGCCGCCGGCGCCAGGCCGTCGGTCAGTCCCAGGGCGTAATGGCAGAACCAGGTATAGCGCTTGGTGTAGGGGTAGACGATGAAGGCCGCAACGACGATCGGCCAGAGGTAGCGACAGGGCGGCGAGAGAAAGAACGTGGAGGCCACGAGGATCGCCAGCGAGGCGACGGTGAAGGCCATCACCTCGGCGCGCGAGAGGCTCCCGGTGGGCAGCTCGCGCCCCGCGGTGCGCGGGTTGCGGGCGTCGATGCCGGCGTCGATCAGGCGGTTCAGGGCCATCGCGGCGCTGCGCGCCGCCACCATGGCGATGGTGATCCAGACCAGCGTGCTCCACGACGGGATGCGCTGCTGCGACAACACGGCGCCGGCGTAGGCGAACGGCAGCGCATAGACGCTGTGTTCGACCTTGACGAGGCGCGCGAACAGGGCCGGCCGAACGGCGGCGCTCGAGGGGTGAGAAGCAGTCTCGGCCATCAGGTCAGTCTAGAGAAGGCCGTCGAGAGTGTCGAAAGAGGCCGGCCGAACTACAAGTCTCACGGTCTGCAGAACTACAAGTCTCACGGTCTACCTGAACGATAGCCCGAGCTCGTCCCAGCGCTGGTCGACGCGCGCCTTCACGGCCGGGTCCATGGCGAGCTCGTCGGGCCACTCGCGCGGGTGGCCCTCCTCGGGCCAGGCCCTGGTGGCGTCGATGCCCATCTTGGCGCCGTAGCCGGCCGTCGGACTGGAGTGGTCGAGCACGTCGAGCGGCCCGTCTGTGATCATCGTGTCGCGCCGCGGGTCGACGTTGTTGAACACCCGCCAGGCGACCTCGCGCGGGTCGTGCACGTCGACATGTTCGTCGACGACCACGACGAACTTCGTGAACATCATCTGCCCCATGCCCCAGATCGCGCTCATCACCTTGCGCGCGTGGCCCGGATAGGCCTTGCGGATCGAGACGATGGCGCAGTCGTGAAAGACGCCCTCGATGGGCAGCTCGAGATCGACGATCTCCGGCAGGGTGAGGCGCAGCAGCGGCAGAAAGAGGCGCTCGGTGGCCTTGCCCAGAAAACAGTCCTCCATGGGCGGACGGCCGACGATCGTGGCCGGGTAGAGGGCGTCGCGCCGCATGCTCATGGCGGTGAGATGAAAGACGGGGTAGTCGTCGGCCAGCGAGTAGTAGCCGGTGTGGTCGCCGAAGGGCCCCTCGCGGCGCGTCTCGGACTTCTCGACGTAGCCTTCGAGCACAATCTCGGCGTCGGCCGGCACCTCGAGGTCGACAGTGGCACACGAGGCGAGCTCGACCGGCCGGCCGCGCAGAAAACCGGCGAACATGAACTCGTCGATGCCGGCCGGCAGCGGCGCGGTAGCCGCGTAGGTGACGGCGGGGTCGGTCCCCAGGGCGACGGCCACTTCGAGGCGCCCGTCGGCTTCGCGGAAGTTCGCCGCGCCGTCGTGGTGGACGTGCCAGTGCATGCCGGTCGTAGCCGCGTCGTAGACCTGCAGCCGGTACATGCCGGCGTTGCGGCGCCCCTCGCCGTCCTTGGTGACGACCACCGGCAGGGTGACGAAGGGACCACCGTCGCCGGGCCAGGTGGTGAGCACCGGCAGCCGGCCCAGGTCGGGCGGCTCTACGACGATGTCGCGAAAAGCCGCCTTGCCGACGATCTTCGGCGCAAACGAGGCGAGCTCTCGGAGCTGGCCGAGAGCCTTGACCTTGCCGACCAGGCCCTTGGGGACCTGCAGCTCGACGAGCTCGGCGATACGCGCCGCGAGCTCGTTGAGCGGCGCGCCCAGGGCCAGCTCGAGACGGCGATACGAGCCGAACTGGTTCATGAGCACGGGCGGCGGCGGACCCGACAGGCGGTGAGCGTTGGCCGGCAGCGGGCCGCCGGAGACGGCGGCCGTCACGGGCCTTTCGAAGAGCAGTGCCGGTCCGCCCGCCTTGCTCGCTCGGTCGGCGATCTCGGCCATCTCGAGGTAGGGGTCGACGGGCGCCGTGACCACCGCCAGCTCGCCCTCGCGGCGCAGCAGCTCGACGAATTCGCGCAGGCTCACAGGGCCACCTCGGTGTCGGGCATGTCGTCAACCAATCCAAGGGCGGCGCGCAGCGGCGACGCGTGGCGCAGCCAGAGCGTCACCGCCCCGCGCCGCACGACCTCGGGCAGACGCTCCACTCGACCGCGCTCGAACAGCCGGCCGACATCGTCGAACAGGCGCAGCGCCGCGAACGCGTTGCCGCCCGACGCCGATGAGGCGACGCCGGCTACGCACAGCGCCCACAGATCGTCGTCGTAGGCGAACCGCTGCTGCTCGGCGCGCAGCCACGAGCAGCTTGCCATGAGGCGCGTCAGCAGACGCACCGCGTCGAGGTCGCCGGCGCGGGCGACCAGGCGCAGGCCGCTGGCGTCGAAGTGGTCGCCGGCCAGCAGGCGCGTCGCCACTGACGTGTCGGGCCCGAGCAGGCGGCTGACGCGATAGTGCGCCAGGTAGCCCTCGTAGACGAACTCCAGCGCCGCCGGGTAGACCTCGGGACCGACATCGGGAGCCAGTGCCCGAAACAGCGGCGCGTAGACGAGCTCGAAGCGAGGTGGCGGCGCTACGATCGGGGGCGGCGTCGCAAACGGCGCCGCCGCCGCCGCCAACGCTTCGCGGATCGCGGTGTCGTCCACGCCTCTCAGGCCTCGCGATCGAGGTAGAAGGAGAGGAACATCAGCTCGCTCGAGAAGTCGACCTGACGCACGATCACGTCGCGCGGCGCGAAGACCTTGACCGGCGCGAAGTTCAGGACGGCGCGCACGCGCTGGGCCGGTTCGAGCCCGACCAGCCGGTCGATGATCGACTGGGCGGCGTGCGCCGGCACGGCGACGATGGCGATGTCAACACGCTCTTCATGGCAGAACGACTCGAGATCGACGGCATCGCGGATGGTGCGCCCGTCGCCGAAGCTCACGCCGACCTTGCGCCGCGAGGAGTCGAACATGGCGATGAGCATGAAGCCCTGTTCGGCGAAACCCCGGTAACGGGCCAGCGCCGTGCCCAACGAGCCGGCGCCGACGATGATCACGTTCCACGAGCGCTCCAGGCCGAGGCAGCGCTTGATCTCGTTGACCAGCCGCTCGACCTCGTAGCCCACGCCACGTCTGCCGAACTCGCCGAAATACGAGAAGTCCTTGCGGATCTGAGCCGCGTTCAGGTCGATCAGGCCGGCGAGTTCCTTCGAGGAGACGCGCTCCACGCCGCGGGCCTGCAACTCGCGCAGCTTGCGCAGGTAGACCGTGAGGCGCGGCACGGTGACCGCGGGGACCGCACTCTTGTCGACGGGGCGCGCCATGTGCTCCTCTCTAGAGGCCCTTGAAGAACGATCGTGCCGCAGCCGTCGCCACCGCGACATCGGCGTCGGTGAGCGCCAGCGACACCATGGCCGACTCGAACTGCGATGGCGCGAGATAGACCCCATGCTCGAGCATATGGCGCCAGTAGCGCGCGTACAGTGCCGTGTCGGCCCGCCTGGCGTCGGCGAAGTCGGTCACCGGTCCGTCGCAGAAGAACAGCGTCATCATCGCACCGACGCGGTTGAGCGTGGCCGGCACGCCGGCGCTGAGCGCCGCCTCGACCAAGCCCTGGCAGAGCTGCACGGCGCGCGCTTCGAGCTCTTCGTAGACACCGACCTCGGCCAGCACCTTCAGGGTGGCGATGCCGGCCGCCATGGCGAGCGGATTGCCCGACAGCGTGCCGGCCTGGTAGGTGGAACCCAGCGGCGCCACCGTCTCCATGACGTCTGCCCGACCGCCGAAGGCGCCGACCGGCAGGCCGCCGCCGATGATCTTGCCCAGGGTCGTGAGGTCGGGGACGACGCCGTAGCGCTCCTGAGCGCCGCCCCAGGCGACCCGAAAGCCGGTGATGACCTCGTCGAAGATGAGCAGCGCGCCCGAGTCGGTGCACAGTCGGCGCGCCGTTTCCAGAAAGCCCGGCTGGGGCGGCACGACGCCCATGTTGCCGGCCACCGGCTCGACGATGACACAGGCGATCTCGTCGCCGCGGGCGGCGAAGACCGCGCCCAGCGCCGCCGCGTCGTTGTACTCGACCAGGATGGTGTCGGCCGTCGTGGCTCTGGGCACCCCGGGGCTGTCGGGCAGCGCCAGAGTGAGCACGCCGCTGCCCGCCGCCGCGAGGAACGGGTCGGCGTGACCGTGATAACAGCCGATGAACTTGACCACCTTGTCGCGCCCGGTGAACCCGCGGGCCACGCGCAGCGCGCTCATCGTGGCTTCGGTGCCGGAGTTGACCATGCGCACGAGCTCGACCGACGGCAGCGCCTCGCAGATGCGCTGCGCGAGCTCGACCTCGAGCGCGGTCGGGGCGCCGAAGCTGGTGCCGAGGTCGATCTGCGCGTGCAGAGCACCGACGACCTCGGGGTGGCCCCAGCCGAGGATCATGGGACCCCACGACGAGACCAGGTCGACGAACTCGTTGCCGTCGGCATCCCAGAGGTGAGCGCCCCGGGCACGGGCGATGAACAGCGGGTGCGGCATGCCGACACCCTTCATCGCGCGGACCGGCGAGTTGACTCCCCCGGGGATGCAGCGCTGCGCCTCGGCGAACAGGCGTTTCGAAGTCTCTGTGTTCAACTCCCCTCCCCCGTCGCGCTCGTCGCGACTGCCATTCAGCTTACCTTGTGATTGCAGGTACATGATACTGTCTCGAGCCGTCAGGACCCGTTATGCCCGGGGCGCCGAGTGGCGACCGGAGCGGCGACCGACCCGAACAACGGCGTGCGGAAAGGAAACGATGAGCCCAGAACGCGAGACACCTGACGCGACCATCCGGGACGCGCAGCCGACGGACGCCTCGGTCATCGTCGAGCTCATCCGCGAGCTCGCGCGCACCGAGGACGTCGAAAGCGGCGTCACGACCGGGCTCGTCGCCGAGTACCAGGCCCACGGCGACAGCGGCATCCTCGTGGCCGAGTTGGGCGACGAGGTCGTCGGCATGCTCTCGTGGTTCATGCGCCCCGGCCTGTTCCACGGCGGCCACTGGGGGTACATCGACGAACTCATCGTGACGGCCGCTGCCCAGGGCCAGGGGGTCGGCGACGCGCTCATGAGCGCGGTGATGGGCCGCTTCGAGGTGGCCGGTTGCATCGAGGTCGCCGTCTCGACGGTGTTCGGCAACGATCGGGCCGCCGCCCTCTACCGTAAGCACGGCCTGGTCGACGAGGCGCTCCAGCTCGAGAAGCACTTCTAACNNGGTCTAGCCGACCGGCGCCCGGCCCCGCGGCTGGTAGGAGCAGTAGGGCTCTGCGGCCAGGTAGTCGCCGGTGCGCTCGTAGGCGCGCGCCCGGCAGCCGCCGCAGACCCGCTTGTACTCGCAGACGCCGCATTTGCCCTTGAGGGCGTCGAGGTCGCGCAGCTCGGCGAAGAGCGGCGACTCACGCCAGATGTCGGCGAAGGGCTGCTCGCGCACGTTGCCGGCGAGCTTGTCGAAGTAGCCGCAGGGCTGCACGTCGCCGACGTGCGAGACAAAGCAGAAGCCCACCCCGGCAAGGCAGCCGCGGCTCAGGGTATCCATGCCGCCGTGCGAATGGCGGTGCACCTCGAGCTTTCTGCCCTCGGCCCGGGCGCGCTGGCGCATGACCCGCCAGTAGTGCGGCACGTCGGTCGGCTTGAAGAACAGACCGCTCGTCTGCTGGGCGTCGTAGAGCCAGTTCAGGGTGCGCTCGTAGTCGTCGGGATCGAGCTCCTGCTCGGCCAGATCGCGGCCGCGCCCGGTGGGCACCAGCAAGAAGGGGTGGAAGCTCACGGCGCCGAGCTCTTCGGCGAGTGCCAGCAGCCGAGGCAGCAGCTCGACGTTCAGCCTGGTGATGGTCGAATTGATCTGGATCTCGACGCCGGCGTCCTGAGCTGCGCGAATGCCCCGCAAGGCGGAGTCGAAAGCCCCGGGACAACCGCGGAACCTGTCGTGGGCGACGGGGTCTGGAAAGTCGATCGAGACGCTGATGCGGGCGATGCCGGCGGCCTTCATGCGGCCGGCGTTGGCAGCCGTGACGAGGGTGCCGTTGGGCGCCATCACGGTCCGCAGGCCGGCGTCGCGCGCGGCC
>PKYM01000204.1 GCA_003132645.1 Actinomycetota bacterium | reverse complement strand
CGACCGCGTAATTGAGCGCGTTGCGAAAATGCCAGTCGCGCAGCACTGGGTTGCCCAGCGAGCTCGCCTTGTCGAAACAGTTGAACTCGAGGTAGTCCCAGTTGTAGTAGGCGTAGGGGACGGTCTTGAAGTCCGCGTCGCCTTTGAGGGCCGAGAACTGCGCCTGGGGCAAGCCCCAGGCAGCGTCGAGGTTGCCGGCCTTGAGGTCGGTGACCATGGTGTCGGCATCCTGATACATGAGGAAGTAGACGTCGTCGATGGCCGGCTTGGGGCCCCAGTAGGTGGGGTTGCGCACCATGTGGATGTAGCTGCCCTTCTTGAACTCGACGGTCTGGAACGGCCCGCTGCCGACGAGCGGCAGTTTGGCGTTGTAGCTGTTCGCGGCGATCTTCGGGGGAACGTTCTGCCAGATGTGCTTGGGAACGATCGGCACCCACATGCTCTCGAGGTCGGCCTTGGGGTGCGAGCAGACGATGCGCACCGTAGTCGGGTCGAGGGCGATCGCGCTCTTGATGCCGTAAGTCGAGTTCGTGAAGTTGGCCATGCCGTTCTTGACGATGTACTCGAACGTGAAGGCCACGTCGGCGGCCGTCAGCGGCACGCCGTCCTGCCACTTGATGCCCGAGCGGATGTGGATCGTCCAGGTCTTGCCGTCGGCCGAGATGCCGCCGTTCTGGGTGGTCGGAAAAGCGCTCGCCAGATCGAGGGTGGGTTGGTTGCGATTGCCGTAGCCGAACAGCAGGTCGTAGTTCAGCGCCCAGATCTCGTAGGTCTCGTTCTGGTAGCCGATGAACGGGTTCAGGTTGTCGGGCTCCTCAGTCCAGCCGATCTTCAGTGTCACGCCGCCGGCGCTGGGCGAGGGCGAGGCGCCGGAGGCAAAAGCCGTCGCCAGACCCCACACCAGGCCGCCGGTCAGGAGAACCGCGAACGCAAGATAGGCAAACCGGCGGGCGCCCGCCAACGGCCCGTGTCTCATGGAGTCCCCCCTGTCGTGGCACCGACCCCGATCGGTGTCGACCATGGCTCTTTGGCTTGCGAGAACTATGGCGCACAGGGCGGGCCAAACGCAAGGCAGCCGCGGCGCGCCGGCCGGGACTCGCCTGGGCGACGGTTTTCAAGCTCCCCGCCCCACACGCCGATACCTCCTCATTGAGGGCCGAGTTGCATTTTCGAAACGGGGGTCGAACGACGTGAGTCCGTCGCCACGCGACGCGCAGCCGACCGAGCGCGAGATGGAACAGGCGCTGAGTGAGGCTGTGGCCGAACACGCCAGGCGCCTTTCGCCCGGCATCCAGGACGCCTGTCAGGCGATCCTTGAGACACATCGCGGCCGCCCCCCGCACGAGATCGTGCCCGAACTGCGCAGCGCCTTCGCCGAGCGCTGGATCGATCCCGGTCTCGCCGAGGGATTCGCCGAGCTCATCGCCGCCGGCGTGAGGGTAGTGCTCAGCCCGCCCGCGCCGGCGCCGGCGCCAGCGCCGGCGCCGCTCGTGCCGCCTTACCGACTTCGTTCCCTTACCGCTTAGCAGCCGTAAACGCTGGTGCGGTTCTTGCCCAGGCGCTTGGCCAGATAGAGCGCCTTGTCGGCATTGGCCACGAGCTGATCGCCGGTCGAAGCGTGATCGGGGAACGTGGCTACCCCGACACTCACCGTCACGCGACCGTTGGCGCCACCGCTCGTTTGGAACGTCTGCTCCTCGGTCGCGACGCGGATGGCTTCGGCGACCGCCATAGCCGGGCGCCGCCCCTCGACCAGGTCCTGCAAGCGCCCGGCGGCCGCCGCGGCCTCACCGACACCGGTCTCGGGCAGCAGCACGACGAACTCCTCGCCGCCGTAGCGCGCCACAAAATCGACGTTGGCGCGCGTCTGAGCGAGCAGCAGGTCGGCCAGCGACTTGAGCAACCGGTCTCCCTGGGGGTGGCCGAAGGTGTCGTTGAATTCCTTGAAGTTGTCGACGTCGATCATCAGCAGGGTGAGCTGCTTGTCGAAGCGCTGGGCACGAGCCGTCTCGGCCGTGAGGCGTTCCTGAAAGAAACGGTGGTTGTACAGCCCGGTGAGGCCGTCGGTGCGCGACTGCTCTTCGAGCTCGCCGTAGGCGCGCTGCAGTTCGATGTTGCTGGCCGCCTGGCTGGCGAACACCTCGATCAGCCGGACGACCTCCACGGTGGGCCGCTGGCGATCGAGCGGATCGTAGGCCTCGATGTAGCCGATGAGCTGGTTCTTCTGTCCGGTCATCGGCACGAGCAGCGTGTCGAACTGGTTCCATTCGTCCTCGGGCCGCTCGCCGACCAGCTCCTCGCCGGGCAGGTAGAAGTTCTCCTCGTCGGTCCAGGTGTGCTGCAGGTGGTCGACGAAATACGACTGCGACATGATGCGCGCCGAGCCGAGCAGCCCGTTCATGACCTGGGCGGGGACCGGCGTGGCGGCGTAGTGCTCGTCGATCTCGGGCGTGCCGCCGAAGGCCTTGGCCGCCCGGAAGAGCTGGTTTTCCGGATCGTAGAGATAGATAACCCACTGATTGAACTCGAGCGCCCCGTGCAGGACGCGGCCGAGCAGGTCGATCAGCCGCTCTTCGGACAGCAGGCCGCGCATCTGGCCCGAAAGTTCGGCAAAGGCCGACAAGCGCCGGTTCAGGCGCGCCAGCGCGGCGCGCTCCTGTTCCAGGCGTTCGAAGGCGCGAGCGTTCTGCAACGCCACCGCGGCCTGTGCCGCGATGCCGGCCGCGAGCCGCCGCTCGTCTTCGGAGTAGTGGCGCTCGGGCGACACGTCGGAGGTCGACAGCAGGCCCAGGACCTCGTCCTGATAGACCATCGGCACCCACAACTCGCTGGCGTCGCCCCAGCGCGCCAGGTCTTCGCGGGTCTGAGGAGAGAGGTCGCTGTCGGTGGTTCGCACCACCATCTCCCGCCGCTGATCGATGCATTCGGCGAGAAGGGGATCGTCGCTCAGCTCATAGACGCCCGACCAACCCTCGTCGGCGTTCAGCGGCAAGTCGGAATCGTAGGCCACGAGCTTCATCGAACGACGCTCGGTGTCGTAGTCGTAGACCTCGGCGCTGGCCGAATGCAGGGCCTCGCGCAGATGCCGGGCGATGGCGGCCAGCACGCTGTGCTGGTCGACCGTCGAGCTCAGCGTCGCCGCCACGTCGAGAAACGTGGCGAGCTCGGCGTTGCGGCGGGCGGTCTCTTCGAACAGTCGCGCGTTGTGGATGGCGATCGCCGCCTGACCGCCGATCGCGGCCGCCAGACGGATCTCGTCGGCGGTGAAGCGTCGCGGGTAGCGCGACTCGGCGACGTCGAGCACACCGAGCACCTCGTCGCCGTAGACGAGCGGCACGGTGAGTGTGGCCTTCTCGCCCCACATGGCCATGCGGGCGAAGTCCTCGAAAGCGAGGCGCGTGTAGTCGTAGTAGCGGCTCTGCGGATGCCGAGTGCGCAGCGCGGCAAAACCATCGGACCAGGAGTCGGCCGTGAAACGCCGGCCCAGCCAGGCCGGGTCGGGCGGTACGCCGGGTACCTGGTAGCAGGCGATGACCTCGAGCTCCTCGGTCTCGGCGTGGTAGTCGTAGATGTCCGACCAGGCGACGCCGAGCGTCTGCACAAGTCGCTCGCTGATGGTCGAGAGGGTGGCGCGCAGCTCGACGCTCGAGGCCATCGCGATGCCGGTCTCGAGCAACAGACGCAGTTCGCGGTTTTCGGCATCGAGGCGATCGATGACCCGGGCGCTGGCCACCGCGACTCCGGCTTCGTCGGCCAGCCGGGTGGCGAAGGCCTCGTCGGCGTGAGTGAAGCGGCGCGAGTGACGCCGCTCGATGGCGCACAGAAAACCGACCACCTGGTCGGAGACGACGATGGGCACATACATCACGGCACGCTGACCCCGAGCGATCATCTCGGCCCGCTCCTCGGCTGTCAGATCGAGGTCTTCGTCGTGGGCCGCGGCGATGCGGCGTTCAGCCGCGGCTCTGGCGCGCGCCCCGACGTCGCCCAGGCCGTAGACCCGCCAGGCCGGCAAGCCGGCGTCGGCCTCTGCCTCGTAGTGAGCAACCACCTTGACCGCGCCCGAGACCTCGTGGCGCACCAGCACGTCGCAATGCTGGACCTCAAGGCCCTCTGCAAGGCGCCGCGCGACGTCGACCAGGGTGCGCTCGGCCGCGTGCCGACCGACGCCTGCCGCGCGCCCGCCGCCGAGCGTGGCCGTGTCGTCGCCGTCACTCTCCCGGCGCCCATCGCCCGCCTGGGGCCCATCCCCGGTTTGGCCCAACTCGCCGACGTCGCCGCAGAGCGAACGACCGGGGGCTGGGCGGTACTTGGCAAAGGCTTGCGATCCGGCGACCGCCTGGCCGATCGCCGCACAGACGCCCTGCGCCAGCACGAGCTCGGCCGTCGTGTACCGCCGTTCACGCTGACCGGCGAGCAGTTCGATCATGCCGATGCTTTCGCCGCCCACCACGAGCGGCAGCGTCAGCCAGCCGCCGTCGGCCTGCGCGGCCGCACCGTCGCGCCGTGCCGCGGCCGCCGGGCTCGACGGTTCGGGCGCGGCGAACAGCGGCTCTCGATTGGCGATCACGCGGGCCGCGGTAGCGTCTGAGGCGAGAGAGCGCGAGCCGCACACGGTGGTGCGCACGCCGCTCACGTCGTAACCAGCCACCGACTCCAGGGTGTCACGCCCGAAATCGACGAGCGACAACACGGCGGTGGTGCAGTCCATGGCGCGCAACAGGCGCGCGCAGACGAGCGGCAGGCCCCTGTCGGGGCCAAGCTCGTCGATCGCGCCCGGGGCGGCGTCGACCAGGGCCAGGAGCGCCTGAGCCCGTAGCTTCTCTCCCTCGGCATCGACGAGGAACCGCTCCGCCGCACGATCGTCTCTTGGTCCACCGGCCAACTGGCGTCTCCCGGCAGTTCACGGCAAGCGCGGCGGGCCGTGCGCTCGCCTTGACGACAGGTCTCACGCCGCGGTTCCGCCTACGCTTCTTCACTGTTGTAGTCGACAGGCGCGCCGCGAAACTGAACAAAGGGGCGCCGCGCACGGCCGCGGGCGAAGACGCCTGCGGGGCGCCCGCGACGGCGACTCGTCGCCCTGCGCGGCGACCTCTAGAAGACGTGCGAGATCAGACAGGTGGGCCCGCCGTCCGCCTTGGTGAATTCAGACAGATCGGCTTCGACGACCTCCTCGCCGGCGACACGCAGCGCGGCGGCAGCCCGCGGGTTGCCGGCCGCCACGAAGACCCGGCCGCCCAGCGGCAGCACGTTGGCGGCCACGACCTCGTCGTCGGGCAGCACGATACGGGCGATCTCGCCCTGCGGCGCGACGTCGGGCCCAGCGGCATCGAGCGAGGCGAAGCCGCCGGCGATGCCGATCAGCAGGTCGGGACGCACGACGCTGACCCAGCTCGCCAGATGAAGGCGGCCCTCGACCGGGCAAAGATACGGCCGGTAGCCGGCGGCACGAACGAGCCCGGCAAGCTGCTCTGCGCCGCGGCGGTCGGTGCGCCCTGAGAGCCCGATAGCGACACGGTCGCCATAGACGATCACGTCGCCGCCGTC
>PKYM01000053.1 GCA_003132645.1 Actinomycetota bacterium | reverse complement strand
CAAGATCTTGGCCAATTGTACAACGTGCCCGGCACCCCCCAGGCCTCGCTGACGAGCGCCGCTGACGCCGCGTCCCCGCCCACGCGCGCCGCCCACGCGTCATCGACGAGTTCGCCCGCCGCCGCGGCTGCGCCGACGCCGACCTACTCTCCCGCCGCCGAGCAGTTCGCCAACCGGCTGCGCAAGAACGCGCGCCGCTGGAGTCGCTACATGCGCCGCGCCGGCATGACCTGCTACCGGGTCTACGACGCCGACCTGCCCGACTTTGCCGTGGCCATCGACGTCTACGAACGCTGGGTGCACGTCCAGGAGTACGCCCCGCCGCCCGAGATCGAAGAAGCCAAGGCGGCGGGACGCCTCGCCGAAGCCATGCGCGTCATCCCCGAGGTGCTGGGCGTCCAGGGGGGCGACGTGTTCCTCAAGGTCCGCACCCGGCAGCGCGGCGCCGCGCAGTACGCGCGCCAGGCAGCGCAGGGCGTCGAACACGAAGTCCACGAGGGCGACCTGTCATTCCTCGTCAACTTCACCGATTACCTCGACACCGGGCTCTTTCTGTCCGGGCGCGAAGTCCGCCGCCTGCTGAGCGAGCTCGCCCCGGGGCAGCGGTTCCTGAACCTCTTCGGCTACACCGGCACTGCCAGCGTGGCGGCGGGCAAGGGCGGCGCCACGAGCACCACGACCGTCGACCTGAACGGCGGCTACCTCGAGTGGGCCCAGCGCAACCTGGCCCACAACAAGCTCAAGTCGGCGCGCAACGCGGTGATCGAGGCCGACGTCTTACAGTGGATCGGCCAGACCGACGAGCGGTTTGGCCTCATCTACCTCGATCCACCGACGTTCTCGAACTCCAAGAAGATGGGCCGCGCGACCTTCGACGTGCGCCGCGACCACGTCGACCTGATCCGCCTGGTCGCCCGCCGCCTGCTCACTCCCGGCGGCGTGGTCATCTTCGCCTGCAACGCACGGCGCTTCTCGATGGACACGGACTCACTGGCGCGCGACCACCGCCTCGCCGACCTCTCGCGCGCCACCCTCCCGCCCGATTTCGCCCGCAGCGCGCGGGCTCATCACGTGTGGCAGGTCACCGCCCGGGAGTAAGCGCCGGCGCAGGTGACGCTTGGTCGTGGGGCGCCACATCGGGCGAGTCCCATCCGAGCGATGTGCTAGTGTCGCGTCATGCCGTTTGATCCCCAGCCGCCCCCCGACGTCGCCGCGGCTGCGCCACCACACTCGTCCGCGNNGGGTCCTCGCCGGCGGTCGACGTCCTGCGCGGCGTCTTTGGCTTTCGCGAGTTCCGGCCCGACCAGCGCGAGATCGTCGAGCACCTGATCGGCGGCGGCAGCGCCTTCGTGCTCATGCCGACCGGCGGCGGCAAATCGCTCTGCTACCAGATCCCGGCCATCGTGCGACCCGGCGTCGCGATCGTCGTCTCGCCGCTGATCAGCCTCATGAAAGACCAGGTCGATGCGCTACGCGCCGCCGGCGTGCGAGCCGCCTATTACAACTCGTCCCTCGAGGCCGCCGAAGCGCGGCGGGTGCTGGCCCAGCTCCACAGCGGCGAGCTCGACCTGCTCTACGCGGCGCCGGAGTGGCTCATGTCGACCGCCACGCTGGCGCGTCTCCACGAGATCGCCAGCGACTCCCAGGCGAGCAGCGAGGAGAACGGCGGCGACTCGCGGACGAGCGGCATCGCGCTGATCGCCATCGACGAGGCTCACTGCGTGTCGCAGTGGGGTCACGATTTCAGGCCCGAGTACGTCCAGCTCGGACAGCTGCGCGAACTCTTCCCCGACGTGCCGGTCATGGCCTGCACCGCCACCGCCGACCCGCAGACGCGGGTCGACGTGCAGGCGCGGCTCGGCCTCGCCGACGCCCCCATCTTCATCACCGGGTTCGACCGTCCCAACATCCGCTACACGGTGGTCGACAAGCACCACTCGCTCGAGCAGCTCCTGACCCTGATCGGGCTGAACAAGGGCGAGTCCGGCATCGTCTATTGCCTGTCGCGCAAGCGCACCGAAGAGGTCGCCGGCAAGCTGGCGGCGGCCGGCGTGTCGGCCGCCGCCTACCACGCCGGCCTCTCGGCCACCGAACGCGACCGGGTGCAGACCGCCTTCGCCCGCGACGAAATCGACGTGGTCGTCGCCACGGTCGCCTTCGGCCTTGGCATCGACAAGCCCGACGTGCGCTTCGTCTGCCACTACGACCTGCCCAAGAACCTCGAAAGCTACTACCAGGAGACGGGGCGCGCCGGCCGCGACGGGCTGCCCGCCGAAGCCCTGCTGCTGTTCGGCCTGGCCGACGCCGCCGTGGCGCATTCGCTGATCGAGCGCGGCGGCAATGCCGATCAGGTCCGCATCGAGCTCCACAAGCTCAATGCCATGGTCGGTTTCGGCGAAGCCACCACCTGCCGCCGACGAGTGCTGCTCGGCTACCTCGGCGAGCCGCTGGCCCACGATTGCGGCAACTGCGACGTCTGCCTCGAGCCGCCCGACACCTACGACGCCACCGAGCACGCTCGCAAGGCCCTCTCGTGCGTCTACCGGCTGCGCCAGGGCTTCGGCATCGGCTACGTCGTCGACGTGCTGCGCGGCAGCGGCAGCGACAAGGTCTTCGCTCGCGGTCATGACCAGCTCAGCACCTACGGCATCGGCGCCGACCTGAGCAAGGACGCCTGGCAGCAGCTCATCCGCCAGCTCATCCACCGCGGCTACCTCGAACAGGACATCGCACGCTACTCGGTGCTGCGCTTAACGCCGGCGGCCATGGCGCTGCTGCGTGGCGACGAGACGCTGGTGCTCGCCCGGCCGCGGGTCAAGCTGCCACGGGCGGAGCGCAAGCGCGCGGGCCGTGCGCGGGGCGGCCCTCTCGGGCCCGACACCCTCGTCGACGTGCCCGTCGAGCTGCGCGAACCGTCGGCCGCCGAGGAGCGCCTCTTCGCTCATCTGCGCACGGTGCGCAAGGAGCTGGCCGACCGCCAGGGAGTGCCGGCCTACATCGTCTTCGGCGACGCCACGCTGCGCGAGATGGCCGCGCGCCGGCCCGGCGCCGACGACGAGCTGCTGGCCGTGAACGGCGTCGGCGAAACCAAACTCAAGCGCTACGGCGAGGCCTTTCTCGAGGCCATCCGCAGTTTCACACAGACCGAGGAACTCGACACGCCGTAACTTAGCATCCGATGCGGCATCTGATACCTTTGCCTCGGGTCACGCGTTCGCGCGGCGCCAACAGTCGGGGAGGGGCCATGGGAGAGCTCGCCAGCAGCGCCGGGGTCGGCCGGACGGGCCGCCGCCCGCTGGACCGCCGCCCGATGGACCGACGCTCGATGGACCGACGCTCGATGGACCGCCGTCGGACGAGCCGCCGCCGGCCGGCCGCCCTGCTCGCGGCGGCGCTCGCCGCAACCATCGCCACAGTCGTCGCCGCCGGCCTGGTCTGTGGCCTCGTGCAGGCGCTGGCCGGCACCGGCTCGCCGGCGCCGAGCGGCAAGATCGTGCTCCGGGTAGGCCTGGTCAACGAGCCCGACAACCTCAACCCCTTCATAGGCACGTCGACCTCGTCGTTTCTGATCTTCCACCTGAACTACGACATGCTCACGGGCTACAAGGCGAGCAACGTCGCCCCGGCTCCCGAGCTGGCCGAAAGCTGGAGCCACAGCCCCGACGGCAAGATCTGGACCTTCAAGCTGCGTCCCGGGGTGAAGTGGCAGGACGGCGTGCCGTTCACCGCGAGCGACGTGGCGTTCACCTACGAGTACATCATCCGCAACAACATGGCCTCGTACACGAGCTACACGGTGGGCATCAAGCAGGTGGTCGCGATCGACCCCCTGACGGTGCGCTTCGTCTGCTCGACCTCCAAAGCCAACATGCTGGGCATGTGGGTGCCGATCGTGCCCGAGCACATCTGGTCCAAGGTGAGCCCTAAAGCGGCCCAGAACTCGTTCCAGAACCCCCCGGACATCGTCGGCACGGGCCCGTTCCAGACGGTCGAGTTCAAAAAGGGCCAGGACATCCGCATGCTGGCCAACAAGGAGTACTGGCGCGGCGCCCCGCGCATAGACGAGGTCATCTTCACCCCCTACCAGAACCCCGACACGATGGTCCAGGAGCTGCGCAGCGGCACGATCGACGCCTGTTGGGGCATCCCCGAAGCGCAGGTCGCCCCGCTCAGCCGCGACCACGACTTCAAGACCATCGTCTACCCAGTCAAGGGCATCGACGAGCTGGGCTTCAACTGCTACACGGGCGCGTCGCTGGGCAACCCGGTCGTGAGGGACTGGCGTTTCCGCCAGGCACTGGCCTGGGCCATCGATCGCCAGCAGATCGTGAAGATCGCCTACGACGGCTATGCGGTACCCGGCTCGACCCTTGTCGTGCCGGGCTACTACCACGACCCCGACTGGCATTGGCAGCCGCCGGCCGACCAGACCATCGGCTACGACCCCGCCAAGGCGACCCAGCTCCTGGCCGCCGCAGGCTACCGAACGGTGACCGGCAAGCTCTTAGACAAGCAGGGCAAGCCCATCACCCTGCGCCTGTTCGCCTGCGGCGCGCCGCCCCAGGGCGACAACATCGGCAAGCTGCTGGCCGGCTACCTCGGGGCGATCGGCATCCATGTGAGATTCACCTACATGGACGAAGGCGCCATGAACGACTACCTCTACAACACGGCGGGCGGCAAGTTCGTGCCCAACATGGACCTCTACGTCTACAACTGGACCGGCGACGTCGACCCCATGTTCATCTTCTCGATCTTCCTCACGAACCAGATCAACGGCTGGAGCGACTGCGCCTGGTCGAATGCCACCTACGACCTCCTCTACAATCAGCAGGCGGCCGCCATCGATCCGGCCAGGCGACAGGCCATCCTCTATCAGATGCAGCAGCTCCTCTACCAGCAGAGCCCCTACGTCATCCTCGCCTACCCCAAGGGACTCGAGGCGGTCGACACCAGCCGCTGGACGGGCTGGGTGCAGTCGCCCAGCGGCGTGGGCTCGGCGATCTACTCGACCGATAACATCGACAGCTACCTCTACGTACATCCTGTGCAGACCGGCGGCGCGGCGACCGCGAAGTCGAACGGACCGTTGATCACCTTCCTGGTCACGGCGGCGATCGCGGTCGTGCTGATCGTGGTCGCGGTTGTGCTCCGGCGGCGCCGGCCAAAGGCCGTAGAAACGGAGGAACGCTCGTGAAGGTCTTCATCAGCATCGACCTCGAAGGCGTGAGCGGTGTCTGCCAGCTCGCCCAGATCGAGCATGGCACCGACGAATGGCAGGGCGCCCGCCGCCTGATGCGCGGCGACCTCGACGCCGTCGTGGCGGGCTGCCTCGAGGCCGGCGCCGACGAGATCGTCATCTGCGACGCCCACGACCACGGCGATAACCTCGAGGTCACGGGGCTGCCGGCGGGGGTCTCGCTGGTCAGCGGCGGCGGCACGGCGCTCAGCATGATGTCCGGTGTGGAGACCGGCGCCGATGTCGCCTTCATGGTCGGCTACCACGCGCGCGCCGGCACGGCTCAGGCGACCCTCGCCCACACCTACCTGTTCGCGATCACAGGCGCGGTGCTGTGTGGCGGGCCCGACGGCGAGGTCGCCGTTGGTGAACTCGGCCTGAACGCGGCAGTCGCGGGGGCCTTCGGCGTGCCACTCGTGTTCGCCTCGGGCGACGACAAGCTGGCCGATGAGGCGCAGGCCCTGGTGCCCGGCATCGAGACGGTAACGGTCAAGGACGGTCTGTCGTGGTCGGCCGCCCGGTTTCTCGCGCTCGACGCGGCGCGGACCGCACTGCGCGCCGGGGCGCACCGGGCGCTGACGGGGCCGCTGCCGGAGGTGCTCGACTGGAACGGCCGCTCGCTGCGCCTGAGTTTCGGCCGCCCCGACCGCTGCGACCAGGCGGCGGGCTGCCCCGGTGTCACGCGACTCGACGGCTTGACGATCGAGATCCCGGCGGCGGACTGGCTCTCGGTCTTCGCCTCGTTCATCACCTGCGTGAACCTGATCTGAGGCAGACCGGCCTGGCCGCGGGCGTCATCGCCGACAGGCGGCGCGGCCACCCTGCGGCCGCACTACCCGAAGAGCCGCGCCTTACCCGAAGAGCCGCCCGTTCGACGAGTCGGCGCCTGACTTACGGTCGCGCGGCAGGCCCCAGGCGACACGCTCGCCGACCAGGTTACGCAGCGTCACGGCATCGCGCAGCGCCGACCCGCCGATGTCGTTGTTGAAGTAGACGCGCACGTCGAATTCGTCGGCCGCCCACTGCTGGCAGGCGTCGGCCCAACGCTGCAGCTCTTCGCGCCCATACGCTCCGGCATGCGACGTGCCGAGACCATGCAGGCGCAGGTAGACGAACGGCGCCGTGACCACGTGTGGCGTCTCGCGGTCACCCAGGTGGTAGATGCAAAAGGCGGCCTCGCGATCGGCCAGCATGTCGTAGATGCGATCGCGAAACCAGCTCTCATCGCGGAACTCGAAGGCGTAGGTCAGGTCGCGCGGCAGCATGTCCAGGAAGTTGCGCAGCAACCCGGTGTCGCGGGGAAAGCCGCCGGGAAGCTGGAACAGGATCGGACCGAGGGCCGGCCCCAGTCCGCGCACGTCGGTCAGAAAGTCGGCCAGGGCCGCGTCGCTGCGGCGCAGGCGCTTCATGTGGGTGATCACGCGCGGCGCCTTCGCCGCGAACGTGAAGCCCGGGCGTGCCGTCTCGCGCCAGCGTTCGATCGTGGTCGCCTGGGGCAGCGAGTAGAACGTGCGGTTGATCTCGACCGTGGCGAAGCGCGCGACATAATAGGCCAGCGTACCGTTGCCGACGAGTCGCTCCGGGTAGAAGGTCCCGCGCCAGTGGCGGTACGACCACCCAGAGGTGCCAATGAGTATCTCGCCGGTCGCCGTGTGCGGCCGGTCACCGTTCAAGTCGTCTGTTGTCATCTCCCCCTTGTTCCCGCATCGCGCGGAACTTGCCCCCCAACTGCCAGGAACTTCGCGTCGCGACGGCGCCGACCCGGGGATCTGACCGGGAAACGACGCCAAAACGGTGCGTGAAACGGCGCCCGAACCCCGCCGAGCTGGGTAGAAGTAGTGTCCAGGGATCTGGGAACGCGACCAGAACAAAGAGCCGAGCAGCTCGGCGTCCGGCGCTGTCCCTACCCCGGCGCCGGACGCCGAGTTGCTCGGCTTTCGCTTATCCCCCTCGCGTTCGGTGCAGGCGTTCGTCAAGCCCGGCGTTCGCTACACCCGGGCGTACCCTTCACCTGCTAGCGCCCGATCAGACGAGCCGTGAGGTCGGCGCGTTTTGACGGCCTGCCGGTACGCGCCTCGAAGCGGTCGGCGCTGGCCATCATCTGCAGTGTCAGGTTCACGCCCAGCCAGCGCAGCGGCTCGGGCTCCCAGCGCCGCGACACGTGACCGACCCAGGGCAGGTCAGCCAGCCCGTGATCGGCGCCCGCGATGAGCTCAGCCAGCGTGCGCCCAGCCAGGTTGGTGGTCGCCACGCCGTCGCCGACGTAGCCGCCCGCCCAGGCCATGCCCGCCTGCTCGTCGTAGCCGACCGAGGTGAACCAGTCGCGCGGCACGCCCAGGCAGCCGCCCCAGGTATGGGTGATGCGGGCGCCGCCGAGCGCCGGAAACAGCGTCTTGAGCACGTTGTGCAGCTCGCCGAACACCTCGGGGGCGCGATCGTAGTCGTCACTCACCTTCGAGCCGAAGTGATACGGGGCGCCGCGACCGCCCAGCGCGATGCGGTCGTCGGCGGTGCGCATGCAGTAGATCAGCAGGTAGCGCTCGTCGCCGAAGACCTCGCGGCCGGCCCAGCCGACCTCGTCCCAGAACGACTGCGGCAGCGGCTCGGTGGCGATCATCACCGAGTAGAGCGGCACCCGGTCGCGCGCGTGGCCCGGCAGGGTGACGACGTAGCCCTCGAGCGCGTTCACGACGACGCGGGCCGTGACCGTGCCCCCCGGCGTGGGCACCTCGTGGGCCACCAGCGCCAGCGCCGGGGTGCCCTCGTAGATGGTCACGCCGAGCTTCTCGGCCGTCTCGGCCAGGCCGCGCGCCAGACGGGCCGGGTCGACCGACGCGCAGTGCGGCGAGTACATCGCTCCCAGGCAGCCCTCGACCCTGATGCGCTGCGCGGTCTCGGCGGCGCCGAGGCAGGCGTAGTCCTCGGCGCCAAAGCCCCACTCGCGCTCGCTGTCGACCTCGTCCTGCAGGCGCCCGAGCTGGGCGCCGGAGGTCGCCAGAGTGAGCACCCCGCCCTTGTGAAAGCGCGCGTCGATGCCTTCGTCGGCGACCACGCGGCCGACCTCGTCGACGGTCGCGAACATGGCGCGCTGCATGGCGATGGCCGCGTCGCGACCGAACTCGGCGGCGATCGTGCCCGGTGAGGCGGCGAAGAAGCTCGAGCACCAGCCGCCGTTGCGCCCCGAAGCGCCGAACCCGACGATCTCCTTTTCGAGGATGGCGATGCGCAGCGAGGGGTCGGCCTTCTTCAGATAGTAGGCCGTCCAGAGGCCCGTGTAGCCGCCTCCGACGATGGCCACGTCGACCTCGACCGAGCCGCTTAGTGCCGGCCGCGGCGAGAGCTCGCCGGGCAGGCCGTCGAGCCACATGCTGAACGAGCGATAGTCCTTGCTCACGGCGTCCCCACCCCCCGCTTGTTGAGCACCTTGATGGCCTGCACGCGCACGTCCTCGTCCCTGTCGCGCAAGGCCGACTGCAGCAGCTCGATGGCCTGCGGTCCGGCGATCTTCGCCAGCGAGCGCACCGCCAGCAGGCGCACTCCGGAATCGCGGTCCCTGAGCCCGTCGGTGAGCGCCGGCAGCCCGGTCGGCAAGCCGACCTCGCCCAGGATGTGGATCGCATCCTGGCGCTTACCGGTGTCGCCGTGATCGACCACGTCGGTGAGGAACGGCACCGCCGGCTGGCCGACCTGCCTGAAGGCATCGCGCGCCAGCACCATGTGGCGCGTGTTCTTGGACTGGAAGGTGTCGAGCAGGACCGGCATGCGGCGCTCCAGCGCCAGGCGCGCCTGCTCGGCGAGCTCAGGGTCCTTTTTGTACTTGCTCGCCCGCAGCAGGCCTTCGACCTGGTTGTGGACGTCCATCCTTTCGACGTTGGGTCGTCCTATCGGCATGGGACCGCCCGCCTTTCGGGTCTGTTTCGGCAGCGCACGTGGCCCGCTCTCGTGCGATTCTACAGCGAGACGGCGCTGGGCGTGCGCCGCCTCTCATCACGCTGGGCGCCCCCCCGCTCGCCCGGCACGTGTTCTCACCGCTCGCTGGGCGCGGGTTCTCACCACTCGCCGGGCGCCGCGGCACGGCGTACAGTGACGACATGCACCTCGAGGCCATTCACCTGCTGGTGACGTACCGCTGCACCTACGCCTGCGAGCACTGCTTCGTCTGGGGTAGCCCCGAGCAGGAGGGGACCATGACGCTCGCCCAACTACGGGCGGTCGTCGACCAGGCCGCGGCGGCCGGCTGCGCGATGGTCTACTTCGAGGGCGGGGAGCCGATGCTGGCTTACCCGGTCGTGCTGGCCGCGGCTCGCCACGCCCGCGCGGCGGGACTCGACGTCGGCGTGGTGAGCAACTGCTTCTGGGCGGAGTCGGTCGACGACGCCCTGGTCTGGCTCGCGCCGTTCGCCGAGCTCGGCGTAGCCGACTTCGCGCTGTCGTCGTATGCCTGCTTCACCGAGTCGCTCGCCAGCGAGATCCGCCTGCGCAACGCCGTGATCGCCGCCCGGCAGCTCGAGCTGCCGATGGCCGTTCTCGAGGTCGGCGCGCCGGCCGCGGTGGCCGACCTCGGCGTGGCCTGCGGCGAGCCCGGCGCGATCATGTTCAAAGGAAGGGCGGCGCAGGAGCTCGCCTGCGGCGAGCTCCTGCGCCGCCCCCCCGAGACTCTCACGTCCTGTCCCTACGAGGACTTCTCCGACCCCGGTCGCGCCCACGTCGGCTGCGACGGCAGCCTCCAGCTCTGTCAGGGGATCAGCGCCGGCAACGTTTTCGAGCAGCCGCTCGCCGGGCTCAGCTCCGCCTACGACCCGCTCACGCTGCCGGTCGTGCGCGAGATCCTCGCCGGCGGGCCCTGGGAGCTTGCCAGGCGCAGCGGCCTCGCGCCCCTGCGGGCGCTCTACGCCGACGAGTGCCACCTCTGTTACGAGCTGCGCGGTCGCCTGCGAGCGGCGGGTCGGCATCTCGACGTGCTCGCCCCCGACCAGTGCTACGGCGTTGGCGGGGGCGGTGTTGAAGAGCCCCGTTGACGAGCGGCGGCAAAGCAAGGAGGAACCTGTGACATCGCAACGACAGACATTCTGGGAGCGCGACAGCTTCGCGCTCGTCGGCCACACCGGAAAGCGCCCCTTTCCCAAGCTCACTTACAACGCCCTGAAGCGGTCGGGCAAGACGGTGTACGCCGTCGACCCCTCCATCGACGAGATCGATGGCGACAGGACCTTCGCCGATCTCAACGCCCTCCCGACGCCGGTCGAGGCGGTCGTGCTCGAGCTGCCCAAAGAGGAGACCGCGGCGTGGGTGGCAAGAGTCGCCGACGCCGGCATCAAGGCGGTCTGGATCCACCAGCGCACCGACACGCCCGAAGCCCTCGAGCTGGCGAGCCGGCGCGGCCTCGAGGTCTGCGCCGGCACCTGCGCCGTGATGTACGTCACGCCAGGATTCAGCGCCCATTCGCCGCACCGCTGGATCAGGCGGGCGCTCGGCAAGTACTGATCTCTGAGGACAAGGCTCGCCGTGGACCGACGATCCGGTAGCCGATGAGCGACGACCCGACCCGACCGCCGGACGACGCGCCGCGACCTCCCGACGACTGGGTGCCTGTGCCGCCGGGCA
>PKYM01000332.1 GCA_003132645.1 Actinomycetota bacterium | reverse complement strand
CCGGCGTGATCGCCGCCGTGGGGCAGACGTCGAGGCAAAGCCGGCACGAGCTGCCCCGGTAGCGCGTCGCCAGGCAGAGCGGCGACACCACTTCGGGCAGGCTCGCGTCGAAGGCCTTCAGTCCGGCGTCAAGGAGCTTGAGGCGATCCATGGCGGCAGCCGGCCTAGGTGCTCGGCGCCCCGTCGCCGGCGCGTCGAACCCCGAACTCCGCGGACAGGTGGGCGACAAGCAGGTCGGCCAGCGCCCGATAGAGCTCGACCGCAGTGGCGGCGCTCACCGCCGCCGCGAACTCCGGTAACCACCGGCTGGCGTGCTCTCCCAGGAACCGGTCGAGAGCGCGGCGCAGGCCGAGCGCCGCGTCGCCATCGTCATGGACCCAGGCGTCTTCTTCGCGCCGGCAGAGGTGGAAGAGGAACTCGAGCTCGGTCGCCACGTAGTCGGGCAGCTCGCGAGGTTGCGGGACGGTGGTGACGCCCTGGGCTTGATAGGCGGCGGCGGCGTACGCCGCCGCCGCCCCNNGAACAGTCGCGCGTGCTCGACCGCCAGAGCGCGCAGGGCAGCGGCGCCCAGCTTCGCCGCCTGCCCACCCGCGTGCCCCAGTGCGGTCAGTGCCGGCTCGTAGGAGACCGCATCGGGCCCCAGCCAGGCGACGGCTTCGCGCAGACCCTCGACGAGCTCGCCGCCGACCAGCGCCGCGAGGTAGAGCTCCGACGGCTCACCGAAGCCCAGGACCAGAGCCTGGTAGACCGCCGCGCGACGAGCGCAGACGTCGGCCAGGCGCGCGACCGGCGTGCCTTGCGGCACGCCGGTCGCGCCCTCGACCGCAGCGACCCGGCCGTCGCGATCGTCGCGATCGTCGCGCTCGTCGCGATCGACCTGCTCGTCGGCGGCGTGGCGCGGACCCGCCACCTCTAGGACTTCTCCTTGAGCGGCAGGTAGCGGATCGCCAGCGTGAACACCAGCGCAGAAAGCGCAATGATGCCGGCCACGATCAGGAACTCCCAGATCGACGGGAAGTACACGCTGCTCGTGGCAAACGACGAGCCGTTCGCCTGCGGAATACCGAGCGGCGTGCCCGGCGCCAGGGCGATCGGGTCCTTGCCGAGACCGATCACGATGAGATTGGCGCGGTGCACGAAGATGCCGATCAGAGCCAGCACCGAGGCCAGCACGACGATCTGCGGCCGGCGTCGCCAGGCGGCGACGGCCAGCAGGACGAACGGGATCACGAGCCCCACGACGATCTCGACGGCGAAGCCCGGCGCGTAACGGCCGGTAAAGAGCTGGTGCACCGCGTCGGTCGGGATGCCGGGGTAGTAGCCGGCGAGCACCTCGCAGAGCACGAGAAAGGCCTCGACCGCCAGGAAGACGGCCAGCAGACCGCCCAGGAAGCTGCCCAGCTCGTCGCCGAACGAGATGCGGCCGCTGCGCCGCACGACAAACGCGATGATCGTCACGAGGGCGAGGCCCGAGACCAGGGCGGAGCTCACGAACAGGGGCGGCATGATGGACGAATACCAGAACCCGCGCGAGATCTGCAGGCCGAAGATCCAGGCGGTGATGGAGTGCACGAGCACCGCCGCCGGCAGGGCGATCCAGGCCAGGATGTAGGTGAGGTGGTGATCGCGATCGCGGCCCGCTTCGCCGGTATCCTTGGTCCCCAGCGCCAGCCAGCTT
The DNA here is from genome assembly GCA_003132645.1 of Actinomycetota bacterium. Taxonomy (GTDB): domain Bacteria; phylum Actinomycetota; class Thermoleophilia; order UBA2241; family UBA2241; genus Bog-752. Next base: position 32,735 of record PKYM01000332.1, on the reverse strand, counting down.
CCCTGCGCGGCGAGGTCGCGCCTCATGTAGAGCCAGAGGTAGAGCAGCGAGAGCACGAGGTAGATCAGGATGACCGTCAGGTCCCAGATCATCGGCGAGAGCCAGTGAGCGTGGATGAAGAGGTTGTAGAAGTGCTGCACGTGGCCGAGGTCGGGAATGATCAGCAGCGCGGCGGTGGCGATCGTTATGGTCGCCTCGACGATCGCCAGGCGGACGATCGGCGCGAAGCGCTCGACTCCGAACAGGCGTCCGGCGGAAGCGACGATCAGGCCGCCGGCCGACAGGCCGACGAAGAACATGAAGCTGATGATGTACAGGCCCCAGATGACGTTGTCGCGCATGTTGGTGACCTGCAGCCCCCTGGCGACCTGGTAGATCCAGACGCCGAAGCCCAGCAGGATGAGGGCGACCAGAGCGACGATCCAGAACGTTAGACCACGCGAGCCCCGGGCCGGGGCGGCCGCGACGCTTTCTGTCGAGACGGCGCTCACAGCGCACCTCCCACCGCGTTCGGGCCTGTGCGGATGAGGTAGTGCAGGCTGGGTCTGGTGCCGCGTTCCGGAAACACGACATACGAAGGCCGGTCGCGAAGCAGCACCGACACCTCGCTCGTGGGGTCGTCGAGGTCGCCGAAGGTGCGCGCGCCGGTCGGGCACACGACGACGCAGCGCGGCAGCAGGCCGTCGGTCACGCGCTGCACGCAGAAGGTGCATTTCTCGACGACGCCCTTGGGCCGCGCCGGGGTCTCACCGACGACCGTGACGCTGGCCGGCGGCTCCTGCACCGGCTTGCGCCAGTTGAAGACACGGTTGTCGTAGGGACAGGCCACCATGCAGTAGCGGCAGCCGATGCAGCGCTCGTAGTTCACGTTGACGATGCCGTTGGGCATCTTGTAGGTCGCCTGCGTCGGGCAGGCCTTGACGCAGGGCGGGTTGTCGCAGTGGAAGCAGTTGGTCGACTGGTACGACATGGTGACGTCGGGAAACGTGCCGGCCGGCGTGTCCATGAACGGGCCGCCCACAGTCAGCACGCGCAGCCAGTACAGCCCGATGCCCACGTTCTGCTGCTCCTTGCAGCCGACTGCGCAGCTCCAGCAGCCGATGCACCTGTTCTGATCGACGACCATCCCCAGACGCGTGGCCTTCTGCAGCTTCGGATCGGGGACGTCGACGCCGACAAACGACGGACTCATTGCTCGCCCCCTTCGCTAGGCTCTTGCCTTCTGTGTGCTGTCATCGCCGTCACGCCCCTTCCACCTGCACGAGGCAGTCGTAGTAGGCGGCATTGGACGGGAAGTTGGGGATCAGTGACTGGGCCGGGTTGGCGAGCTGGTGGGTCAGGTTGTTGGGGTGACCCTCGACGTACTGCTTGACGGCCAGCGTGTCCCAGCCACCCTGGTAGCAGTTGACCACGCCCGGCTTGATCGACTCCGTGAGTTTGGCGTAGACCTTCATCTCGCCGCGATCGTTGAACACGCGCACGACCTGGCCCTCGGCGAGGCCGCGCGCCTGAGCGTCTTTGGGATTGATCTCGAGGAAGCCCTGGCCGTTGGCCGTCACCTCGTTCAGCCACGGCAGGTCGCAGTACTGCGAGTGCGTGCGGAACTTGGTGTGGGTCGACAGGAACGTGAGCGGGTACTTCTTGGCCAGCGGGTTGCTCGCCGAAGCCTCGATCGGCTCCTTGTAGTCGCAGACCTCCTGCCCGTAGGGCACGAGCATCTCGACGTAGAACTCGATCTTGCCGGACTTGGTCGGGAACTCCTTGTTGAAGAAGGGGACATACGGCACGGTCGGCATGTTCATGTGCGGCGCGCCGCCTTTGAGCTGCTCCCAGGTGAGCCCCGTCACCGTGGAGTCGGCGCCGGCCGGATCGCCGATGTGGAGCAACTCGGTCAGGTACTCGTCGGGCGTCTTGTCGAAGTACTGGCCGACGCCCATCTTCTTGGCGACCATGGTCACCGCGTCGAGGTCAGATTTGGACTCCCATAGGGGCTGCACCGCTGTCGGCATGTACTGCAGATAGAAACTGTTGGACGACAGCAGGTCGGTCTTTTCCAGGTAGGTGCAGGCCGGCAGCACCACGTCGGCCAGGTCGGCGGTGGCCGACATGACGTAGTCGGACACCACCAGGAAGTCCAGCGACTTGAGCGCCTTGACGACCTTGTTGCGGTCGGACATCTGCTGAGCGTAGTTGTCGACCATGAACCAGGCGGCGCGCAGCGGGTGCGGTTTGTCGCTGAGCATGGCGTCGCACGCCTGCATCGGCTCCATGACGGTAAAGAGAGTGGTGCCCGTGGGCGCCCACCAGGCGGGCAGGTCGAAGGCCAGGGTCGTCAGGCCTCCGGCGAACGTCGTCACGCCGCCGCCGTGCACGCCGATGTTGCCGGTCAGCGCCTGCAGCGTGAGCATCGCCTGCATGGTGAGATCGCCGTAGTACCAGTGCGACAGGGCAAACCCGGCGCGGATGCCGACCGGATGCGTCGTGCCCCAGAGCTTGGCGAGGGCGAGGATATCGGCGGCCGGGATGTCGGTGAGCGACGCGGCGTAGTCGGGCGTGTACTTGGCCACGGCGTCGGCCAGCACCTGCATCGCGGTCGGAGCCGTGAACGAACCCGCCTTGAAGCTGCCGAGCAGCTGCGGCGTGCCCGCGCCCTTGGCCGCGACGACCTTGCCCGAGCCGGTGGCGACGACGTAGTCGTCGCCGGCGAGCCCGACGTCGCCGGTGCGCAGCCACTTGTGGGTCTTGGGATTGACGAGGTAGGGCGCCACCGTGTACTTGCGCAGATAGGGGGCGTCGAACAGCTTGTTCTGGATGACGTAGTTGATGATGCCGTCGATCAGGGCCGTGTCGGTGCCCGGCCGCACGGGCAGCCAGGCGTCGGAACCGGCCGAGGTGGCCGTGAAGCGGGGGTCGATGCTCACGACCGTGGCGCCCTGCGCCTGGGCGTCCTTCATGACGCGCCAGTCAGGGATAGAGGTCTCAGCGACGTTGTTGGCCCAGAGCACGATCACCTTGGAGCTGAGGAAGTCGGTCGATTCGTGACCGTCGAAAAAACCGCCGCCGTTGCTGGGATTGGTCGGATCTACGAGGACGTAGTTCCAGCCCGCCGGCGTTGCGCTGTCGCCTTCGTTGTCGCCCTCGAAGTCGCCCGCCACGGCGCCGATCGCGCTGGCAAAGCGAAAACCGACGCCGACGACTCCCTCGAGGACGGAGAGCGAGCCCGTGTAGGGCGCGATCCAGACCGAGTCCTTGCCGGACTTGGCCTGAACCTTTTGCAGGTTGTCGGCGATCATCGTGCTCGCCTCGTCCCAGCCGATGCGCTGCCACTTCCCCGAGCCGCGCTCACCGACCCGTTTGTACGGATACTTGATGCGGTCGCCGCTGTAGAGGTTCTCGAGCTGCGCCACGCCGCGCAGGCAGATGCGCGGCGGATACGACTGGGGGATCAGCCGTCCGTCGATGGTCGTCTTGTCGTACGGCGCCCCCTCGACCAGCTTCACCTTGCCGTCGGCGAGGTGCACGAGATGGCCGCAGGCGCCGTCGCAGTTGTTGGAATGACCGGTGCGCACGAGTTGCTCGGGCACGGTCGGCGCGGCAGCCGCAGCGGGCTGCAGACCGCCCAGGAACGTTTCGTCGACGAATTTGCCGGCGACCGCCGCGGTACCGGCGACCGCCGCGCAGCCCGCAAGAAAGGTCCGGCGAGTCAGGCGCCAGCCCGGTGGCCGTTCGTCCCCCTGTCCCCCGGCGTTGGCTGCCTCGACGTCGTCTGACATCTTTCGCCTCCCGTGCGTGCTCGACAGGAACGAGCGCCGGCCGTTTCGCGACCAGGCACGCGCCCTGCGGGTCCTGCACACCTTTCCAAGCACGGGGAGGTCGGCGTGTTTCCGCGCCGGCCCACGACGCCGCTCCCTGTGAGCGGCGTCCCACGGTCTGTCCGTGGTGCGGCCCCTTGCCCGTAGCGCCGTATCGCCGTAGGGCATAAGAGGCTTGGAGGAGGACACCAGGTTACGCTTTCATGCTAGCTACCGCGGAAACGCGCGACAAGCGCGCCGGCGAGGCTGGGCGCCCCGCTGCCGGCCGACTTGACCAAAGTCAAGACAGGGGTCGCTCCGGCCTCCGAAACGAGAACGGCGTGCAGTCGCGTCCCGGCGTGCGATGATGCGAGCGTAACGACAAGCCTGGGCCGCCACCGAGCGTGAGCGGCAAGGAGGGATCGGCATGAGCGACGAGCACCTGCCCAACGTCTACCTGCGGTTTCGTGATAGCTACCCGGCCGTGGCGGCTGCCCTGGACGGGCTCGGAGAGGCGGTCGACGGCGCGGGTCCGCTCGACGAGCGCACCGCCCGGCTGATCAAGCTCGGCCTGGCGATCGGCGCCTCGGCCGAGGGGGCCGTACGCTCCAACGCGCGCAAGGCGCTCGCGGCGGGCGCGACCGCCGACGAGATCCGCCATGCCGCCCTGCTGGGCGTCACGACCTGCGGGTTTCCGGCCGCCATCGCCGGCTTCGGCTGGATCGACGAGGTGTTGAAGCCCTAGTAACGCCGTGGTGGCCTGGCTCAGCCAGCCGCCTACTGCGGGTCTGCGGCGTACTCCTCTTCCGTGACGCGGCGGACCAGGATCATGGACCTCATGTAGCGAGCAGGCTTGACGTGGCGGGGATCGAGCTTCTCGTCGCTCTCCCGGAAGTAGACATGCTCGCGTTCGACGACCCTGAACGGTGTGAGTGTACCGGCCCAGGCAAACGACTGCTCCTCAGTGTCGCCCGTGACATTCCTTGGCAGAAGCAGGAGGTCCCCGACTTGAGGAAGAGGGGGCGCGGGAGGAAGGAATTCCAGCGGTCCCCGGAAGCTGAAGGACGGACGTCCGCGGCCCGGCTCCAGCAACCACACCTGGACGACCTCGCTGTAGTTTCCCTGACTCGACATTCCTGCCTCCCTTGAGACACGCGGGCATCCGCGCACCAATTGCGTTCCCGTGGCGCCAAGTCCCCGGCCACTGGAAGAACTGCCTATACCCAACGGCGCACTCTGGCACAGTACTGCTCGTATCGATCTTGAAAGCCCTTTAGCGTTGCTTCCTCGACCGGAATGACAACCCAATTGACGTAGGCCACCGTGAAAGGTAGGAGAAAGAGAGGCCAGATCTGAGTGAGAAGCCCTACCTCTCCCAGATACGCGAGGACAAGCCCGACGTACATTGGATTACGGCTGAATCGATACGGCCCCTCCGTCACCAATCTCAAGGAGGGCTCGCCCGGGACGGTTGTCGTCCCTGCCCTATGGAAGATGAACAGGCCCCACGCCGCAACCGAGGCACCCACCACGAACAACACGCCGCCAGCAATCTTCATGAGAAGCACCGCTCCCGATGACCCGATGTGAATCGAGACGAGGAACTGCAGGCCAACGCCGACAAGAAAAGCCAGAACAAAGACCCAAGGGACGGGAAGACGCATCAGGAGTCGAAGCGAGTGCGCAGCACCCGTATGTTCAGAGGTTTCTCTCACGTCTCACCATCAGCACAGCCGCGCTTGGCGCTGACGACGTCCCTGGAGTGAGCCCTGTCCCCCTGAATGCCTCTCCGGTGGCGGGAAACAGAGAGCAGGGTGACGGCCAGCGCGCCCATCCAGAGCACGCAGACGGTGACCAGGATCCGCTCCATGAGCCCCTCTGCGTACCCCAGGCTCGAGGAGATTCCGAGAAGGATCCAGCAGATGGGGCCGACGATGCGTGCCGCCATCATCACCGGCTTGAGTCGCCGCCACTCGGGGACCGCCGCAAGCCTCCGCCACAGGGGAAAGGGGGTAATGATCAAGACGATGAAGCCGATGCTGCTGACGATCGCGTCGGTCATGCCGCCCGCGCTGAAGAGTTGGGCGTGGGCGGTGGCTCCGGGATCGACGAGTCGAAAGGGCAGAAGCGGAAAGGTGTTACCAAGAGCTAACGCGGAGAAGGCCAGCATCCACTGCTTGCCGATATCGGCTGTGACCATGCCCTGTTGAGCGGTCATGGTTTTCGCCTCCAGGAGCGCTGTCCAACAGGTCGTTGCTCAGACGCAGCGACGGCCGCTTTGGAGATCTCCAGCTTCTCCAGCAAGCGGGTAAGCTCCCGTACCTCGGTTGCATCCCAATCGGCTACGAAACTGGCGAAGCGATCGAGTCCGATCCTTCGGAGCCGCGTAAGCTCATCTCGGCCCAGTTCGGTAAGCGAGACCAGGCAAGACCGCCGGTCGCCATCGTCAGCCACCACCACCACATATCCGGACTCTTCTAATTCTTGTACTTGACGTGTCGCAAAAGACGGGTGGACCTGCAACGTGGCGGCGATTGCGGAAGGGCGAACACCGTCACGGCCCTCAAGAGCCTGAAGGGCCGTCAAGGCGCCGGCCCCTTTGCTGCGACGCTTGGCCCGATCCAGGCTGGCGTTCGCCGTGAACAACGCCACTACCAGCTGTTCGACGTCTTTTGCGTTTGGTTTTGTGGTGCTCATTATGCAGGTACTTTAGCACCAATTGCTTGACGCACGCAACTACAAACGGGCCTTGACGGCTCACTCCAGAAAGAACCACCAAGAAAGCCCGCCTACCCGACTGGGGGTGGCGAGCTCAAGACTGCGGCCGGATTCTCCTACCACAATCCTACTGTCTGGTGGGCGCACCTGGATTCGAACCAGGGACCTCGTCCTTATCAGAGACGCGCTCTAACCAACTGAGCTATGCGCCCACGGACCAGCGAGTCTAGGGGGGTCCGCCGGGCGCTGTCAAGCCGCGGCGGAGGGCTGCCGAAGGCAGCCCTCCGCCGCCCGGGCCGGCCTCGCCGCCGGCCTCGCCGCCGGCCCCGATCGCCCCTCCGCGGTGGCCCCGATCGCCCCCCACGGCAGCCCGCCGCGCGGGCCGGGGAAGTGCAGCGGCGACAGTGGTCCGAAACGCCCGCGGGCGGCGTATACTTACTCCATGGACGACGTCCACGAAATGGTCATCTACGGCGTGAGCTTCGATGTCATCGGCAAGCAGCCCATCGTGCTGCTCAAGACAGTCGACGGCAACAAGTTCCTGCCGATCTGGATCGGTCACCCTGAAGCGGCTGCCATCCTCATAAAGCTGCAAGGCACCGAGCTGCCGCGGCCCATGACCCACGACCTCATGACCGCGCTGATCGAGCAGTTCAACGCCGAGGTCAAGCGCATCACCGTCACGGCGCTGCGCGACAACACCTTCTACGCGCTGCTCACGCTCTCGCGCGACGGCGAAGACATCGAGGTCGACTCGCGGCCCAGCGACGCCCTCGCGCTGGCGGTGCGCACCGACGCCCCGATCTTCGCCTCCGAAGACCTGATCGAAGAGAACGCCATCGAGTTCGAGCACGAGGTCGACGACACCGAAGAGATCGTCGAACGGTTCCGCGACTTCCTCGACCAGGTGACCCCCGACGACTTTCGCGCCGAGCCGGGCGACGAAGATACGGGTGACGAGGCGGACGAAGACGACGACGAGCNNCGACGAACAAACCGACTAGCCCGAGAGAGAGCCCCCCATGGCCGTCGACAACGACCCCGTCATCAAGCAATTCCGCGAGCAGATCTCCGACATCGACCTGAAGACGCTCGAGCTCATCAACAAGCGCATCAAGCTCGTGACGCAGCTGTGGACCTACAAGCACGAACAGCACGTCGAGGTCTATGAGCCGGCGCGCGAGGACTGGCTTGTGACCTACGCCGCCCGCGCCAACAGGGGGCCACTCACCACAGAGGCGCTGAGCGAGATCTACCGGCACATCATCGAGGTCACCCAGCACGAAGCGCGTGGCGTGCTGCAGCCCGCGGCCCCCGAGCTTGCCCCCGACGAGACGGCGGCTACGACGCCCGAGGCCTGACGAGGCCTTGATCTACGACCTCACCCACGGACACACCGCCCTGCTGGCGATCGACCTGCAGCGCGAGTACTTCGACCGCGAGGGTCCCGCCTTCGTGGAGCACGCCGTCGACATCGTGGCCAACGTCAACCGATTGATCGACGCCTTCCGCGAGCGCGGTCTGCCGGTGGTCTTCCTCAAGCACATGAACCGCGCCGACGGCAGCGACGCCGGGCGCATGGGCGACTTCTCCGCGGCCACCGAGGAGGACTCGTTCGTCGAGGGGACCGAGCGCGTCGAGCTCATCCCCGAGCTGCACGTCCTGCCCGGCGACGACGTGGTCGTCAAGCGCCGCTATAGCGGCTTCCTGGGCACCGACCTCGAAGCCATCCTGCATACGGCTGGAGTGAGAGCGATCGCGGTAACGGGCTTGATGACGAGCTTCTGCTGCGAGACCACGGCACGCGACGCCCACGGCCGCGACTACGAGGTGCTGTTCGTCGCCGACGCGAACGAAGGGCCAGACCTCGAGAGTCCCGGCGGCGAAGCGGTCCCTCACGACGCCGTGCTGCGTGCCACGCTCACGGCGCTGGGCTCAGGCTTTGCCGAGATCGTCACCACCGACGAGCTGCTGAGCCGGCTCGGCTAGGTTCTTCAGGCGCGTTTGCGCGCCTTCCAGAGCTCCTCGCAGGGCCAGCGCCGCGCCCACTCGAGGCTCACGATGTCCCCGAAGAGCGGGATCGGCTGCGCGCCGGCCGCCGGCCGCAGCTCGAGGAGATCCTCCACCTCGAACCCGTTGGCGCGCAGCAGCCGGATCCAGTCGCCGTAGCCCAGATGGAACTCGACGCCGGGCTCGCCGGGCCACTCGAACCGGTGCATGCCGAAGTAGTCGCGCAACAGCCGGTCGGTGGGCAGATCGTCGACGCCGTCGGGCGCGCACAGCATCATGATCGTGCCGTTGGTGAGAAAGATGAGCCGCCCGCCGGGGCGCAGCACCCGGGCGGCTTCGGGCACCCACAGCCGCGGATCGGCCCAGAGGCAGGCGCCATACTCGGAGATGGCGAGGTCGAAGCTCTCGTCGGGAAACGGCAGCCGCTCGGCACTGCCCTCGTGCAGCGGAAACGACAGGCCGTGCCGCTTCTGGAGNNAGCCAGGCCGACACGTAGGCGGTCCCGCAGCCGAGCTCGATCACGTCGGCGTCGGCGAGCTCGTCGGGCAGGACGTGCGCCTCGGACTCGGGGATGCCCCAGATGCCCCAGTTGGGCTCGTCGGTCGCCCAGTTGTGCTCGCCGGGCCCCACGAAATCGACCGCCCACTGGTTCCACGCCGTCCTGTTGCGCGCGACGTGATCGGTCTGCTCGCGCTCGCCGTCGCGCTCGCCCTCGCCGTTGTCGTCGATCTCGGCCAATCCCATCGTCTCCCGAACCCGCCCCGAACCCGGGCGCGCCGGCCGTTAGTGCAGCAGGCTCGCCGCCTTGACGCCGATGCCGGCCCGGATGAGGTCGGCGGCGGTGTGGTTCAAGGCGGCGTGCTTATCCAAGTAGTTGCGCTCCAGGGCCTCCATGGCGCCGGCCGCTTCGATCACGTTCTGCGAGATGAAGTAGTCGAGGATGTCGCTGCGATGCTTGCGGCCGGCCTCGACCGCGGGGTCGCCGCCTTCGTGCTCGGCGGAGATGTTGGGCACCTCGGCGGCGATCTCGACGACCTCGGCGCGACGCTCGTAGGGCTGACGCACGATCGACTTGTAGGCTTCGGTGACGTGGTGTTCGAAGCGCACCGTCTCGCGCAGGCCCAGGGCCTCGCGCGCCGCCGAAGCGGCGCGCAGGGTGTCGGAGTCGGCTGAGTTCGAGAAGTTGATGCCGCTCAGGCTGGTGGCGCCTCCGGAGCCGCCCACCAGGCGCGCCCCGATCAGCAGCCAGAGGACCGACCAGGGGTTGTCGACGCCCATGAAGACCGAGATCTTGAACTCGTTGCGCACCCCGAGCTTGCGCAGCACGAAAGCCGCGAGGATCGTGCCGATGTTGAAGTTGAGCACCTCGCGGACGCCGTACTCGGTGAGGTAGTGGAGGTACTCGTCGACGTATCTGAGGACGTGCTCGTTGGGCTCGCCGATGCCGCCGAAGTAGCCGGTGATGGTCTCGAGGCCGACCATGAGGTTGGCGCCGTCGATGCCGCGCGTGTCGAGGCTCTCGACGTGGGTCGCCCCGATGACCTGCATGGCGGCGCAGACCGCGAGCAGGTCGCCGCCGGGCTTCGACTGCTCGGCCATGTTGCGCTCGCGGATGAAGCGGCCGGGCATGAGCTCGCGCTTCTCGATCGCCTGGCGGGCTTCGGCGATCAGCCAGGGGAAGAACTGCAGCGCGGAGATCTCGAGGGTGACGGCGCTCTCTTCGTCTGCGACCGTAGTGTCGGCGGCGGCGCCGAGCACGGTGCGCCGATACTCGGGCAGCGTGACGAAGGCACCGGCGTCGCGCTGCGCCGCGAGCCACTCGACGTCGGCCAGGTAGGGCGAGTGTTCCTCGCGCAGGCGCTCGAGCCGGGTCTCGAGGCGGCCGGCTTCGTCGGCCGCGCGGTTGATCTGCTCGACGCCGCCGTACTTGTCGACGACCTCGAACAGTGAGTTGACGAGGGGGTTGTCGGGGCTCGCCAGGAACGCGTTGACGGCCGCGACGTCGGCGGCCTGGATGAGCAGTCGCTCGCGCATCTCGGCACGGGTACTCATGGCGACCCCAGTCTACCCCGGGCGCTCGGACTTTGCTCGTCACAGGCCCTCACCCGGCCCCGAGCTCCTCTTCGGCCGCGCGGATGATGGCCTTGAGCTCCGCCGCCACCGCGTCGGGCAGCGGCTGCGGCTCGTGCGTCTCGAGGATGCGGCGCGCCTCGGCGAGGGCGCGCTCGTAGACGGTGGTCGAGCCGGCGGCGGCCCAGTCCTCCCGGACCCGCCGGTCGATCAGCTGCGATCGCGACTGTTCGCGCATGCCCCGATAGGTGTCGTCGTGCGAGAGAAAGTCGCTGAACGGCCCCACCTCGGCGATCACGTCCACGGAAAGCGTCTGGTCGGTCACCGGGATGCCGGGCAGGCAGAACTTGACCATGCGCGCGAACTCCGCGTCCATGACGAGCTGTGCGTAATCGATGGTGACGCCCGACTCCAACATCCCCAGCCCGTAGATCAGGTTGGCCCCTGCCAACGCCGGCAAGAGGCTGGTGATGGTCTTTTCGTGACCGGATTGGGCGTCCGCCACTTTGGCGTCGCCCTACGCACCGGCGACCCAGCTCGGCAGCAGGTAGAAGCGCGCGAGGCAGGCGACGCCCGCCCCGATCATGCCGCACTCGGGGCTGCCCACCGAGGCGCTCGCGAAGCGCAGGTCCATGGCGGTCGTGGAGCTGCCGTAGATCACCGGCGCGCCGCTGACAGTGAGCTGGGCGAGCGTGATCCCCGCCAGGACCTCGGCGTTGTGCGTCACGAGGGTGCCGGCGAGGCTGACCGGCGCGGAAGCCCCCGCCATCGCCATCGACAGGACGTTCACGGGGATACCGGCGCGCGCGCCCTCGATGATGATGTGGCAGGCGTCGGCGACCAGCTTGAGCGGGCTCACCGGGCAGGTGATAAACGAGAGGAGCGGCCGCTTGCGCAGCTTGTCGTGACCGCCGACGATGGCGGCCGCCATGTCGATCATCTTGCGCGCGCAGAACCCCGTGAGCGGACCGATGGTGGCGTGTTTGGTCGTGTTCGAGAAGATCGCCTCGGCGTTGTGCAGCGCGGCCGTGTCGACGGGCGCGTCGTGGGCGCCGAGCGGGCGTTCGACGACGTCGATCTCGGGCAGGGCGTCGATCAACCGCGTGCAGTCGGCCACGTCGGCCTTGCGCGACTCGTGCAGCTCGCCCGTGTAGGGGTCGACCACCTGGATACCCTCGCCGAAGTTGGTGAAGCCCACGCGGCCGTCTTCGAGCACGACGTCGTGATCGGGCGTGCGGCCGCAGAGCACGACCTTGGCAGGCGCGGAGCGGATGGCGCCCTCGACCACGTGCGCCGGCAGGCACACCACGCGACGCTCGCGGTCGACGTCGGCGCCACCGTCCTCGAAGATCTGCAGGGCCTCCGCGTCTTCGACGAAGACACCGGTTCGAGAGAGCACTTCGAGCGTCGCGAGGTGGATCTCGCGCAGCTCGTCGTCGGTGAACACCTCGAGTCGAAAGCCGCCGCTCTTGCGCGAGCCGGCCCGCGGATTTCGTATCACAGCTCACCTCCGGTCATGGCAGTGCGCTCCTTGAAGCGCTCCACGCAGTTCACGGGAATATCGAGTACGCGGGCGATGTTGAACTTCGCCTCGATCATGTTGGCCTGTGCCGGCTGACTGATGGCGTAGCTGTGGATGCGGCCGAAGCCGAACTCGTTGCGCGCATCCGTCATCACGACGGGGTCGCTCAGGTCGAACGGCGTCACGCCGAGCTTGCCGGCGACGTACTCCTTGGCTTCCTTTAGGCGCATGCTGCGGGTCATCTGCATTCGAGCCACCAGGTCTCCGGCTGCTCGCATACCGCCCATGCCCGCTGCCTGCGCGTGAGCGTTGTGCATCCCGTGAGGGTCGCCCGAGCCTACCTACAAGCCATCGAGGCGTAGCAGGTCGACGAACGCCTTGGCCGCCCGGCAGACGGCGTCGCCCGGCGGATGCACGAACATCGGCACCGCGCCGACACCCATGCCGGCGTTCATGTGCACGGGGATCTCGGCGACCTCCGTGCACGGCTTCACGAGGCAGATGGCGCGGGCCACGTTCCAGGCGCAGCTCTTGCCCGTGTTCACGTTGACGACCGGGCCGAACATGGTGGCGCCGGCCTGCTGGGCGAGCAGGAGCTGCTCGCGCGGCCACAGGCCGGCGAGCCTCGTACCCTTGAACGTAAGCTTGCCGTGCATCCCCAGGACGAACTCACCGGCCATGCCCAGCTGGATGCCGAGATCAGGGTACCTGGCGTGGATGATCTCGGTGGCTCTCAGAGCGGCCAGGAACTCCGGGTCGCCGGAGGCTGCGGTGGTGTCCCAGTCGATGGCGTCGGCGCCGGCCTCGAACTGCGACTCGGCGAGGTGGACCATATCGAGGACGGCCATCTCGATGGCCTCTTCCTGCGAGGCGCGGGCCTCATCGATCTTGCCCTGGGGGAGCAGCTCGCTCCAGTTGTCGCAGGGACCGTCGGGCTTGGAGTAGAGGCCCAGGTTGGGCATAACCCCATACTGCACGGGCGCCACCGTGGCGAGCTGAGCGTCGTGCATGTACTGCGCCTCGTAGGCGAGGATCGTGCGCACGACCTTGAGCGAGTAGTCGCCCACGCACAGCTCGAGCAGGTCGGCGCCCATCCACTGTTCGTAGGTCTGCAGATCCTGGATGCGGGTGGCGTGGGTCTTCATCCCGGTGCCGTCGCAGGACAGCACGACCTCGTCGCCCAGATCGACCCCCGTGAAGCGCGCCGGCGAGGCATAGATGTCGAGCAGGTGGTCGATCTCGTCGGCGGTGAGCGGCGGCAGCTTGGCTCTCTTGGCCGCCGCTTCGGAGCCGCTTTCGAGATCGGCTCTGATCTCGCTGCGCGTCAGCCACGCGAAAGTGCCGTCGCCCATGCGGGTCGGAAGTCGGCCCTCGTTCACCACGTTGTCCCTCCCAGTCCCGCCCCGCGGCGTCGGTCCCACTAATCGACCGGTCAATTAATGCCTCACTACACATCCGCCGGCGGCGGATGTCAAGCGCCGAGCGGCTCCTTGCCGACATTCTCTCGTGGAGGCTCTCGTTGTCGGGCAGGTGGGCTTCGATCAGGATGTCGAAGGAGCCGGTCGTGTAACCTGACATGATCCTTTCGCGACGGTCGCGGTCGGCGACGGGCGAGAGTGCGGTTCGATCGCCTCGCTGCGACATGGCACGGGCGGTCCAGGCCAGAAAGTGTGCTGCCATGAGGGCGAACACGACGTGGCTCAGCGAGGCGGAGAAGGGCCTGATCGCCGACCAGGCCCTGGAGCTGCTCGCGACCGTGGGGATGCGCTTCACCGGCTCCCGGGCGCTCCTTCTGCTGGCCGCGCGCGGCGCCTCGGTCGACTACGCCACCGGCATCGCGCGCCTGCCGCGAGAGCTCGTCGAGTGGACGATCGCCCAGTGCCCGCGCTCGTTCGTCATGGCTGGGCTCACCGAGGCCGACGATGTCGTGCTGGGCGCCGACCAGCCGTTCCACTTCGCGCCGAGCGGCTGCGTGGCCAAGACGCTCGACCACCGCACGGGCCTGCGTCGAGCCAGCACTCTGCTGGACGTGCGCGAGGCCACCGCCCTGCTCGACGAGATGCCGGAGCTCGACCTCATGTGGACCCAGGTCAGCGCCTCCGACGTGCCCCTCGACGAACGCGAGCTCACCGAGTACTTCACGCTGCTCACGGAGACCTCCAAGCACGTCACGTTCGTCGACTGTCCCAGTGACAGCGCCGCGGTGCTGCGCCTCTGCGAGGTCCTGTCCGGCGACCTCGAGCGGTCTCGTCGCCGCCCCCGCGTCTCCACCGTCGTCACCGCGGCGTCGCCGCTCCAGGTCGACGGCACCGTCCTCGACATCCACCTTCCGCTGGCCGCTCACGGCGTGCCCATCGAGGTCTATACGATGACCATCGCCGGCGCCACTTCGCCGGTGACGCCGGCGGGCACGGTCGCGCAGGGACTCGCCGAGTTCCTGGGCGTCGCCACCGCCCTGCAGATCGCGGCGCCCGGGGCGAGGCTCGTCTTCTGTTTCGGCTCGGGCGTGCTCGACATGCTGCGCACCACGTTCTCGCTGGGCTGCCTGGAAAGCGCCCTGATGGGCGCGATGGCCGCCGAGGTCGGGCACTACCTCGGCGTGCCCACGTTGATCCCCGGACTCTCCACCGACGCCAAGCACGCCGGGCTTCAGAACGGCTACGAGAAGGCGCTGAAGGCGGCCACGGTGTGCGGCGCCAACCCCGACATCGTCACCGGCTGGGGCCTCATCGACTCGCACAACACGATGTCCCTGCCGCAATCGGTGGTCGACAACGAGATCGCGGCCATGGTCCGCCGCCTGAACGCGCCGGTCGAGGTCTCCGCCGCCACGCTGGCCGGCGAAGCCATCGCCGCGGTGGGCCCGGGCGGCGGCTTCCTCGGCCTCAAGGACACCTCACGTCGCATCCGTGCCGGCGAGCACTACCTGCCCTCGGTCTCGAACCGCCTCTCCTACGAGAAGTGGCTCGAGGAGGGCACCACCGAGTACGACACGGCCTGCGAGCAGGTCGACCTCGTCCTGGCGGCACACGCCGCCAGGCAGCCCTACCTCAGCGGCGCTCAGCTCGACGAGCTGGCGGCGATCTGCCACGTCGGCGACGACATCCTGCGCCGGGCGCGCCGTGAGTAGCACAGCGGCGCAACGCCTGAGCAGACACGCCGGCGGCCGCGCGGACCCAGACATCGGAGGCGCCATGACCATGAGGATCGGCTACATCGGGCTCGGCAGCCTCGGTCGGCACCTGGCCGGCAGCCTGCTGCAGGCGGGCTTCCCGGTCACCGTGTTCGACATCGACAGAGACGCCGCGACCGGCCTGCTCGCCGCGGGCGCCGCCTGGGCCGACTCCGCAGCGGAGACGGCGCGCGGCTCGGACACCGTCATCACCTGCCTGCCCTCCCCGGAGGTCGTTGCGGCCACCGTGACCGGCGAGCACGGCGTCCTCGAAGGACTCGCCTCCGGCGGCACCTGGATCGACATGAGCACCAACGATCTGCACGAGCTGCAGCGCCTCGCGGCGATCGCCGCGGGCAAGGGCGTGGCCACGCTCGAGTCGCCGGTGACGGGCGGCGTGCACCGCGCGGCCGCCGGCATGATCACGGTGCTCGTGGGCGGCGACGAGGCCGTCTTTCGCCAGCACCTGCCCGTCTTCGACGCGATGGGCGGAAAGGTCTTCTACATCGGCGAGCTCGGCCAGGCCTCGGTGATCAAGGTGATCACCAACATGCTGGCCTTCATCCACCTGGTCGCCGACGGCGAGGCGCTCATGCTGGCCAAGCGCGGCGGGGTCGACCTCAAACTGGCCTGGGACGTGATCAAGGCCAGCTCCGGCAACAGTTTCGTCCACGAGACCGAAGGCCAGCTCATCCTGAACGGCAGCTACAACATCAACTTCACCATGGACCTCGCCCGCAAGGACCTCTACTTCGCCCACCAGATGGGGCGCGAGTTCGGCGTGCCGCTCGAGCTCGCCGGGCTGACCGAGCAGATCTTCGCCCGCGCCCGGGCGACCTACGGCGGCAACGCGCAGTCACCCATGGTCGTCAAGCTGCTCGAAGAGGTCGTGGGCACCGATCTGCGCGCGCCGGGATTCCCCGCGGAGCTGGCTCCCGAGTGACGGAAGCTCACGGCCGACCCGCGACTGGGGACAGCTCGCCAACGAAGAACAAGTGCGCTCGTTTGAGGTCGCTCGAAGACGCACAATATCGTTACGCAGGTCCTCGGCGGCAGAACGTTCTTTGAAGAGCTTGACTCGACGAACTTTCCGCCGAATACTCAGTATTCGCGCGTGCCGGTCATCGACCTTGTCTGACGTCCCGGAACCCGCCGACACCGAGTGCCGGTCAAAGGAGACGACTGCGATGGACATCAGAGATTTCGCG
This sequence comes from Actinomycetota bacterium, assembly GCA_003132645.1. Lineage (GTDB taxonomy): Bacteria > Actinomycetota > Thermoleophilia > UBA2241 > UBA2241 > Bog-752. Next base: position 16,244 of record PKYM01000332.1, on the reverse strand, counting down.
ATGGACTTCTTCAGCCTCAAGGGCAAGAACGCTGTCGTGACCGGAGGCAACACCGGGCTCGGCCAGGCCTTTGCCGTGGCCCTGGCCAAGGGCGGGGCCGACGTCCTGGTGCCGAGCATCATCGACGACGACGGTTCCACCGGGGCGCTGATCGAGGCCGAGGGCAGCCGGTATGAGTTCATGAAGGCCGACATCACCGCGCCGGACGCCCCCGAGAAGATCATCGCGACCTGCGTCGAGCGGCTCGGTTCGGTCGACATCCTGGTGAACTGCGCGGGCGTCTGTCCGCTGGCGCAAGTCCTGGACTTCGGCCGCCGCCAGTGGGACGCGACGGTCGCGGTCAACCTGACGGCCGCCTTCGAGATGAGCCACGAGGCGGCAAAACACATGGTCCCGCGGCGCAGCGGCAAGATCATCAACGTGTGCTCGGTCTTCTCGTACCTCGGCGGCCAGTGGTCGTCGGCCTACGCGGCCACCAAGCACGGCCTTGCCGGCTTCACCAAGGCCTACTGCGACGAGCTCGCCCAGTACAACATCCAGGTCAACGGCATCGCGCCCGGCTACTACGCGACCGAGATCACGAGGCAGACGCGCAGCGACCCCGTGACCAACCAGCGCGTCCTCGATCACATCCCGACGGGCCGCTGGGGCGAGCCTGCCGACCTCATGGGCGCCGTCGTCTTTCTGGCCAGCCGGGCGTCGGACTACGTCAACGGCCACGTCCTGCTGGTGGATGGCGGTTACCTCGTTCGCTAGGCTACGGCGACGGCTCAAGCCGCTCGCGGGCGGCGGATGCGAACAGAAGGAAAGCGAGAGCAGCAAAAAGCGATGGAGGGCAAGTACCTGATCGGCGTCGACGGGGGCTCGCAGAGCTCCAAGGTCGTCGTCTTCGACCTCAGGGGCGACGTCGTCTGCGAGGGCCGGCAGGTCCTGCGCCCCATGAGCCGTCCCCGCAACGGCATCGTCGAACATCCCGACGACGACCTCTGGGATTCGATCACCTCGGCGAGCCGACAGGCGATGGCCCACTTCGGCGGCGATCCCGGAGAGATCGTCGGCGTGGGCCTGTGCACGATCCGCTGCGAGCGGGCCTTTCTCAAGAAGGACGGCTCGCTGGCCTCGCCGGTCATGAGCTGGATGGACGTCCGCGCCTACCAGCCTTACGTGCACGACAACCCCGAGACGGCCCATGTGACCACCTCGTCGGGCTACATCACCCACCGCTTCACGGGGCGCTTTCGCGACAGCGCCGCCAACAACATCGAGGGCCAGTGGCCGATCGACACCGACACCTGGCAGTGGAGCGACGATGCGGCGGTCCTGGCGGCCTGGAACATCCCCCGTGAGATGCTCGTCGAGCTGCAGATGCCCGGCGATATCGCCGGTCACGTCACCCCCGAGGCCGCTGCCGCGTGCGGCATCCCCGAGGGGATCCCCGTCGTCGCGACCGCCAACGACAAGGCGGTCGAGGCTCTGGGCTCCGGATCGCTCGGCGAGACGACCGCTCTCATCTCCCTGGGCACCTACATCGCCTCGATGGTGCACGGGCGCGAGAACGTCAAGCAACCCAGCGAGTTCTGGACGAACTTCGCCTGCGTCCCCAACCGCTACCTCTACGAAAGCCACGGCATCCGCCGCGGCATGTGGACGCTCAGCTGGTTCCTCGATCTTCTCGGCGACGATTTCGCCCGATCGGCCGAGTCGCTCGGGATCTCCCGCGAGCAGTACCTCGAACGCGAAGCCCAGGAGGTCCCGGCCGGCAGTGACGGCCTGATGACCGTGCTCGACTGGCTCGCGCCGAGCGACCAGCCCTTCCGCAAGGGCGTGATGATCGGCTTCGACGCCCGGCACACCAGGGCCCACGTCTACCGCTCCATCCTCGAAGCCATCGCCCTGACGATGAAGAACCGGGTCGACGCGATGTGCGCCGAGCTCGCGATCTCCCTCGATTCGATCGTGGTCTCGGGGGGCGGTGCGAGCAGCCCGCTGTTCATGCGCATCTTCGCGGACGTGTTCGGGATCCCCTCGTCGCGCAGCGTGGCAAGCGGCGGCGCGAGCCTTGGCGCGGCCATCTGCGCAGCGGTGGCGACAAACGTCTACGCCGACTTCGAGACCGCCGTGGCCGCGATGACGAAGGATCGCGAGTCGTTTGCCCCCGACCCGGCGAACGTCGAGATGTACTGGCGTCTGAACGAACTGGTCTACCGGACCATACGCGACTCCACGGATCAGGTCCTCAAGCGGTCCTATCCGATCTTCCGCTGACGCCACTAAAAGAAGTCCGACGCAACCTGCGAGTAGACAAAGGATCGCCATCATGGACCTGAGCAGAGAGGGCGTAGTCGACGGTCTGCAGCGCATCGTCGAGCCCGGCGACGTCATCACCGACGAGAAGATCCTCATCGAAAGCAGCGTCGACAACTTTCGCAAGCTGCAGAACATCTTCGGTGTCCACACCATGCCGGTCCCAGCCGCGGTCGTCATGGCGCGCAGCACAGAGAAGGTGGCGGCGATCCTGCGCTTCGCCGACCGACACGGGATCAACGTCATCCCCCGCACGGGGGGCACCGCGACCGAGGGCGGCCTCGAGAGCGCCGTGCCCGACTCGATCGTGATCGACGGCTCGGCCATGAACGAGGTCGTGAACATAGACGCCTACAACATGCAGGCCACCTGCCAGTGTGGCGTGCCGCTTCAGGTGCTCGAGGACCGCGTTCGCGAGCTGGGCCTCACCACGGGGCACTCCCCCCAGTCGAAGCCCGTGGCCCACATGGGCGGCCTCGTCGCGACTCGCAGCATCGGCCAGTTCTCGACGCTCTACGGTGGAATCGAAGACATGGTTGTTGGTCTGGAGGCCGTCTTCCCGAACGGCGCCGTGACGCGCATCAAGAACGTCCCCCGCCGGGCCGCGGGGCCCGACATCCGCCACGTCGTCATCGGTAACGAAGGCGCCCTTTGCTTCATCACCGAGGTCACCGTAAAGCTCTTCCCGTACTTCCCTGAGAACAACGTCTTCCTGGGCTATACGCTGAAGGACATGAAGACGGGCTTCGAGGCCCTGCGCGCGGTAATGGTGAACGGGTACAAGCCGTCGGTGGCGCGCGTCTACGACCCCGGCGACGCCGGCCTGCACTTCTCCCACTTCGTCGCCGACGACGACTGCGTCCTGCTCTTCATGGCCGAGGGGCCGGCCGGAATCGCCAAGGCGACGGCCGCGGGCGTCGAAGGCATCGTCGCCGCCTTTCCGGAGTGCACCAGGGTCGACAGCGCCTACATCGAGACCTGGTTCAACGACCTCTGCTGGGGTCCCGACAAGATCACCGCCGAAGACGAACGCATCCGCCAGACGCGCAACGTGAACCGCACGACCGAGATCTCCGCCGACTGGAGCTCGATCAACGACATCTACCAGGCGGCGCGGGCCCGCATCATCGAGGAGATCCCGGACATCACGATGATGGGCGGGCACTCGTCCCACAGCTACATCAACGGCACCAACATGTACTTCAACTACTTCTTCAACGTCGTCGATGTGGGGCCCGCGGAAGAGACCACCAAGTACTACCTCCCCATCATCAGCATCATCTGCGAAGAGACCCTGAAGCGCGGCGGCTCCATCGTCCACCATCACGGGATAGGCAAGGCGCGGGCTCCCTGGGTCAAAGATGAGTACGGCTCCTCCTACTACATCCTCGAGACGCTCAAGCAGGCATTCGACCCCGACGGCATCATGAACAAGGGGACGATCTTTCCCCTGTGAGCGACCCAACCATGGGGATGGGCGGCTTGAACACAGAGGCGATCCCCTCTCAGATGAGCGACTTGAGGGTCCTGGCCTGCTTTAAGGCGACCCCCGACTTCGAGGCGCTGCGCGAAGCCGATTGGGCCACCGCGGCGGCCGGCGGCGTGGAGACCCGCTACGTGCGTCGCGTCCTCAACTGTTTCGACGAGAGCGCTCTCGAGCTGGCCCTGCGCCTGTCCGAGACCGCGGCGCGGCGCGGCGTCAGGGCCGAGCTCGGCGCGCTGTCCGTCGGCGGTCGCGATGTCGAGCCGTACCTCAAAACGCTCGTCGCGCTCGGCTACGAGCGCGCGACCCGGGTGCCCCCCGAGGCCGCCGGCGGCGAGTCCGAGGTCGCCGGCGGCGAGTCCGGGCTCGATTTCGCCCCCGGCGTCGTCGCCTCGATCATCGCGGCTTACGCGCAGCGCGTCGCCCACAGCGACTTGGTTGTGCTCGGCTGGCGCAGCGGTCCCGGCGACAGCGGCACGGTGCCTTTCCGGGTCGCCGAGGCGCTGGGCTGGCCCTGCCTGACGCAGGTGACCGAGGTCGAACCGCTGAGCGACGACCGCCTGCGCGTCGCTTGCGTGGCCGACGACGGGCCGCTGCGCCTGACGCTCCGCGGCCCTTGTGTGCTGGCCGTGGGCAACGCGGTCGTATCGCACCTGCGCGTGCCGACGCTGAAAGACCGACTCGCCCGGCGCCATCGACCCATCGAGGTTCTCGCGGCAGCCGATCTGGGCGTCGACATCGCCGCGCAGCGCCACCGCGAGACGTGCCTCCCGACGGGATTCGAGACGATCGACCGCAGCCGCCGGGGCGTCGTCATCGAGGGGCAGTCGCCGCACGACAAGGCGCAAACCCTGTTCGACTCCCGCTTGCGCGACATCATGGAGACGCTGTGAGGTTCGTCGTCGTCCTCGATGGGACGGTGACCACGGTAGCGCGCCAGGCCCGGGCGCTGGCCGCCTTCCTGCGCGACGGCCTGGGCGACGCGAGCGTCGAGCTCGCCGGCGTGACCGAGGGAGGGCGCGGCGAGCTCGGCGGCGTGACCGAGCGCGGCGAGCTGGCCGGGGAGACCCTCGTCTTCTACGCCGACGACGGCGACAAGCGGCGGCTCGTCGACCTCGCGCCGACCCGCGACGTGCGGCTCGTGAAGACCACCGCGCGGCGCCCCGATCTGATGGTCGACGATCTCCTGGCGCTGGGCGCCGGGGCTCACTCGACTGGCCCCGGCACGCTGGGCGGCGAGATCGCCCTGATCCTCACCGCCGGGGGCGCCACAGGAGCGGAGCTCGCCACGCGCCTCGCCTGTCGCACCGGCGGCGCCGTCCTCACCGACGCGCTGAGCATCGAAGTGGGGCCGCGGGAGCTCCGCGGCCGGCGCACTGTCTATTCCAGCCACCTGAGGGGGCGCTTCGCGCTCACCACGCGTCCCTGGTGTGTCAGCATCGACGCCTCCTGGAACGATGGGCCCCGTTCCCCGAGCCTCAAACCCGCTCTCGAGCACTACGTCCTCTCTGATACCGACGAGACAGGCGGGGCGCAAGCGACACCCTTCGAGGACATCGAGCTCGTCGCGGCACCCTCGACCGACGACCTCGCCGAAAGCCGGTTTCTCGTGGTCGCGGGCTACGGAGCGGGCAGCCGCGAGGCTACGAAGCGGATCGCGCAGGCGGCTCGGCGCATGGGCGCCGGCTTCGGCGCGAGCCGCCCCGTGGTGATGAACGCCTGGGCTCCCCTGGACCGGCTCATCGGTGTCTCGGGGACTCGTACCGCTCCCGTACTGTGCATCGTCGTGGGAGCCTCGGGCGCGCCGGCTCTCTCTTGGGGCATCGAGCGGGCGGGGTTCATCGTGGCGATCAACCCGGACGATCACGCCCCGATCGTCAGGGATTCGGACGCGCTGCTCCTCGACGACGGCGTAGCCGTCATCGAGGAGCTGGCCGAGATCGTCGCCGCGCAGCGCGAACAAGGCGGCGCGGCGCCGACAGCCTGATCGCCGCAGCGACGATCCGCGTGACGCCGCCGCTGAGCAGGGCCACCCTGACGGTCGCGCGAACTTCTGCTACGCCTCGACCGGACTGGCCGGGCGGTCGGCGAGTTGGGCCGCGAGCAACTCGTCGGGCGGGATGTGGCACTTGTAGGTGTGCCCCGTCACCGCCTCCTGGATCGGCGGCTCCTGCTGAACGCAGAGGTCGCCGAGGAAGCGGTGACAGCGGGTGTGGAAGCGGCAGCCCGTGGGCGGCTCGCTCAGGCTGGGCATGGCGCCGCGCAGCGGAATGCGCTGCAGTCTGCGGTCGAAGTCGAGCTTCGGGATCGACGACAGCAGCGCCTCGGTGTAGGGGTGGTGAGGCGGGTTGAAGACCTCTTCGGCGGAACCGACCTCGATGAGCTCCGCCAGGTACATCACACCGATACGGTCGGAGATGTAGCGCACCACGGCGAGATCGTGGGAGATGAAGATGTACGAGACCGACTCGCTGGTCTGCAGCTCGACGAGAAGGTTGAGGATGCTGGCTTGCACCGACACGTCGAGGGCCGAGGCCGGCTCGTCACAGACCACCAGTCTGGGATCGCCGGCGAAGGCGCGCGCGATGGCGATGCGCTGCTTCTGGCCACCGGAGAGGTCGGCCGGCTTTTGCAGCAGGAACCGGGGCTCAACGCGCACGTCGGCGGAGAGCTTGTCGACCTTGGCGCGCACCGAGCCGCTTCGCGACCCGGCGAGCTTGCGCACCGAGCGCGTGAGGATGGCACGCGTGCTCCAGGCCGGGTTCAGCGTCGAGTCGGGGTTCTGGAAGACCATCTGGATGGCCCGCAGCGCATCCTGCGAGCGGCGACCGGCTGTGGAGCGCATCAGCTTGCCCTCGAAGGTGACGGTGCCGGAGTCGGCGGCGATCAGGCCGGTGACGCACTTGGCCAGGGTCGTCTTGCCGCTGCCCGACTCACCGACGAGTCCGAAGGTCTCGCCGTGCTTCAGGTTGAGAGAAACGTCATGCACGGCCGTGAGCCGCTTGCGGCCGTCCTTGAACGTGCGCTCGACGGCTTTGATCTCGAGCACGTCGCCACTGCTCGCGCCCCGCGCTTCGAGGCTGGCGCCCACCACCGGCGCCATCTGCGGCATCTCCGGCACCTGCGCCGAGAAGTAGCAGCGTGCGTGCCGCGCTGCCTCGCCGACGGGGCTGGCGTGGTGCGGTGAGTAGGCCACCGGATCCGGCGGCATGGCTTCGGCCTCGGCGGCTCCCTTGACACCGGCGTCGCTGGGCCACGCGTAGAGGTCGGGCTCGCGGCGCGTGCACACGGGCTTCGCCATGGGGCAGCGCGCTGAATAGACACAGCCCGCCAGCGGCTCCCCGAGGGCCGGCAGCGTGCCGGGGATGGTCTGCAGCGCAGCGTCGGTCTTGTTCATGCCGAAGCGCGGCGCGCAGCGCAGCAGGCCCATGGTGTAGGGGTGCCGCGGGTCGGTGAAGAGCTCGCGTGCAGGGCCCTCTTCGACGATGCGTCCCGCGTACAGCACACCGACGCGTTCGCAGAGATGGGCGACGAGGCCGAGGTTGTGCGTGATCAGGAGGATGGCCGCGTGGATGCGCCCGCGCAGCTCCTCGATGAGATCGAGGATCTCCGCCTCTACCGTGGCGTCGAGGCCGGTGGTGGGTTCATCCAGGACGAGCAGGTGTGGGTTGACGGCGAGCGCCATGGCAATGACGACACGTTGCTGCTGGCCCCCCGACAGCTCGAAGGGGTAGCGACGCAGAGTGGCGTCGGGATCGGGGAGCGCCACACGACGCAGGCTCTCGCGGGCGCGCTCGAGCGCCTCGGCCTTCTTGAGGCCCTCGTGATAACGGAACACCTCGGCGACCTGGTCACCGATGCGCATGGCGGGGCTGAGGGCCGTGGCGGGGTCCTGGTAGACCATGGCGACGGCTTCGCCGCGCCACTTGCGCAGCGCCTCTTCGCTGAGCGTGCTGACGTCGCGGCCCTCGACCAGCACCTGTCCGGCGTCGACCGTGCCGTTGCCTGCCAGGTAGCGCAGGGCCGCCATCGCCAGCGTGGTCTTGCCGCAACCCGACTCGCCGACCAGGCCGTACGCCTCGCCAGGCTCAATGTGCAACGTGACGCCCTTGAGCACCGGCAGGTCGCGACCGCGACGATGGAACGTCACTTCGAGGTCGCGCACGTCGAGCGCCGCCGCCGGCGCGGCATCTGTCGCGTTCGCCTGTGAGTCCACGGCACTCACTTCGAGAAGACCGATGACAGACCGTCGGTGATGAGGTTCACGCCCACCACCAGGGACGCCAGCGCAAAGGCGGGAAACAGCACGGTCCAGGGGGCGCTCTGCAGGTCGACCCTCTCGGTGGCGATGGTGAGGCCCCAGTCGGGCGACGGTGGTCCGAGGCCGAAGCCCAGGAAGGAGAGCGTCGCCGCAGTGAACACGGCGTAGCCGAGACGCACGGTGCCCTCGACGATGATCGGCTGGGTGATGTTGGGCAGGATCTCGCGGGCCATGACGAACGCCGAGCGCTCGCCGCGCAGGCGCGCCGCCATGACGTATTCGCGCTCGCGCTCGCCGATGACCGCCGAACGGATGGTGCGCGAGACCACCGGTGTGAACAGTGCCCCGATGACGACGATGACGATGGCCAACGACTTGCCGAACAGCGACAGGATGAGGATCGAGGTGATGATGACGGGCAGCGCGAGCAGCACGTCTACCAAGCGCATGATGATGTCGTCGGTGATGCCCCGGTAGAAGCCCGCGATGAGGCCGATGATGCCGCCCCACAGGAGGGCGAGAAGGGTCGCGAGCGGCGCGATGATGAGCACGGTGCGAGCTCCGGCCATGGTACGCGCGAGCACGTCGCGGCCGAGATCGTCGGTACCGAACCAGTGAGCCGCACTGGGCGACTGCAGAATGGCGAAGGGGTGCTGTGCCAGGGGAGACTGGGTGAAGGCCGTCGAGAAGATGCCCATGAAGACCCAGAAGAGCACGATGAGAACGCCGATCACGAAGGTCGGGCTGCGCAGGAGCGCCCTTACGAGGTAGCGACGCTGCCGCCGCTGCTCGAGCGCGGCGGCGACGTCGGCCTGCATCTCCTGGGTCCTGCTGTCGTCGACGACGCCGGCGGGCGCCACCTCAGCCTCCCATCCGGATGCGCGGGTTCAGCAGAGCCACCACGATGTCGGCGATGAGGTTGGAAAGCATGTACAGCACCGCCACGACGAGCACGCACGCTTCGAGCAGTGGCACGTCGTGGAACTGCGCCGCATTGATCATCATGTTGCCGATGCCGGGGTAGACGAACAGGAACTCGACGACCACCAGGCCACCGATGAGCCAGCCCACCTGGCTGCCGATCACGGTGACCGTCGGCACCAGGGCGTTGCGCAGCACGTGGCCGAAGATGACCCGATGGCGTGGCAGTCCCTTGAGCACGGCCGTGCGGATGTAGGGCATCGCCAGCACCTGCACCGTGCCCACCCGAGCCATGCGCGCGATGTAGCCCAGCTCGAGGAGCATCAGCGGGATGGCCGGCAAGATGAGGTAGTAGAACCGGTCCACGAAGGGCGCGCCCTGAGGCGGCATGGCGGAGACCGGGAGCCAATGGAGCGTCACGGCGAAAACGACGATGAGGATGACGCCGCTCACGAACTCGGGGATGACGGTCATTGACAGCGTGGAGATCGTGATCGCCCGGTCGAGCAGGCTGTCTCGTCGGAGGCCGGCATACACGCCCACCAGAATGGAGGTGGGCACGATGATCACCAGCGCGAAGCCGGCGAGCAGGAGCGAGTTGCCGAGCGCGCGCATGACGGTCGAGAAGACGGGCGTGCCGAGCTGCAGAGACGCTCCCCAGTGGCCGGTGACGAAATGGCCGGCCCACACGGCGTACCGTTCATACAACGGCTTGTCGGCGCCAAGATGGTGGTTGAGGATATCGACTTGCTGTTGCGTGGCGTAGGGCCCCAGGATGGAGCGCCCCAGGTTGCCTGGCAGCACTTCGGCCAAGGCGAACACGAGGATCGACACCAGGATCAGCGTCGGCACCATGAGAAGCAGCCGGCGACCGATGAGGCGCGCCATCCCGGGCTCCCTACGTCAGTCTCTGTTCGACGCCACTCGCGTCACTTCGTCATGTAGGCCTGGCTGACGTCGAAGTAGAACGAGCCTGGGCCCTGAATGTTGTACACGTTCTTCTTCTGCGTGCGCAGCTGGGAGATGTAGAAGGCAACGACGATCGGCGTCTCATCCTGCTGGATCGACGACAGCTTGCTGGCCAGCGTCGTGCGGGTCGCCTCGTCGGTGGTCGACTCGTACTGGTTGAAGGTGGTGACGAAATCCTTGTCGTTCCAGTGCGAGGAGCTCCAGGCGCTGGTCGGCAGGAGCATGGCTTGCGCGTACACGCCGGGCGTGGGCCGGCTGCCCCATTCGACGATGACCGAGGGCGCATTGAGCCATGGCGTGGTGGTGTTGGTGCCCGCGTAGATCGCGTTGTAGCTGATCTCGTTGATCTTGACGTTGATGCCGGCCGGCTTGCACTGGGCCTGGATGAGCTGCGCGAACGCCGGGTTCTCGAGGTAGTTGGCGACGGTCAGCGTGACGTCGACGCCGCTGGCATGACCGGCGTCTGAAAGCAGCTGCTTGGCCTTGGTGTAGTCCTGGGCCCGTGCCGGCGGAGTCGGGCTGCCCGGGAAGACCGTCGGCTCCCAGAAGGTGTCGTAGCCGAGGTTGCTGCGGCCGCCGTACAGCGCCTGGTTGATGGCCTTGCGGTCCAGGGAGTAGGCGACTGCCTGGCGGACCCTCTTGTCCTGCCAGGGAGTCTTGTTGACGTTGAAGGCGAGTTCACGGATGCCGGTCGACGGGTAGACGTCGACCCTGAGACTGGCATCGCTGAGCACTGACGCCCCACCCTGGAAGACCGTCTGCGGCTGGACGTCGACGGCGCCCGACTGGAGCTGAAGGTTGGCCGCCGAGGTGTCGGTGACCAGAGCGAATTCGAGCTGATCGAGGTAGGGAAGCTGACGTCCCTGGGTGTCCTTGCCCCAGTAGGTCGGATTCTTGACCAGCGTGGCGTGCTGGTTGGTGACAAAGCTCTTGAGCATCCACGGGCCTGTGCCCACGGCCTTCTTCTGGAAGTTGCCGGCGTAGTTGCGGGGCAGGATGGCAGTGTTGTACGACGACGCGCTCACCAGGTACGGGAAGTCGGCGAACGGCTTGTCGAGGTTGAACTGGACCGTGTGCGTGTCGATCGCCTTCGTGCCGCCGGGCGAGAGGATGCCGGCGAGGGCAGCGAGAGCGCCCGAGCCGCTCTTGGGGTTGATGACGCGCTCGATGCTGGCGACGACGTCGGCCGCCTCGAAGGGGCTCCCATCGTTGAACGTGACGCCCTGGCGAAGTTTGAAGGTCCAGACGTCGCCCTTCGCGTTGGGCGCCCAGCTCACCGCGAGCTTGGGCTTCAGCGCGTTCTGGTTGGTGAGGTCGATCAGGTACTCGGCGATCTGGTAGACGAGGACGATGCCGCCCTGGTCGTAGATGGTGACCGGATCGAGAGCCTTGAGCGGCGGCGGGATGACGGCCTTCATGGTGCCGCCGGTGACGACCGCCGGAAGGGCGCTGCCGCTGGCCGCCGCCGAGGGCGACGAGCTCGAGCTGGTCGACGAACCGCAGGCCGCGAGCAGCTGAGCGATGGCGGTCGCCGAGAGGCCGAAGACCGAGGCGCGGACGAGCAACTGGCGCCGCGTCATATGGCCGTTCAGGACTTCCTCGACCAGATGGTGCCCATATTCTCTTGCGAACTTCTCGTCAGCCATAGTTCGACTCCCCTATAAGAGCTTTGCCCTACGATGAGAATGGGGCGGAGCTGTACGGCGACGCTTCGTCCCGATTCCAGTCACCATACACACGCGCTAACAGTCTGGCAATAGAGATTGACCGGTTAGTTAGCAGTTGACCGCCAACAAGAGGATGATTGTTCTGCACGGTCATACCATGGCAGCCAAATACTCTGCCCGGCAGCGGATACGCCAACAGATGTGCAACTCGGTGCTTTCCCAAACCGGGGGCCGCCCCCGTTGGCCCTCGGCGCTGCCGTCTTCGCTGCCGAGAACACTGTGGTCGAGCTCGCCTCAGTCGAGCCGGACGCCCTGCCCTCTGAGTGCAGCCTGGACGTGCCGGATGTCGACGTCGCCGGCGATCCGGCCGTCCGCGAGCGACACGGCCGCGGCCACGCCCGCGGCCTGGCCGGTCACGGCGCAGCACATCTGGTTGCGGGTGGCCGCGTGCGAGTCCCTGTCGCCGGCCACGCAACGCCCCGCGACCAGGAGGTTCTCGACCCCCTGCGGCACGAGGATCCCGTAGGGCACCTGGAAGTAGCGCCCCGTCGTGGGCAGGATCAGGATGCCGTAGCCGTCGATGAACTCGGGGAAGATGCCGACCGAATCCCCGAAGCGCGCCTCGCTGCGTACGTCGCGAGCAGTGAGCTCGTACCGGCCTTCGATCTTGCGCGAGTCGCGTGTGCCGAGAGTCATGCCGAAGGAGCGCAGTCGGGCCTTCTCGAAGCCTGGGGCAAAGCGTCGCAGCGCCTCGATCGCCAGAAGGGCCTGGCGGCGGCCCTCGATCTCCGCCCGCGTGATGTCGCGCACGTCGGTACAATCGTAGCCCGCCATCACCACCATGTTGAGGGAGGTCGCTTCGCCTGCGTCGGTGATACGGCCCCAGGTGCCGCCGATGCTGCCCACGCCCTCGGGGATGATGCCCTCTCTGCGAGCCTGATCGAACGGCTCCTGGAGGTACGGGCTGAAGAGGTCGTCCTCCTTGCCCGTCGTCTCGATGGCCCAGCACCTGCCCCAGTCTCCGTAGGTGGGGTTGCTGGCCGCGACGTAGTCGAGGAAGCGCCTCTTGTCCACGCCCGAGCACGAGAACATGACGGTGACACCCATCATCTCGCCCACCGGGGTCTTGCGGCACGGCGCCCCGGCACGATAGGCGATGTCTGCGTCGCCGGTCGCGTCGATGACCCGTTGGGCCAGGATGGCCAGCCGACCGGACTTGCCCTCTGTGAGCACTCCCTTGATGACGCCGGAGTCGACGATCGGCTCGGTGGCCAGGCAGTGCAGCAACGGATCGACGCGCGCTTCCTGCAGCAGGGTATCGGCGACGACCTTGAAGAGCTCCGGGTCGAGCGCTTCGCTCAAGGACTGGGACTCGGGCTGCGTGCCGCCCAGGGCCCGGGCACGCTGCTCGAACTCGATGCCGATACCCTCCAGGTCGACCGTACCCTCGTGCCTGTACCAGGCGATGCTGTCGACCCCGACCTGGGAGATGACGCCCCCGAAACAGCCGTAGCGATCCAGCAGCGTGGTCTGCGCGCCGGCCCGCGCCGCACCGATCGCCGCCGCAAGCCCGCCGGGCCCGCCACCGACGACGAGCACTTCCGTCTCGCACAGCACCGGGGTGGTCCGCGCCTGTTCGGCGATATGCGTCATCGGATCTCCCGTGGCTCCTCAAAGGTCTGCACGTGACGACAGTATGTCACAGCGGCCTCGCGCTCCCGGCTCCGGCGCGGCGCCGCGAACGGGCGCTCCATCCGGTCGCGGCGCGTTCGCGGCTCACGCCGCGTCGTCGCGGCCCAGTCCGGTGAGCGAGAGCCTCGCCTGCGTCTCGCGCGTGGGCACGCCTTCGGCATCCCATCCGCGCAGGGCGTAGTACTCGTCGAGAGCCTCGCGGAAAGCGTCGGCGCCGACGACCTTGCCGGCCGCGACACCATCCGGATGAGGCACGCTGAGGATCCGCCGGGGGAGGCAGTCGTCGTCGCGACGGAGGCCCTCGCGCAAGTTCAGGAGACGGCCGAGATTCCAGATGCGGGCGCCGATGGTCATGAGTTCCTCGTGTGACGTCTCGCGCCCCCACAAGTGCCTGAAGTGGGCTCCGAGGAAGCCGGTGTCGAGGGCCATGTTGGCACACCACACACCCGTCCAGGCGACGGCGCTGAAGTCCTGCTGGTCGACGACGAGCCGGGCCCGGCCGACAAGCGAATCGGCGGCGGCCGCTCCACCCAGGATGTCGTCACCCGCCGTGAAGGCGCGCATGTGGCAGGCTCCGCGATCAGACGTGGCGTAGGCGAGGCCCATGCCGAAGGTCCCTCGCGGGTCGTAGGCGGGCATCTCCAGCCCCTTGACCTCGGGGGCAAGGTCGGACCGGCCCTTGAGGGCGGCCAGGGCGCGCGCGCCGAGCGCGAGCTCGGCGCCGCTCCCCTCGCGGGCCGCGATGAGGCGCGGCGCCGCGAGAAAGCCGGCCGTATCGCCGAAAGCCAGGCCGTAGTCGGCGGCGCCCTGCTCGCAAAGGTCCATGGCCAGGGCGACGACCGCTCCCGTGGAGATCGTGTCGAGGCCGAGCTCGTCGCAAGCGCGGTTGAACGCGGCCACCGCCGCGAGGTCGCCGATGCCGCAGTTGGCGCCGCACAGACCCAGGGTCTCGAACTCGGGGCCCTCGCAGACGTAGCCATCGAAGGCGTGCACCTGGCGGCAGGCGAGGGGACACTGCGTGCAGGCGCGGATCCTCGTGCGAATGCGCAACAGGGCCGCCGAGTTGATCGTGCCGGCGCCTTCGAAGGTGCCGGTCCGCCAGTTCCGCGTCGGCAGGGCGCCGGCGCCGTTGACGGCGTCCACCAGGTACGGCGTGCCCTCCTCATGCGTCCAGGCGTTGTCGGGCGTCAGCACGCTGTCGCGCTGCAGGCGCAGCATGTCGGCGGTGAAGGCGCCTATGCCGGGAATCGTGACCGCGCCCGTGCCGCGCACCACCACCGCCTTGAGATTCTTGCTGCCCATGACGGCTCCGGCACCCCCGCGGCCGGCCTTGTGGTACTGGTCGGTAGAGAGACAGGCGTAGGGCACCTGGTGCTCGCCGGCAGGGCCGATGGACAGCACCTTGTGTCGGCGCCCCATGTCCTCGCGGATGCGCGCCTCGAGCGACGCGGTCTCAAGGCCCCAGTAGCGGCTCCCCGCCGGGACGAACTCCACCTTCTCATCCTCGATCAGCACGAGGACCGGCTCGGAGGCTTTCCCGCCGATCACGACGACGTCGTAGCCCGCGAACTTGATCTCGGGGGCGAAGGAACCGCCCACGTAGGAGTCGAGGAGCATGCCGGTAGCCGGGCTCTTGCAGCCCACGGCGAGCCGCGAGCAGGTGGCCGCGAGGGTTCCTGCGAAGGGCCCGGTGGCGAGGATCAGGGGGTTCTCCGGAGCAAGCGCCTCGCAGCCCGGGGGCAGCTCCGCGAAAAGGTAACGCAGAAGCAGACCCTTCCCGCCCACGTAGAGCCGCGCCCACTCGGCATCGAGCGGCTCGACCGTGGCTTGCAGGTGCGTGAGATCGAGCCTGAGCACCTGGCCGGCATAGAAGTCCATCGCTCTCCTCAGCTGTCGACGGGACACTGCAACCATAGGCGGGGTCAGCTCGATTCGTCCACCGCGTCCGCCCGGAGACAGCCGAGCAGGCTCGCGACGGGAGGGCCCAGACGCCGATACCGACGAATGATCGGCGCGCACCCCTCGTGCGCCGCGCTTTCGTCTGGTAAGATGGCCGACAAACGCTAATCGGCCGGTCAATTAGTACCCATTGCACATCGGTCCAGCGGGGATGTCAAACGCGCCGACACGCACGCCCGGGCACGTGGCCGGAGGAGAGGGGGGCTCGTGAGTACCGACAGGGCGACGCCCAAGACAAGTGAGGCCGGCCGCCGCGGGGCAGCTCCGACTCGCCCGCGCTTCGCCTTCGAGGATCCCCTTCCGTCGCTCCCCGAAACGGCCCGCAAGCTGCTGGTCGCCGCCAAGGAGATCGTCGCCGACGAGGGCTTCGGGGCCCTCACCCTCAAGGCCGTAAGCGAGCGGGCCGGCGAGAACAAGGCCATGATCTCCTACTACTTCGACAACAAAGCCGGGCTCATCGCCGCGGTCCTCGACTCGGTCATCCACGACGAGTACCTCGTCTCGCTGGACCGCATGAGAGATGTCGCTCCCGGCGAGCGCACCCAGCGCCTCGTCTCGGAAATGCGACGCATGGATGCCGCCGTCGACGACTTCCAGGTGTTCTTCGAGCTCCTGCCCCACGTCCTGCGCGACGACGTGCTGCGGCGCCGGATCGCGCGGCTCTACCAGTGGTATTGGAGCGTGAAGCTCGAGTGGCTGGGAGTGCAGGACGGACCCAAGGCCATGGCGGACCCCGACCTCCTCGGCCTCGCCCAGGTGCTCAGCGCCGTCATCGACGGACTCGCCATCCAGGCGGCGCTCAACCCAGGGTTCGACCTTGGGCCCCCGTATCGGGTCTTCGCCAGGATGCTCGAACGTTCGTTGCCGGGAGCGCCTGGCGGTTGAGCGGCGATCGAGGGCCTGCCACGAGCCCTCACGGCGTCAGTCAGGACGACGGGCGCACCTTGTGATCCCGGTGAGGGGCGTGCGGCACGCCGCGCGGCGCGCC
>PKYM01000298.1:769-10546 GCA_003132645.1 Actinomycetota bacterium | reverse complement strand
GTCCTGCTCCTCGGCGGCGTGACCGGTATCGACGCCGAGGTCGATCGACTCGCGACGCTGGCGGCGCGCATCGCCCCGGACCGCATCCAGCTCAACACCGTGGTGCGGCCACCGGCGGAGCAGTCCGCGCANNGCGGAGGCGCGAGCAGCGCCGAAATCCTGGCGCTGCTCGAACGCCGGCCCTGCACAGCGGCCGACATCGCGGCCGGCCTGGGCATCCACCACGGCGAAGCGCTCAAGGCCGTCTCGGGGCTGGTCGCCTCGAGCGCCGCCGAGCAGCGCATGTACGAAGGCCGCGTGTTCTACGCGGCCATCCCCACGCACGACAACTCTCAGGAGGAACAGTGAAAGTCGCCATCAGCACGCAGGGCAACGACGTCGATTCCCTGGTCGACCAACGCTTCGGACGCGCTCGCTGGTTCGTCGTCGCGGACCCCGAGACAGATACCTGGGAGGCACTTGACAACAGCGTCAACGTGGACGCCAGCGGCGCCGCCGGCGTCCAGGCCGGCAGCACCGTCGCGGCGCAGGGCGTTCAGGCGGTGATCACCGGCAATGTCGGCCCCAATGCACACAAGGTCCTTGCTGCCGCGGACATCGCGATCTACCAGGTGGGCAACGGTGTCACCGCACGCGACGCACTCACCGCGCTGAGGCGTGGCGAGCTGCGCCAGGTCGAAGCGCCGACCGTCAGCGGCCAGAGGCAATAGAGAGCGAGGAAGTCATGGATGCATACGGACGACCACAGGGCCGGCGTCGCAACGCGCGGCAGGCCTGTGACGGCGGCGGGCGCGGAGGCGGTGGACGCGGGAGCGGTCGGCACGGAAGCGGCACCCCGACCGGAGACGGCAGCCCGGGGGCATACATGGCCACACGGGCGCTCGTGGCGGTCGGCGCCTACGTGGTGCATGACCTGAGCGACCCCGACGGTGTTGCGCGGCCGCTGCTGCGCCGGGCCGCTTTGCGTATGGTCGCCAGCAGGCAGGACGCCTTCCGTCGGATCGGCGGCGCCTATCTGCACCGCGATCCACCGGCCCCGGGGGAGTTGACCGGCCCGTCCGGGTCAGAGCTGCTACAGCTACCGCCGGGTCAGACCGACCAGCCGGCGGCGGGTCGCGTGACCGGCCCGAGGGGCGCCTCGGGAGCCGTTTGAAGGCCGTCTGTGAAGCGGCTATCATGAGCATATGCTAAGAACTCCGAAAGGATGTCATGCCGCGACCTCCGATTGAGCGCGCCGTAGCGGGTGTCCCGCGAGTCACGCTGTTCAAGCCCGCCGGCGTCCCCGCCAGAGAGCTCGATCAGCTACCGCTTGCCGTCGACGAGCTCGAAGCCATCCGCCTGGTCGATCTGGAGGGTCTCAGCCACGAGCAGGCCGCCGCGGCCATGGGCATCTCGCGGCAGACGGTCGGGCGGGTGCTCGAACGTGGGCGCGCCAAGGTCGCTGAAGCCCTGGTCGACGGCAAAGCCATCCTCATCGGCGGAGGGCAGTACCGCGTGGAGCCTCCGCAGTGGCGCTGCTTTGCCTGCCAGGAGCTCTGGACCTCAAACGAAGAGAGCGGCCTCGCGTCGTCTTGCCCCAAGTGTGGATCTCCCGACGTGGGAGTCTGCTGGGGCGGCGGTGCGCGCTGTGGACGCGGGCGCGGAGGCGGTCGTGGACGCTGCGCGCAAGGAGGTTCGCCCGGCCACGGAGGTCCGCCCGGTCACGGCGGCCCGTTCGGTCGTGGCGGCCCCTGTCGCGGGGACGGCCCAGATGGCCGCACGGCTTGACCATACAAAGTAATCCGATCGATGGGAGAACGAGACTCATGACCGACGACAGCAAGACGATCCGCATCGCCGTACCTTCCGAGGCGCCCGGCGGTCTCACCGCCCCCCGCTCCGGCCACTTCGGCCGCTGCGAGTGCTTCACGATGGTCGACCTCGTCGACGGCCAGATCGGCCAGGTCGAGGTGCTCCACAACGCGCCGCACGTCGACGGCGGCTGCATGGCCCCCGTGATGGTATTGGCCGAACATCAGATCGATGCCATCGTCGTCGACGGCATCGGTGGACGGCCGCTGATGGGCTTCAATCAGGTTGGCATCGCCGTGCACGCCGGCTTGGGCAGCGACGTGCAGACGTCGGTTGACGCCTTTGCCAAAGGCGGCCTGCCTGTGGTCGGGCTCGACGGTGCCTGCCAGCACTAGGCGGCACCGAGCGGGGCTGACCGGCCGCTCGCTCTAGAGCGAGTGGCCGGTCAGCCCGATGAACAGCACGCTCAGCACGATCAGGCTGAAGATCACATAGAGGCGGTCGCGCTGCTCGGCGAAGGCCAGCAGCGCGAAGGCCACGCGCGCCACCGGCGTCAAGATGAGCACCACGAGACCCAGGGCGATCAGCGCCGCCGGCTCGAGCGCCAGGGCGCCTCGCACGATCGCCGCCGGCGACGTCAGAGCGGCCGGCACGCCGGCGAAGTGGCGATAGTGCGGCACCTGGTGCCCCGTTTTTGCGAGGTACGCGAAGCCCCCGGTCGCAACCAGCAGGGCAGCCAGGGTGACACCCACACGCAGCACGACGCCCATGGTCGCCTCGACGGCGCGGTCGCTCCAGCGCGCCGATCGCCGCAGTGAGTTCACAGGTGCAATCCCGTCACGATCATCTCGACGCCCAGAGCGAGGATCGCCAGCGCAAAGACGAGCCGCAGGACACGCACGTTGGCAGCCATGAGAAGGCGCGCTCCGACCAGCGAACCGGCGAGGACGCCAAGCATGACCGGCATCGCGAGGCCGGGCGCGATGAAGCCGCGTCGCAGGTAGATGCCGGCGCTGGCCGCCGCCGTGACGCCGATCATGAAGTTGCTGGTCGTGGTGGAGACCTTGAACGGCAGACGCATCGCCTGGTCTAAGGCCAGCACCTTGACGGCGCCGGAGCCGATGCCGAGGAGACCCGAAAGGGCCCCGGCGCCTGCCATGATGCCGAAGCCCAGCGGCACACGCTGAGGGCGGTAGGCGACCTCGCCGGCCGGCGTCGGGTAGCTGCCGGCAAGCCGCAGGCGCCGCACGAGGCCGTCGTCTTCGGCCGCCACGCTTTGGCTCGCCGGCTCGTCCCGGAGAGTGAGCGTCAGGTAGACCGAGACGAGCAGCACCACGCCGAAGATGACTTCGATGGTCGAGCCGGGCAACCTGGTCGCCACGCTCGCACCGATGATCGCGCCGGAGGTCGTGGCCACCTCGAGGAAGATCCCCACGCGCATGTTGGTGAGGCCTTCCTTGAGGTAGGCGGCGGCGGCGCCGGAAGACGTCGCGATGACCGACACGAGCGACGCGCCGATCGCGTAGCGAATGTCGACGCCGAGGGCGACCGTGAGCAGCGGCACGATGACCACGCCGCCGCCGAGACCGGTGAGCGAACCCAGGAAGCCGGCGAGCAGGGAACCTGCGAAGACCACGGCTGTGAAGGCGAGCACGTTCATTCCGGTCGGTTCTTACCCCTACGGGTGCGCATCTCCTTCTGGGCCGGTCGCCTTGAGCGACAAGGTGCTGCCGCGCCGCCGTGCTGCGGTGCCGCTGCGCAGACTAGGGCTTGGCTGCAACCACGGCCAGATGGTAGGGCAGCTCTGTTTCCGGTTCGTGAGCCTCGATTTCGTCGAGGCCCATCCGCGCGATCACGTCGCGCACGGCCGCGAGACCCAGGACGTGCTCGCGCGGCGGGCCCACCGGCCGCTCGCGGTCGCCCCAGTCCACCACGACGAAGAGGCCGCCGGGGCGCAGGAGGCGGGTCACTGCGGCCAGCGCCGCGGGCTGGTCGTACAGGTGATGCAGGACGTCGACCATGAGCACCCGGTCGGCTGAGCCGTCCGGCGCCGGGACCGTGTTGGAATCGGTCTCAACGATCGCGAGCCGCTCGCCGAGCTCCGGCGTGATCTTGGCCCGCAGCAGTTGCGCGAGCCGCGGCAAGGCCTCCACCGCGATGACCCGTCCCCGCGGTAGCGCGGCTGCCACCGCCACGGTGTAGATGCCCGTCCCGGCGCCGTAGTCGACGACGGTCTCGTCGCCTCGCAGTCGCAGGAGTCTCACGACGTGCTCCGGCGGCAGCGCCTTGAGGCGAGCCGGGTCCTCAAGGCGGCCGGCGTGCTGCGGGTCAAAGGCGTCGGCCATCAGGCCACTGTTGTCGTCTCGAAGGCCGGCGGCTGCGCCAGGTGCTTCTTCACGGTGCAGAGGTTCATGGCGCTCACGATGGCGTCGCGATACTTCTCGGGAAAGCCGACGGGCAGCTTGAGCTCGAGCTCGATCTTGTTGATGAGACCGACGGCGGGATCGTAGCTCGAACGCATGGTGAGCCTGGAGTCTTGCGGGTCGATGTTGCGCTGCTGCATGAAGCCGAGCGCGTAGATGCCGGCGCAGGTGCCGATCGAGGCGAGAAAGAGGTCGAAGGGCGCCGGCGCCGAGCCGTCGCCGCCGCCGCGCGCCGGCTGGTCGGTCTCGACCGTGAAGCCGTCGTAATCCGCGTACACGCGCTTGCCGCCCGGAAAGTAGATCTGCATGTCCATGAGTCGGAGCCCTTCCTTTCGAGAGAACACGAGTCTCTCAGACTGTCGATGCCGCTAGCGAGATAATTGCCATGTTGCGAAATTGCGAAACTCGGCAATAATGGTCGCATGAACGACGACCGACAGCGCTACGCCATCCACGCCGCCGTCTTCGCAGCCCTCGCCAATCCCACGCGGCACGAGCTCATGCATCACCTCTGCGGCGGGCCGCGCACGCCCAGTCAGCTCGCCGAGTTGCTGGCCGTGAGCCGTCCCAACGTTTCGCAGCACCTTGCCGTGCTGCAGGGCGAGGGCCTGGTGAAGCGCACGCGACGCGACGGCCAGGTGCTGTGGAAGGTCGTCGACCCGCGACTCGCCGAAGCCTGCGCGCTGATCGACGAGATCCTCGGCCACGAGCTCGCGCTGCGCGTACGCGCGCTCGGACCAGAAAGGTAGGCCCCTCATGTTCACAAGAAACGAAAGCACCGCCGACCGCGTCGCGCGGACCGTTGTCGGAGCCGGACTGCTCGTCGTCTCGGCGACGAGCCTCGGCGTTACCTCGGGCAAGTTGCTCGGCATCGGCGCGGCTCTGGTGGGCGCCGTCCTGCTCTTCACCGCCGTCAGCGCCTCATGTCTGCTGTACCGGCCATTCGGCATCAACACGTCCAGGTAGCGAGGGGAGTGCGCTGATGGCCGACATCGATCTCGTCTGCCTTGACTGCAAACACGCATTTGGAATCGTGACCCGGGCCACGATCAAGGAGAAGCAGAAGCGCTGCCCAGAGTGTGGGTCGCGGCACGTGCGCCAGACGCTGGCGAGCTTCCTGCGCAACGGCACGCTGTCGGCCCCCGACTGCGGGGCCGAGCGCACGAGCTACGGCTGAGGCTGACGGTTCGCGACGCGGTCGCGCCGCACACCTCGCTCAGCGATCACGTCCTTCAGCACGCCCCTCGGAGTGGCCGTCCGCACCGGCGCCGTCGCCCTCTCGAGCGATCGCGGCGACCCACTCCCGGGTCGCATCGGTCGCCCAGACCAGGTGTCCCTCGCGCTCGTACTCCAGCACCGCCTGCGCCGTGATGGGCCCGAAACCTTCGAGGATGAAGAGGCGACCGTCGAAGCCGATGGATCTGCCGTGCCAAGCCGTGGTCGGCCCGAACGTCGCGATGAGCGTGCCTGGCCGACTCGCCGTGGCGGGCCGTGTGGCCGACATCGGAGACTCGATTGGCTCGTCGACGAACGGGATCCCAAGCGACTCCAGCAAAGGCGTGGCCGCGGCGCGCACGCGGTCCGGCGGCCGGTTCTCGACCTGAAACAGCGCGGCACCCCCGCCGCGCATGTGCACACCCACCCAGGTGCGCTCGACGCTCACTCCGGTCAGGGCGACAAAGAGGGCGCCCGCGACGACGGCTTCCATGATCAGGTCGCCCGTGTCCCGGGTAACGGAGCCTCCTGTGATCTGAACGCCTGTCACACCCTCGATCGGCACCCACTGATCCTGCCTGCGTTCGCCCTCTTTCGTGCCGATGCCGATCCACTGCGAGGCAAACCACAAGGTCCCCACATCGCCTTGGGTACGCGCTCGCCGCGAGCCCGGGTCGAAGGCCAGAAAGCAGGCCTGAGAGAACGACACGCCCAGATCTCCCACACGTGCGTGCAGCCTCGCCTCTTCGTTGAGCGCGAGGTCTGCCTTGGCGACGAGCTCCTCGCACTCTTCGCGCAGCGTTCCTCGAGTCGCATCGCGCAGCCGGCAGGCGAGGTCGAAGAGAGCCCGCGCTGCTTCGCGGTCGCCGGCGCGGGCTTCAGGCTCGACGTACCGCAGGGTGTCGAGCGCAGCCCTGTACTTGCCCGACGATACCTGGTTCTGGGCCTTGCGCAGTCGCTCCTGGGTCAGAGCCGATGATCCTTTGTGTGCCTCGACAGGTCTGTCCATGGCGCTTGGGGTGCCCCGGTCCAAGTAGTAGGTTTACCGCGTACCATAGCGCTGGGCTGAAAGCCGCCCTCGCCCGCCTCGAGCCCGGCAGGGGTATGATGCGAATCATGGACGCAGCGTCACAGTTCCTCGACATGATCGTCGGCCGTCTCACCACGGTGGCGCACCCGGTCCGTGTGATCGTGTTTGGCTCCGTAGCCGCAGGCGGCGCCACCGCGGACAGCGATATCGACCTCTTGGTCGTTCTGGACGAGGTCGATGACGCTCGTCTCGAGAGTGTCCGTTTGCGTCGCGCGCTGCGCGGTGTGGGCGTCCCCGTGGACGTCATCGTCATGCGCAGCGATCATTTTGAGGAGACCAAGAACATCGTCGGCGGCATCGCCTACCCGGCCAACAAGTACGGCAGGGTCATCTATGAAGCAGCCTGAGGACGTCGCCCTGCGCATGTCCGGCGACTGGCTGGCGAAGGACGTCGTCGGCCAGTAGAAGGGGCGCGCGGCTTTGCCGCCCGCCCGCGCCTCCACCGTCTCGTTCCCGGCAGTGCTCGTCGAGCACTGGCCGGCGAAGCCGCCGTCCCACCCCAGCCTCACTCCTCATTTGCCTCATTCGTACTGCACGGCCGCGAGCACGTCGAGGTTGGCCGCTCGCCGGGCCGGCAGCACGGCCGCCAGCACGCCGACGGCGCCCGCCAGGACGAGGAACACCAGGAGCTGCGCGTAGGGCAGCGAGAACACGAGACCCTGGTCGCCGAACTGCTTCGTGACGACGTAGCCGAACAGAATGCCGACGGCGGTGCCGAGCACGCCGCCGATCACTGAGGTGATCACGCTCTCGTAGCGCACGATGCGCCGCATCTGGCGGCGGCTCGTGCCGATCGCCCGCAGCATGCCGATCTCGCGGGTGCGTTCGTAGACCGACAGCACCAGCGTGTTGACGATGCCGAAGATCGAGATCGTGACGCTCATCGCCAGCAGGGCGTAGAGCATGAGCAGGATCTGGTTGACCTGCTTATTGAGGAAGTTGTAGTAGCCGGTCTGGGTGCGCACGGTCTGGGTCGGATAACCGGCCAGCGCCTTCGTCACCTCCGCCGCGAGCGTGCCGGCCCCGACGCCCGGGCGCCCCGTGACGAGCAGCACGGCTGAGTCGGTCGGTGCGCCAAGGCGCCTGAAGACCTCGTCGCCGACGACCATGCCGTTCATGACCATCGGGTCGCGATGCTCGCCGATCACGGTGAGCCTCAGCTTGCGCCCGGACTGGCCGACGACCGTGACGCGGGAACCGATCGTCACGTGGTTGCTCCTGGCGTACTGCTCCTCGACGATCGCCGTGGAGCCGTTGAGCCGGCCCAGAAGACGGTCGCTGCCGCCCTTGATCCAGTTGAAGTGCCAGACCGAGCCGAAGCGGCGCGGCTCGACGCCGCCGAGCTGGGTGACCGAGCCGTCCACTTGGGCGTTGGCGGTGGCGACGCCGGTTGCCACCCGCACGCCGGGCAGGGCGCGCACGGCGGCGACCCCTTTGGCCGGCAGGGCCATCGTGCCGCTGTCGTCGGTGACGACCACGGCGGCGCGGTTCGAGCGGGCCAGACTGTCGATGAACGAGGTCTTGAGACCCTGGGCGAAGACGGCCACGAAGACGACCAGCGCCAAGCCGATCATCAGGGCGGCGGCGGTGGCGGCGGTACGCTGCGGGTTGCGCGCCGCGTTCTCGCGGGCGAGGCGGCCGCTGGTGGGCGCCAGCGCCTGCAGCGGCCGCCCGATGAGCGCGGCCAGGGGCCGCACGAGGTAGCGCGAGAGCATCGCCAGCGCGACGAACAGCAGGACGGCGCCGAGACCCATCTCGAGCAGGCGGGTGGTCGTGGCGGCCGCGCTCATGATGCCCGCCGCGAGGGCGGCGGCGCCCAGCAAGGCGACGACCCAGGCGGCCGGCGTGCTCAGGCGGCTTAGCCGTGACGGCGGAAGCTGGGCGCCTTCGGCGAGGACCGCCATCGGCGATACTCTGGTGGCCCGCAGCGCCGGCAGGACGGCCGAGACGAGCGTCACGCCGACGCCGACCGCGAGGGCCACGACGACCGTGCGCGGGGCAAGGCCCAGCCCGGCGGTCGGAAGGTCGGCGCCGACCGCCTTGAACAGGGCGTTGATGAGCTTGGCCACGCCGAGGCCGGCGACCAGGCCGAGCAGCGAGGCCGAGACGCCCATGGCGAGGGCTTCCCCGACCACGGTCGCGAGCACCTGGCGGCGCGAGGCGCCCAGCGCGCGCAGCATGGCGAACTCGCGGCGGCGTTGGGCCACCGTGATCGAGAAGGCGTTGAAGATGATGAAGGCGCCGACGAACACCGCCACGCCGCCGAAGGCCAGCAGCGCCGGCTGCAGGAACGAGTCGATCGACTGCGAGGTCTGGGAGCTCTGGTCGACGGCCGTCTGGTGGCCGGTCTTGACCTCGGCATTGGCCGGCAGCGCGGCGCGAATGCGGTCGCGCAGCGTGGCGGCGCTCACGCCGGGCGCGGCGGCCACGTTGATCGAGCTCAGCCGTCCCTCGAGGCCGAACCAGCTCTGCACGTCGGCGAGCGGCGCGTCGAGCATGATGGTGCCGCCCAGCGATGCTTCGGCGGGCCAGCGGTAGATGCCGGCTACCGTCAGGGTCTGCAAGCCACGCCGCGTGACGATCTGGATCGTGTCGCCCAGGCCGAGATGCTGCTTGGCGGCGAACCTGCTGGTGAGGGCGACATCGCCCGTCTTCGCCGGCACTCCGCCGGCGATCCACGAACCGGTCTCGAAGCGCGGGCTGCCGTTCGACTGCACGAAGGCCGGCGCGCCGTTGCTTTTGATCTGCTTGCCGCGCACGAAGACGGCGGTGCCGGCCTGCGCGGAGCCGTCGGCGAGCGCCACGCCCGGGACGGCCTTCACGGCGGCCAGGGTCGACGACGGCAGGCTGGCGGCCGCGCCCGTCGCGTCTTGGCCGTTGCCGAAGGCAGACTTTGGGCTGACGACCACCGACGTCTTCTGGTAGGCGGTGTTGAAGATCGTGTTGAAGCCGTTGGTGATCTGGTCGGTGAGCACGTAGGTGCCGCTGATCATGGCCACGCCCAGCAGGATGGCGACGATGGTGAGCGTGGTGCGCAGCCGGCGGCTGAGCAGGCTGCGCAGGGCCAGGCGGGTCATCGCGACACCTCCGCGCGTGCNNTGCGCTGCGCGCGTCGGCGCCTTCGAGGTCCTTGATCGTGTCGAAGATCTCGGCGCGGCTCATGCGGTCGCGGTCGAGCACGATCTCGCCGTCTTTCAAGAAGAGCACGCGGTCGGCGATCGCGGCCGCGCCGCCGTCGTGGGTGACCATGACGATGGT
>PKYM01000298.1:0-762 GCA_003132645.1 Actinomycetota bacterium | reverse complement strand
GGTTCGTCGGCGAACAGCACGGCCGGCCGCGAGACGAGCGCCCGGGCGACCGCCACGCGCTGCTGCTGGCCGCCGGAGAGCTCCGCGGGACGATGGTCGAGCCGGTCGGCCAGTCCGACGCGCGCGACCAGCGTGGCAAGCCAGCGGCGGTCGGGCTGCCGGCCGGCTATGGTGAGCGGCAGCGTCAGGTTCTCGGCGGCGCTCAGCATGGGCAGCAGGTTGAACGACTGGAAGATGAAGCCGATCTTGTCACGGCGCAGCCTGGTGAGCTCGCGCTCCTTCAGGCGCGTGATCTCGACGCCGTCGATCTCGACCGAGCCGCTGGTCGGCTGGTCGAGTCCGGCGAGGATGTGCATGAGGGTTGACTTGCCCGAGCCCGAGGGACCCATGACGGCGGTGAGCCGGCCGCGCTCGATCTCGACCGAAGCGCCGCGCAGCGCCTCGACGCCGGCGTCGCCTTTGCCGTAGCGCTTGGTCAGCCCGCGGGCGCGCACGACGGCGTCGGTGACGGCGCGCGGGCGCGGCTTGGGCTCGCGGCCGGTAGCGAGCGTCAGCACCCGGTCGATGTCGGCGAGCGTGAAGGGAGTCGCGTCGGGCGTGGACTGGGCGCCTGGGGCGCTCGCGGCGCTCGGGGCGCTCGGGGCGCCCACCATCTCGGGCGTGGCGAGGACGCCGCGGTCTGTCTTGCTACGGTCGGTCTGCGTGACGGGATTCATGGCAACCTCCGGTTCTCTCGGTAGAAGAGAGCCTAGGCGCCGGCCG
>PKYM01000154.1 GCA_003132645.1 Actinomycetota bacterium | reverse complement strand
ATCAATCGGCAGGGACTGCCCGCGGCCTCTTCGATAGACTGATTGCGACGGGAGGCAGCGACGCAGACAAGGTTCGTCAGGCGACAAGGGGTGGTAGGCATGCCAGTTTCTCTTGACAGGATCAGCTCTCCGGGCGCCGTCTTCTACTTGATAGCCGTGCTGCTGCTGTTCGCGGCCGCGACGGCGGTCTCGCTCCCCCGTCCCGTCGCCTCGCCGCCGGAGACTCTCCGCTGTATGCGCGTTGAGGTCCAGCCCTGAAGCCTTCGCGACCCGCACCCGCCGGCGCCACGCCTGGTCAAGCATTTTCATCGCACCATCGTCGCCGTCAGCTCAGGCTGGTGCTCCTCAGCTTCCTGATGCTCTTCCTCGAGCTCATGCTGATCCGCTGGGGCGCCGCCAACGTCCTGTATCTCGCCTACTTCACGAACTTCGTGCTGCTGGCGAGCTTTCTCGGCATCGGCGTCGGCTTCTTGCGAGCGGGTTTGCGAAGCGATCACTTTGGGCAGGCGCCTATCGCCGTCGCGGTCGTCCTGGGTTTCGTCGCTCTCTTCCCCGTCCAGGTGGACCACGGGGCGCACGTGGTAGGGCTCTTCGGGTGGCCCGTTCTGCCGGTCTGGATCAGCTTGCCGGTCATCTTCGTGCTCGTCACGGCAGCGATGGCACTGGTGGCCGAGGGAGTAGCGCGCACCTTTGCCACGTTTCCGCCCCTCTCTGCCTACCGCCTCGACATTCTGGGGAGTCTGCTCGGCATCGCGACCTTCTCGGGGCTGGCGTTCCTCCATTCACCGCCGGTCGTCTGGGGCGCCATCGTCGCGGCGGCCTTCCTCGTCCTGCTTCGAACACGCCTTGACCCCTGGCGGATCACGGCCCTTGTCGCCATCGTGCTGCTGTTGGGCGCAGTCTCTCTTGTTCCGCATCAGTACTGGTCGCCCTACTACAAGGTGAGCTTCTCGCGCTCGCCTGGAGGAGTGGAGTCGATCAAGGTCAACGGTCTTCCGCACCAGTCGATCTACCCCACGAGCCTCCTGCGTCGCTCCAACGCCTTCTACCTCTATCCGTATCGCCACCTCAAGCGGCGGCCCCTCGGGGATGTCTTGATCGTGGGAGCAGGGAACGGCAACGACGTCGCCGTCGCCCTCTCGCAGGGCGCGAGGCACATCGACGCCGTCGAGATCGATCCGGTGATTCAGTCGATCGGTGCCCGCGACCACCCCGATCACCCCTACCAAGACCCTCGCGTGAGCGTGCACATCGACGACGGACGAGCCTTTCTCGAGCGCAGCGACCACCGGTACGACCTCATCATCTTCGCTCTGCCCGACTCCCTGACACTCGTCAGCGGCCAGTCCTCGCTGCGCCTGGAGAGCTACCTGTTCACCTTGCAGGCCATGCAGTCGGTGCGGCGCCACCTGCGCGCCGGTGGGGTCTTCACCATGTACAACTACTACCGACCCGACGTGTTCGACCGCTTCGCCGAGACGATCACCAGGGCCTTCGGGCATTCTCCCAGCATCGATCGGGGACCCGTCGGGTCGGGGCCGCGGCGACAGGCCGTCCTGACCGTCGGGCGTGCCGCGGGCGACATCGTGCGCGCGACGCCGTGGGTCGCGCCCGCGCGCGCTCCCCTGGTCGCCACTGACGATTGGCCGTTTCCCTACCTCAAGTCCCGTGCGATCCCTCGCTTCTACCTGGTCACCTTGCTCCTCATCCTCCTGGGGTCGGCGGCGCTGACCCGTCAGTTCGGCGGGCGGTTCGGGGAGATGCGGCCCTACCTCGACCTGTTCTTCATGGGTGCCGCGTTCTTGCTGCTCGAGACCAAGAACGTGGTGCAGTTCGCCTTGTTGTTCGGCACCACCTGGTTCGTGAATGCGCTGGTGTTCTTCGGCATCCTGCTGGCCGTCTTGCTGGCGGTCGAGGTCGCCAGGCGTGTCACGCTGCCCCCGGCGAAGCTGCTCTACCTGCTGCTGACGGCGGCCCTCGTGATCGCGTGGCTGGTGCACCCGGAGGCGCTGCTCGCGATGTCGTTCCTGCCTCGGCTCGGAGCCGCCTTCGGCATCGCCTTCGCGCCCGTCTTTCTTGCCAACCTCGTCTTCGCGCAGCGGTTCCGCGACGTCGGGTCCTCGACGGTCGCCTTTGGCGCCAACCTCCTGGGGGCGATGGTGGGAGGCGTGCTCGAGTACGCCGCGCTGGTCACCGGCTACAACGCTCTGCTGGCGGTGATCTTCGTCCTCTACCTGCTGGCCTTCCTGACGAGGCCGGGACTTGCCAGGGTCCTGCCGACGACGGCTCGGGGCTGACCCATCGCGGCGGCGCCGCGGTTGCGCCAGGCGCTAGGAACTTACGACCTTGTCAGATGAGAACGAACAACAGGGAAGGGACGGAAGGGACGGCTATGAGATTCCACACGACTCTCCAGCTCGATGGCAAGACGGCCACGGGGCTGGTAGTACCTGAAGAGGTGATCGCACGACTGAACGCCGGCAAGCGGCCGCGAGTCGAGGTGACCATCAACGGTTACACCTTCCAGACCACGATCGGCGTGATGCGCGGCGAAGCCAGGGTCCCTGTCAGTGCGGACCGCAGAGAAGCGGCGCATCTCGCGGCCGGCGACGATGTCGACGTTGAGATCGCGCTGGCCGCCTGACTTGGCAGTGACCTCCCACATCATGGTATCCACAGGCTTTGGGAGAGGGCACGTCGCGGAGGTAGAGACGTCATGTGCGCGGTGGACAAGCAATTCATCGCGACCTTGCAGAAGAGCGAAAACAAGGGCGGCCGGACCTACGTCGTCTGGCCTCCTTCAGCCGAGTTCTTCGGCACCCGAGGACTCGTGAAGATCCGCGGCACGGTCGACGGCCATGCGTTTCGCAGCTCGTTCATGGCCATGGGCGACGGCACGCACAAGCTTCCGATCAAGGCCGATGTTCGCACAGCGATCGGAAAAGAGGTCGGCGACACAGTCACCGTTCGGCTGGAGGAGCGGATAGACAAAGCTGCCTGATTCCCATGACGGTAGTCATGTCAGGATTCATCGACTGACTCGCTGACTCTGACCTCGGCTCGCCGCCCGCGATCAGGGGATGACGAACGTCCCCGAGGCCGCGACGTTCTCCTTGACCATCTTGCCGACCGGAAATGCTTTGTAGGTCCGCTGGCCGTTCTGGACGAGCTCGTCCACTCCTTTCAAGGGCGTCGCGTAGACCGTAACAGAAGTAGGGCTCGTACGGATGAGGTCCTGGCTTGCCTCAGACGAAACCGGTCAACGATACGCGCGTCCTACGGGTATGCGGGCACCTGTGGGTAGGTGGAACGGTCACCCCGAGTGCGTCTCCGAGCCCGACGCCGGTATCTTCGTTGCGCTTCGGGATGGTGGTGGCTATCTCCACCTTCCGAGATCCCGAGAGCGCGAGAAGAAAGCAGCGCGGTGTAACCTTGGCAGCGATCATCTCGCACGGTCGAGGACTCTGTCGGCGCTGTAGGGAGGGGCACATGCACCTGTTTGGAGACAGCAGCGGCCCGCATCTCGCGCACTTCCACGCCCGCCGCGAGCACGACTCCGTCGAGGTGTTCTGGGAGGTGCTCAACGCGCCCTCGCTGCACTGGCGCGTCCTACGATCGGAGGCCGACTACGCCGCCACCGCTGACGCGCTGCCGGGCAGCGGCCAGACCCTGGTGATGGAGGGCACGGAGACCCACCTGAAAGACGACCAGCTCGTACCGGGCACGCACTACTTCTACACCGTCTTCGCTCAGGACGAGCAGGGAGCCTGGCACGAGCAGGTCAGGACGAAGCTGGCGCACGGTGACCGTCTGCGCTGGCTTCATGACTCCCTCAACAAGTGGCCGCACGAGACCGGCGCGGATGACGAGACCTACGAACAGATCAAGATCCCCGGCGAAACCCTGCTACTGCAGTCGCAATTGTCGCCGCTGCGCCGTGAATCCCTTCCGCCGAGGTAGAGGCGAGGGCTTCGATCGCCACCGCGCAAGCTGCTGGTATGCGGGCACCTGCGGGCGCGTGGGCAGGCCGCCGGCGCTATGCAGGGCTATGATGCCGGTGACGAGCCGCCGACGGGACGGAGGATTCACGAGCCACGAGGAAGTCGATGTCGCCGTCGTTGCGGTTGTCCCCACGCCGCCGGTCCTTATACCCCGACAGCGACGGAGGCGAGGCGTAGTGGCCGACGTTGGAATTGGACCATGCTGGGACTCGGACTGGACAGCTTTTATTGAAAGCAACCGCCGCAAGACGGCCGATTGAAGAATGGAGAGTCATGACCGAATGGGAATGGCAGCCAGCCAAGGAGGCTGCTCTGGCGGGCTTTCGCGACATGGGGACGGGCCATCTCAACTGCGCCCAAGCAGTCGTCCGTTTCGCCTCACTGGTCCTGGGTCTGAGCCCGGACCCCGTCGTGGTGGCGCGCTACTTGGGCGGGGGGATGGTAAGGATGGGCCGAGTCTGCGGAGCCTTGTCGGGCGCCGCGATCTCTTTGGGGCTGCGCGACCTGCACTCCGGGCTCTCCTGGCCCGATGGAACATCGCCGGACACTGGGAAGCTGCAGCGGCTCTTCCGGGACTTCGAGGCGGCGTTCGAAGCCGTGACCTGCAGAGAGCTCGTCGGCTATGACATCAGCACTTCGGGGGGCTATCAGCGATTCAAGGACGACAACAAGTATGAGCTCTGCGAGCGCTACGTGTCGTGGACGTGTGATCGATTGGGCGACATCCTTTAGGCTGGGCGCCCGGGTCCTGCTCGCGGCCCGGGCCGGACACCCAGAGAGGAGTCTGCCTTGGGAGCAACGCTTGAACGCATTCGTCAAGACATCGAGACCATCGCGAAGTGCAGCGCGGTGGGTCCCGGGATCACCCGCCTGACATTCACGCCGGAATACTGGGCGGCGGTCGACTATGTGGCCGGCCAGCTCGCCGCACTAGGGTACGAGCGAACGACGACCTCCCACGGCAACACGCGTTTTCAAAGACGTGGCGCGAATCGGGGTCTGCCGGCCGTCGCCGTTGGCTCGCACCTGGACGCGGTGCCCCACGGGGGGCGATTCGATGGGGTCGCGGGGGTTGTCGCCGGAGTGGAGATCGCGCGACTACTGGCCGAGCGGGGAATCGAGCCCGAGCGACCATACGAAGTGCTCGTGTTCGCGGAGGAAGAAGGCGCGCGCTTCGGCAGCGTCCTCACCGGCTCGAAGGCGATGGTCGGCCGCGTGGCGCGCGAAGCGCTCGCGCAGATGAGCGACGTGAACGGCGTCAGCTACCTCGAGGCTCTTGCACCATATGGCGAGCACGCCCCGGCCGACGCAGACGACGTACTCGCGGCGGGAGACCTTGGCGCCTATTTCGAACTTCACATCGAACAGTCGCTGGTCCTCGAGAGCGCGCGAGTCCCCGTCGGGATAGTGCAGGCAATCGCGGGCATCAGACAGTACAGGGTCGTCTTCACAGGTGTGGCCAACCATGCCGGTGCGACTCCGATGGGCCTGCGACGCGACTCGTTGGCGGCTGCGGCTCAGGTGGTCGCGTCGGTGGAGAGGCTTGCGGCGAGCTCGGCGACCGGCGCCACTGTCGGGACCGTCGGCATGGTGGTCAACGAGCCGAACGCGGCCAATGTCGTGCCCGGACGCACTGTGTTGGTCGTCGACCTTCGCGATACGGATGCCGCGGCCCTGGAGGAGGTCAGCAAGAGAGCTCTGGAGAGGATCGAGACGATCGCCGCGGAACGGGCGATCAGCGCGGAGGTGCGGCTGACCGCCGAGTCGGCCCCCACCGTTCTCTCGCCCCGTCTGCGGGATCTGCTCATTGAGTCGGCGACGAGACAGGGAGTCGACTACCTCGAGATGCCGAGCGGGGCGGTCCACGACGCCCAGGAGATCGCTCGGATCTCGGATGTCGCCATGATCTTCGTTCCCTCGATCGGCGGCCG
>PKYM01000336.1 GCA_003132645.1 Actinomycetota bacterium | reverse complement strand
CCGGCGAACCTTCCGATGGAGATATGGTGACCGTGATCGACCATCGCCCTCCCGACCTGGGGATCGCCCTCCGCACCCGGAAATCGCCGCCTCGACCCGGGGATCGCCGTCCTGATCTGAGGACGGCCTCGCCGCCCGCGGTGAGCTCAGTCTACTACCGGTCAAGGGTCGGCAGGGGGGCGCGGGCGGCGGGCGGCAAAGCCGCTCGCCCCCGCGCGCCGAACGCAGCCCGGCTGCTGCCCGGCTCAGGGAGTCGGCGTCGGGAACTGCACCGTGATGGCGTTGACATGCCGGTCGGTCGTGGACTGCAGCCATCCTGCGATGACCGGGCCCGACGGACTCAAGGCGCTGGCCTCGGCGTATTCGTCGTACAGGGCCGTCTCGTGGACCATCGGCTCCCCGCGTGCTCCGCTCGCGCTGTAGGGCACCACGACCAGCCTATCGACGTCGGGGCCGATGCTCGTGCCGCAGACGAAGATGCTGCCGTCGGGCGCGCACTCGAGTCCTCGCGCCTGGGCCACGCCGTCTTTGCCCGGCGACCACGCGTCGCGAAAGACGAGCGAGCCGTGAGGGTTGAACTTGGCGGCCAGGAAAGTCCTGGGCGTGTCGCCTCCCAAGCCGCCCGCGCAGATCACGTTGCCGCCGGCGTCGAGTCTGACTTGCGAGAAGGCCCCGTCCCGACCTTGCGGGCGCACGCGCCGGCCCCACAGCAGGCGGCCACCGGGGGTGTAGGCGCGCACCATGGCGGTGTTGTGGGTCGTCCCGGCTCCCCCGCAGAGGTAGACGGCCCCGGACCGAGCGGCGACCAGGTCGCTACCCCAGACGGTGGCGGACAGGGCGGACCACCTCTTCGTTCCACTCGGGGTGTACGAGACGAACAGCCCATGGGCACGAACGGCTCCGCAGGCGTATATGTAGTCGTTGCGCCCGACCGCTACCGTCACGAGCCCGTTGAAATGACCTGAGTCTCCGGCGATCGTCCGCTGCCAGAGCACCCGTCCGCCGGGGGCGAGCTTCACGAGGATCGCGTCGGCGCCGGCGCGGCGCCCGATCGTGCCGGCGACGTAGGCGTCGCCGCGCGAATCGACGGCGACGTCGTACGCCGCGCTGCGCCTGCTCACGCCGCCCAGCACCTTGCTCGCCCAGCGCCGCGTGCCGTCGGGCCGATACTCCACGATCAGGATGCCGGCACCCGACGTGCCGACCTGACCCCAGGCCAGAATGTTGCCACTGGGCAGGGCGGTGACCCCGAAGAACCACCCGTGGGCGACAACGTCCGAGGGCGATCTCTCCCAGATGAGGGTTCCGTCGGGCGCGTACTTGACGAGCCAGGGTACGGTCGGACTATCGCCGAACTTGTGAGCGAACGCGGTACCGGCAACGTACGAGGCGCCCGAGGCGTCCACGGCGACTCCCTGCGCAAACTGGTTCTGAGTTCCTGCCGGGCCGGTGTAGACCCTTGCCCACAGCGGATCGGCAGCCAGAGCTGAGGCCGGCGCCACGGCCGTGGCCACGGCCGTCGCCGCGACCGATGCGATGAACACGAAGATGACAGGCACCACGAGCCAGACGAGCTTCCTCATGACGTGACCCTCCCCTTTGGCCGGCCGCCGTGACCGGTGCGGCCGGATCAGTGATACCCCTTTGACTGAGGAGAGCCGAAGCCCTTTCACGGAATGTGCAGGGAAACGCGCCGGTGGGTCAGCGGGACCTGAGCGTGTGGATCAGGCCGGGCCAGCCGACGAAGCAGGCGCGCCCAGAGCTCATGGCGCCGACGTTTTCCAGGCCCGGAGGACGCATCACTTTCACGGTCCGCCAGCTCACCCCGCCGTTCCGCGTGGCCAGGCAGAGCAGCCGGGGTCCGTACGACGCGACCGCCCAGCCGTGAAGCCGGTCGGCGAACGTCATGCCGAAGATGGCGGTGTATTTGCTGCCGACGCTGATGAGATTCCACCTCGCGCCGCCGTCGCTCGTCGCGAGGACGACGGCCTGGTTTCCTGAGCCGACGCGGGTGCCGGCCGCCCAGCCGTGGGCGGAATCTGCGAACTGGACCGAGACCAACTCCGCGTCACAACGCGACTTCTGCGCCTCCCAGGTGGCGCCGCCGTCGCTGGTCGCGATGATCGTGCCCCCGCTGCCGACGGCCCAGCCATGCTTCTCGTCTGCGAAGCTCACGTCGATGAGGAACTGGCGAGTGCCCACGTTCTGCTCGTGCCAGGTCTGGCCGTCGCTCGTGGCCAGGACGCGGCCACGGTCGCCGTTGCCGCCGACCGCCCAGGCNNTGCCAGGCGCCGCCGCCGTCGGTCGTGGCGAGCACCGTGGCGCCGGAGGGTTGGTTGCCGCCCACCGTCCAGCCGTGCTCGCTGTCGGCGAAAGCCACATCGGCCAACCAGCCGTGGTAGCCCGAGGTCTGCTCCGCCCACATGGCGCCGCCATCGGTCGTGGCAAGGATGGTGCCACGGCTACCGACTGCCCAGCCGTCGGTCCCCACGAAGTCGGCTGCCATCAGGTTGGCGGTCGTGCCCGACGACCGCCGCTGCCAGCCGAGGTGGGAGGCATCGGTATCGAGAGGCCACGACGGTGGTACGACGGTCGACGCGGACTTCGACCTTGTCGGCGTCGGCAACGGCCGGCTCGTGGGTGACGGCTTGGCGGTCGCCGACGGGGACGAAGACGAAGGCGAAGCTGCCGGCGAGCTCGGCAGCGGCGCCGGCTTATGTGGCGGCGTCCGGTGGAAAACGAAGCCGAGCGGGTTGGGAAGGTTGGGCAGGCCGACCCAGGCGCCGGCTCCGCTGCTCAGGAACACAAAGACGGCCAGCGCGAGGCAGGCCGCGACCAGAAGCCGCAGTCCCAAGCGGTGTGGGCGCAGTCGTTGTGTGCCGAGCGCCGGACGCGCCCTTTGCGCGGGACGCGCGCCTAGCGCCGCGAGTACCTGCGCGTCCCAATCCGGGGCGGCCGGCGGCACCTGCCCGGCGTCGAGGGCGTTGAGGGCCATCTTCAGATCGAGATCGCG
>PKYM01000091.1 GCA_003132645.1 Actinomycetota bacterium | reverse complement strand
ATCTCGATGTCGTTGATGAGGGTGGTCTTGCCGGAGCCGGTCGGGCCGACGATGCTCGCCACGTTGCCCATCTGCAGGTCGAGGCGTTCGACGGGCTCGGGCTCGCCACTCTTGCCGTGGCCCCCCAGAATGGTGATGGTCTCGATCACGTCTCTCTCCTTTGCCGAGTGCTGGTATGCAAAAGCGAGGACTGTCGAGGGGCTGTCGTGCAGGGCCGCGGCGCGTGGACCATCTCGCGGTGCGATCGGCAGGTGTCCCCTGAGCAGGGCTCGCTCTCTTTGGGACCGCCGGTCGTCCGATGGGTCGAGGTGGTCGGATGGTCGGGGCGAAAGACTCGCCCCGCCTGCGGTCTAGCGGGGTCCCGTGTCGGCCTGGCGTGGTCGCCTTGAGCCGACGGGGCGCGCGTCGCCGGGGGTGACGGGCGACACCTGCTGGTTGTCGAGAGGCTGCTTGTCGGGGGGCACGAGAGGCTGCTTGTCGAGGCGCACCTTCTCGCGGCGCTCGATCTGGACTACCTGGGAATCGTGGACGACGACCTCGACCGAGCCGTATTCGAGGCTGCGGACGGCCTCGAGGATGCGTCTGTCGGCGTCGCTCGAGGCCGCAGGGTCGCTGCGCGTCATGAAAACCGGCTCATCCTATCGAGAATTCTGCCGTGGAACATGCGGGCAGTATGGCGCGCCATGCCATATGAATCAAATAAGAATTACTTATAGATACGCGGCCGCGATGCGCTGAGGCGGGCGACTTCGGCACGCTCGCTTTTCAGAAGATGAACCGCGCCTGGTGATGCTTTTCGTTGTAGCGCTGGTGGTAGTCCTCGGCGCGGTAGAAGTCGGCCGCCGGCACGATCTCGGTGACTATCTGCCGATTGCCGTCGCGCTGCGCCTGGAGGCGTTCGAGCACGACGCGGGCCGTCGCTTCCTGTTCGGGCGTCTCGGCGAAGATCGCCGAGCGGTACTGGGCGCCGACGTCGGGACCCTGACGGTTGCGCGTCGTGGGATCGTGCATGGCAAAGAACGCTGTGACGAGCTGCTCGTAGGGGATCACCGCGGGGTCGAACCGTACGCGCACGGCCTCGGCGTGACCGGTCTCGTCTGTGCAGACGTCATGGTAGGTCGGGTCCGGCTTCCAGCCGCCGGTGTAGCCGACCTCCACGTCCTCGACTCCGGGCAGCTTGCGAAACCGTTCCTCGACTCCCCAAAAGCATCCTGCTGCAAAGGTTGCTGTCTCTGTCATAGAGCCGTCTGACCTCGCTTCGTCTGGCGACCGGCGCGCTGTTTGCCCCGAGGCCGCCGATAAGTCGGTTGGTATCCGTCCCCGCCACTGTTCCCCGGGTCTGGCAGGCCCACGCCGGGCGCGCCAAGCTTCATCTGCCGTACTGAACGGTCGAGCCACCGGGTAGAACCCGCTCGCGAGCCATCGCCCGACCCCGGAGGCACCCGATGCCCGTTTTCGAATGGCGCACCACCGTCCCGTTCCCAGCCGACGAGGTCTACGCCTGGCACGCGCGGCCGGGCGCCTTCGAACGCCTGAGCCCGCCCTGGCAGCACACTCGCGTGATCGAGCGCAGCGGCGACGTCGAACACCATGGCAGCCTCGTGTTCGAGTACGGCAACGGTCCGCTGCGAGGCCGCTGGGTAGCCGTGCACGGCGACGCCGAGCCGGGACGGCGCTTCAGCGACCGGCAGCTCCACGGCCCCTTCGAGGAGTGGGAGCACACCCATTCCTTCATCCCCCAGGGTCCCGGGCGTTGCCTGATCGAAGACCATGTCGAGTTTCGCCTGCCGCTGGGCGCTGCCGGCGACTTGTTCGGCGGCCTGCCCGCCAAACACTTTCTGACGCGGCTCTTTCGCTTTCGCCACGAGCGCACCCTGGCCGACCTCACCCGTCACGCCGGCCACGCCGGCGAGCCGCGGCTGCGCGTCGGCGTGACGGGCGCCAGCGGCATGATCGGCCGACAACTCACGGCCTTTCTCGAAAGCGGCGGACACAGCGTGGTGCGCATCGGACGAGGTCTTCCCGAACGCCCCGGCGACGTCCTGTGGGATCCGGCTCGCGGCAAGCTCGTGGCCGCCTCACTCGAAGGCCTGGACGCGGTCGTCCACCTGGCCGGCGAGAGCATCGGCCACCGCTGGACGGCCGCCCGCAAGCGGCGCATCCTCGCCAGCCGCCGGCAGGGAGCGGAGCTGCTCGCCGGCACGATGGCGGCCATGAACCATCCGCCGCGAGCGCTGCTTTCGGCGTCGGCCGTGGGCTACTACGGCGGCGAGCGGGGCGCCAAGGTGCTGACCGAGGCCAGTACCTCGGGCCTCGACTTTCTGGCCGAGGTCTGCCGTGAGTGGGAAGCCGCGCTGACGCCGGCGAGCGCGGCCGGCGTCAGGGTCGCGCCCCTGCGGTTCGGCGTCGTGTTGAGCGCCGCGGGCGGCGCTCTCGAGCGCATGCTGCCGGTCTTCCGGGCCGGCGCCGGCGGGCCGTTCGGCTCGGGCGCTCAGTGGATGAGCTGGGTGAGCCTCGACGACCTGATCGGCGCGGTCACCGGGCTGCTCTACGCCGAGACCGTCGACGGACCGGTGAACGTGACCAGCCCGGCGCCGCTGACCAACCGCGAGTTCGTCACCACGCTGGGATACGTCCTGCGGCGGCCGGCCGTGATCCCCCTGCCCGCGGCCGCGGTGCGCGCGATGTTCGGCGAGATGGGCGAGGTCACGCTGCTCGGTGGGCAGCGGGTGGTGCCCGAGCGGCTCGACAAGGCCGGCTTCACGTTCCGTTATGGCGAGCTCGAGGCGGCGCTGCGACTCGAGCTCGGGCGTCTCACGGCCTGAGGCCGACCAGGGTCGTCTACGACGACGCGGGTGCCTCCGGCGCCGTCTCGTCCGGCCCGGGCGCAGGCTCCTCTGGCTTGGGCGCCGGCTCCTCTGGCGTGCCGATCTCCGTGGCCGGCTCCTCGCTTGCGCTCGGCGCCGGCGGCGCCGTCTCGGGGGTGGCGCTCTGAACGGGCGGTGCCGGCCAATCGGCGGGCGTTGGCCAACCGGGCGGCGGCGGCGTGCCGGGCCCCCAGCCCTGGGGACCCGCCCACTCGGGCGGCGGCGTGCCGGGTGGCGCCGCCCAGCCTTGCGGCGTCGACCAACCCTGCGGCGGCGGGCCTGCGGGCGCCGTCCAGCCTTGCGGTCCCTGCCAACCGGGCGGCGGTGGCGCCTGCCCGGGTGCCTGCTGCTGCGGCCAACCGGGGGGCGGCGTGCCTGCGGGCGCCGTCCAGCCTTGCGGCCCCGCCCACCCTGGCGGCGGAGGAGCTTGCGGCCCCGCCCAACCGGGCGGCGGCGGCGTCTGGAATGGCGCCTGCGGGGGAGTCGGCGGCGGCGTCCAGCCGGACGACGGCTGCGGCCCTGCGGGCGCCGGCATGGGGGCTCCGTGCCGGGTCTGGCGCCACTCGTTGACGAGGAACAGCGTCGCGCCGAAGCCCGCCATCGTGGCAGCGAAGACGGCGAGTCCGCCGATCACGGGTACGAGGGCCGCGAGGCTGATCAGCACAGCTCCGACCACCGCGGCGGCGATGATGTTGTCGCGGTAGCGTTCAGACGACGACAGCACGAGCTGACCGATCAGCGCGGCGACGCTGACGGAGCAGAACAGCAACACGGGCGGCAAGACGATGACCGCGGGCACGACGACGAGGATGCCGACGATGGTGATGGTGAGGATCACCAGAAGCACGCCCACGATCAGCAGCCCCAGCAGTCCCCAGCCGAGCGACGGCCAGAACCTGAGACGGACGCGGTCGCCGACCCGCCGCACGGCGCGCGGGAAGAGTGCCGACACGACCAGTGCGACGATCGGCAGGAACAGCAGTTGCCACCAGCCGGCGATGACGCCGACCGGTCGCACGGAGGCGCTCGACGCGGCTGCGCGCAGGATGCCGCCGAGCGGAAAGCCGGTGACCTGGACGGTCTTGCCGTGGATCGTGGCGCCCGGCTCGGTCGTCAGGTGGCCACCGACCACGACGACGCTCGAGCTCTGCGCGGCTTCGCCGGCGCCCACGAAGGCCGTGGACTCGATCGTGGCGTTGCCGCCGACCACGACCACGCTGCGCAAGACGGTGCCGGCGATGAGCGCGTTGCCGTGGATCACGACGACGCTCTGGGC
>PKYM01000175.1:34106-34557 GCA_003132645.1 Actinomycetota bacterium | reverse complement strand
CTGCGGCGCTCCACGTCGTGGCCCTCGACTTCGGCATCAAGCGCTCCATCGTGGGCTACCTGGCGGCCGCCGGCTGCCGGGTGACTGTCGTGCCGGCCGGCACGACGCCACGCGAGGTGCTCAAACTGCGGCCCGACGGCGTCTTTCTGTCCAACGGCCCCGGCGATCCCGCGGCCGTCGGCTACGCCGTCAAGACCGTCCAGAAGCTGCTCGGCAAGACGCCGTTGTTCGGCATCTGCCTCGGACACCAGCTCCTCGCGCTGGCGCTGGGGATGTCCACCTACAAGCTCAAGTTCGGCCACCGCGGGGCGAACCACCCGGTCAAGGACCTCACCACCGGCGAGATCGAGATCACCACGCAAAACCACGGCTTCGCGGTGCGCGACCCAGGACAGGCAGGCCCCGACGGCGCGGCCCGGGTGACCCACGTCAACTTGAACGACGGCACCGT
>PKYM01000175.1:32127-34004 GCA_003132645.1 Actinomycetota bacterium | reverse complement strand
TGATCATCGGTTCGGGGCCGATCGTCATCGGCCAGGCCTGCGAGTTCGACTACTCCGGCACCCAGGCCTGCAAGGTGCTGGCGGAAGAGGGCTACGAAGTCGTGCTGGTCAACTCCAATCCGGCGACCATCATGACCGACCCCGACTTCGCCTCCCGTACCTACATCGAGCCGCTCGACCTGCCCACGCTGACGCGCGTGATCGAGATCGAACGCCCCGACGCGCTGCTGCCCACGCTGGGCGGCCAGACCGCCCTGAACCTCGCGATCGAGCTCAAGGAGAGCGGCATCCTCGACCTCTGGGAGGTCGAGATGATCGGCGCCGACGCCGACGCCATCCGGCGCGCCGAGGACCGCAGCGAGTTTCGCGACGCGATGAAGGAGATCGGCCTGCGCGTGCCGTGCAGCGTCATCGCTACCTCGCTGGCCGACGTCGAGCGAGCGGCCGGCGATCTCGGTCTGCCGCTGGTGGTGCGGCCGGCCTTCACCATGGGCGGGGCCGGCGGCGGCATCGCCCACGACCGCGAGAGCCTGCGACACATAGCCGAGAACGGCCTTCGCCTGAGCCCGATCACCCAGGTGATGCTCGAGGAATCGGTCGCGGGCTGGCACGAGTACGAGCTCGAGGTGATGCGCGACCGCGCCGACAACGTCGTGATCGTCTGCTCGATCGAGAACGTCGACCCCATGGGCGTGCACACCGGCGACAGCGTCACGGTAGCGCCGGCTCTGACGCTGACCGACAGCCAGTACCAGGAGCTGCGCGACGCTGCCAAGGCGATCATCCGCAAGATCGGAGTCGACACCGGCGGCTCCAACGTACAGTTCGCTGTCGATCCGGTGAGCGGCGCGGTCGTGGTCATCGAGATGAACCCGCGCGTTTCGCGCAGCTCCGCGCTGGCCTCCAAGGCGACCGGTTTTCCGATCGCCAAGATCGCCGCCAAGCTGGCCGTGGGCTANNCGCAAGACTCCGGCGAGCTTCGAGCCGACGCTCGACTACATCGTCGTCAAGATGCCGCGCTGGGCCTTCGAGAAGTTCCCCATGGCCGACACCGAGCTCACCACGCACATGAAGAGCGTCGGCGAGGCGATGGCCATCGGGCGTACCTTCAAGGAGGCCTTCCTCAAGGCACTGCGCTCGCGCGAGCTCGACAGCACGCCCATCTTGCCGCACGACCGAAAGGCCATAGCCAAGGCCCTGTCGGTACCCACTTGCGAGCGCTACGAGCTCATCCTGCACGCCTACCGCCAGGGCTTCAGCCGCGACGAGGTCCACGAGCTCACGGGGGTGCCGCATTTCTTCCTGGCCGAGCTCGCCGACATCGTGGAGCTCGAAGGCGAGGTCCGGCGTAGCGGGCCGCAGCTCGGCGCCGACGCGCTGCGCCACTTCAAGCGCTACGGCTTCTCGGATCGTCGCCTGGGCGAGCTGTCGAGCACGAGCGAGGCTGAGATCCGCGCCCTGCGCCTGAGTCACGGCATCGTGCCGGTCTACAAGGCGGTCGACAGCTGCGCCGCCGAGTTCGAAGCCGAGACGCCGTACTTCTACTCGACCTACGAAGACGAAAACGAGGCCACGCCCAGCGGCGAGCGCGAGCGCGTGGTGATCCTGGGCAGCGGACCCAACCGCATCGGCCAGGGGATCGAGTTCGACTACTGCTGCGTGCACGCCGCTATGACCGTGCGCGAGTATGGCTACGAGGCCATCATGGTCAACTGCAACCCGGAGACCGTGTCGACCGACTACGACATCTCCAACCGGCTCTACTTCGAGCCCCTCACCTTCGAAGACGTCGCCAACATCTGCGCCAACGAGAAGCCCAAGGGCGTCATCGTGCAGTTCGGCGGTCAGACACCACTGCGCATCGCCCGCCAGCTCGA
>PKYM01000175.1:18631-31965 GCA_003132645.1 Actinomycetota bacterium | reverse complement strand
ACGCGATCGAGGTCGACGTCGACGCACTCTCCGACGGCGACGAGGTCTACATCGGGGCCATCATGCAGCACGTCGAAGAGGCCGGTGTGCACTCCGGCGACTCGTCGTGCGTGCTGCCCTCGATCTCGCTGGGCGAGGGCACCCTCGAACAGGTCCGCCGCCAGACGCGCGCCATGGCCAGGGCGCTCGGCGTGCGGGGCCTGATGAACGTCCAGTTCGCCTACCAGAGCTACGAGCTATACGTGCTCGAGGTAAATCCCCGGGCCTCGCGCACCGTGCCCTTCGTCAGCAAGGCGACCGGCGTGCAGATGGCCAAGCTCGCCACGCGCGTCATCCTCGGGGCGACGCTGGCCGAACTCGACCCGCCGCACCGTCGCGTGCCGCGTCACGTGAGTGTCAAAGAGGCGGTCATGCCGTTCAACTGCTTCCCGGGAGCCGACTACCGGATGGGGCCAGAGATGAAGGCCACCGGCGAGGTCATGGCGGTCGCCGACACCTTCCCCCAGGCCTTCGCCAAGGCGCAGGCGGCCGCCGGCGCGCCGCTGCCCACCGACGGTACGATCTTCCTGTCGGTCTGCGATCCGGACAAGTCGGCAGCCACCATCCTGGGACAACGCCTGCACGGCCTCGGATTCACCATCCTCGCCACCCGCGGCACGGCACGCGCGCTGCAGAGCCTCGGCGTGCCCACGATCGAGGTCAACAAGGTCATCGAAGGCGCGCCCCATATCGTCGATCTGATCGAGGAGGGCAGGGTCGACTTCGTCGTCAACACGCCGTTCGGCCGCGGTGCGCGCAGCGACGGCTACGAGATCCGCCGCGCCGCTCTCGAAAAGGGCGTGCCCTGCATCACGACCCTCGCCGGCGCGTCGGCGGCGGTCTCGGCCATCGAGGCCGCGCGTCGGCCGCGGGTGACCGTGCACTGCCTGCAGGACCTGCACCACGATGCGGAAGACTGAGGGGCCTTTTGAACTCCACGGCGCCCCCACCGGCAGAGCAGACCTGTGCCACCGCCACGAGCGGCCACTACCGCGTGATCGAACGCCGTTCGTTCGGACCTTACGCGCTGCTCACCTTGCTGGCCCCCGACATCGCCGCCCTCGCCGCCCCGGGCCAGTTCGTCATGGTGGCGCTGCCCGGTACGCAGTTTCGTCTGCGGCGGCCGCTCTCGCTGCACTCCGTCGGCGGGGAACGGGTGCGCCTGCTGGTCGAGCCGCGCGGCGAGGGCACCAGGGAGCTCGTCGAGCTCGGCGTCGCCGACACGCTGGCGGTCGCCGGCCCCCTGGGCCACGGCTTTCCCCTCGAGCGGGTGCGCGCCGCGTTGCTCGTCGCGGGCGGCATCGGGGTGGCGCCGTTTCAATTCGTCGCCGACGTGCTGCGCGCCCGCGGCGTGCCGGTGACCGCGACCTTCGGCTTTCGCGACGAAGGCCAGGCGCGTCTGGCCGGGGCCTTCGAGATCGACCACCTCTGGGTAGCGACCGACGACGGCTCCGTGGGCCGGCACGGCACGGCCGTCGAGCTGGCCCGCGAGGTGGGGGCTGGGCCGCAGGCGAGCGTGCTCGCCTGCGGCCCAGCCCCCCTTCTCGACGCGGTACGAACCTGGGCGAGCACCGCCGGCCTGTCGGGCTATGCCTCCCTCGAGGCACACATGGCCTGCGGCAGCGGCGCCTGTCACGGCTGCGTCGTGCCGACCCGCGAGGGCTACCTGCGGGTCTGCGTCGACGGCCCGGTGTTCGCGCTCGACCTTCTAGGCAGCGGCGCCTCGACCGATGCCAGCGCACCCGGGGCCGGACTCGCGCCAGACGGCGCCAAGCCGCAGGCCGCGCAGTGACGCAACCCGGCGCACCGGTGCCCGACCTTGCCGTCACGCTCGCCGGGTTGCGT
The DNA here is from genome assembly GCA_003132645.1 of Actinomycetota bacterium. Lineage (GTDB taxonomy): Bacteria > Actinomycetota > Thermoleophilia > UBA2241 > UBA2241 > Bog-752. The sequence goes on along the minus strand of PKYM01000175.1, from coordinate 30,081 downwards.
CTCGAACACCCCGTCCTGAACGCCTCGGGCACCTTCGACGCGCTCGAGACCGCGCGCCACTATGGTCCCGAGGCGCTGGCGCCCTTCCCCTTCAGCGCCTACGTGCCCAAGACGGTCACGCTGGAGCGGCGCGACGGCAACCCGCCGCCGCGTCTCACCGAGACCGCCGCGGGCATGATCAACGCGGTCGGCCTGCAGAACCCCGGCATCGAGGCTTACCTCGACGATCTGCCGTTGCTGGCCTTCGTGCCCGTGCCGGTGCTGGTCAACATCGGCGGGCGGCGACCCGGGGACTATCTCGAGGTCCTGCGACGCGTCGAAGAGCGTCTCGCGGCCGGCGCCGCCGGCTCGCCCCAGGTGGCGGGCTACGAGCTGAACGTGTCGTGTCCCAACGTGGGGAGGGGGGGACTGGCGGTCGGCACCGAGCCCGGCGAGACAGAGAAGCTCACCGCCGCCGCCCGCGCCCTCACGAAGCGGCTGCTGATCGTCAAGCTGACGCCCAACGTCACCGACGTCGTGGCCGTCGCGCGGGCGGCAGCTGAGGCTGGGGCCGACGCCCTGTCGCTCGTGAACACCGTGCGCGCGCTGGTGCTCGATCCGCAGACGCTCACGCCCTTCCTAGGCAACCGCACCGGCGGCCTGAGCGGCCCGGCGATCAAGCCGGTCGCCCTGCGCATGGTGTGGGAGGTGGCCGGCGCTCTGGACGCGCCGATCATCGGCATGGGCGGCATCGCCTGCGGCCGCGATGTCCTCGAGTTCGTCGCCTGCGGGGCGACCGCGGTGGCCGTCGGGGCGGCGAACTTCAGCGGGCCCGACGCGCCCCGGCGGATCGTCGCTGAGCTGCGAGCCGAGCTGGTCGGCCGCGGCCTGCCCGATCTGGCCGCAGTGCGCGGCCGGGCTCTGGTTTAAGTCCTAGTTTCCTAGTCGATCAGGGAGGCTGCATCGCTCGGACTGACGAAGTCGCAGCAAGCGTCGCCCTTTTCGACAGCACCGGCGGCTTGAACCGCCCGGCCGCGTTCCTTATACTTCGTCTCGATGCAGCCTCCCACCAAGCAACTGAACGTCGCTCCCGAGCGCTCTCTCGACCAGCGCATGGACGCTCTGCAGCGCGCCAACCACGTGCGCAGCCAGCGCGCCCGGCTCAAGGTGGGCCTCAAGCGCGGCAAGGTCACCATCGCTTCGGTGCTGCGCGAGCCGCCGGAGTTCCTGCTCACCGCCAAGGTGGTCGACCTGCTCATGGCGGCCCCCAAGTGCGGTCGCGTCAAGTCCGCCCGCATCATGGAGCAGTGCCGCGTCAGCCCGAGCAAGACCGTCGGCGGGCTATCCGACCGCCAGCGCTCCGAGCTGCTGGGCTTCTTCGGGAGCTGATCATCCCGTCGGTCTTCGTGGTCTCCGGCCCGTCGGGCGCCGGCAAGGGGACCGTCATCGGTCTGGTGCGTAAGGCGCTGCCGAACGTCGTCACTTCGGTGTCGGCGACCACGAGGGCGCCGCGGCCCGGCGAGCTCGACGGGTTGCACTATCGCTTCCTTTCGACCGCGGACTTCCGGCGCGCCGTCGCTGAGGGGAACTTCCTCGAATGGGTAGACTACGGAGGCAACCTGTACGGGACGCTGCGCGCCGACGTAGAAGACAAGCTCGCACAGGGCTATGATGTCGTACTCGAGATCGAGTTGCAGGGCGCGCGCGTCATTCGCCAGACGATGCCGGCGGCCACGCTGATCTTCGTGGCGCCGCCGTCGGTCGACGAACTCGCCCGGCGGTTGCACGGTCGGGCGACCGACACACCCAAGGCGATCGCCCGCCGGCTCGAGATCGCGAAGGCCGAACTCGCCGCCGAGCACGAGTTCGACGAGGTCATCGTCAACGACGAACCCGAACGGGCGGCTGCTGAAGTGGTCGCCATCATGGCACGGCGTCGCACCAGAGAGACACGACACAAAGGAGACTAGTGGACCGTCCCCGCATCGACGAGCTGCTGCCCTATGCGGGCAACTCGCGCTATTCGCTCACCGTCATCGCCGCCAAGCGCGCGCGACAGATCAACAACTACTACAACTCGCTCGGCGAGGGCATGTTCGACGAGTTCCCGCCGCCGCTCGTGACTTCGCGCAGCAAGAACCTCCTGACGATCGCCTTCGAAGAGATCGCCGAGGGCAAGATCCACTTCTCCAGCAAGGGCTAAGAGGACCGGTCGGGCGGGCATGACGGCAGGACAGCTCCACCCGCCGCAGCGCCACGTGCTGGTCGGCGTGAGCGGCGGCATCGCGATCTACAAGGCCGTCGAGTTCGTGCGCCTCCTCACCAAAGAGGGCTACGGCCCGACGGTGGTCACCACCGCGGCCGCCAAGCGCTTCGTCATGCCCCTGACCTTCGCCGCCGTGGCCCGCGCCGGCGTGCTCGACGACGAGGCCTCGTGGCAACCCTCGGGCGGCTGGTTCGAACACATCGAGGCGGCCCGCCGCGCCGACGTCATGGTCGTGGCGCCGGCGACGGCCAACACGGTCGCCAAGCTCGCCCACGGTCTTGCCGACAACCTGCTCTCGGCCATCTACCTGGCCTTCCGCGGCCCAGTGATCGTGGCGCCCAGCGCCAACTGGGCGATGTACGAACACGAGGCCACCCAGCGTAACCTCGAGATCCTGGCCGGCCGCGGAGTCGACGTGCTGCCGACCGGCATCGGCGACCTCGCCTGCGGCGAGGAGGGGGCCGGCCGCATGGCCTCGCCCGAAGTCATCATGGCGGCCGTACGGCGGGCGTTCGCGGGGCTTGCGAAAGGCGCGCTGGCCGGACGCAAGATCGTGGTCACGGCCGGCGGCACCCGCGAAGCCATCGACGCGGTGCGCTACATCGGCAATCGCTCGAGCGGCAAGATGGGCCGGGCGGTGGCCGACGAAGCCTATCTACGGGGCGCCGACGTCGTGCTGATCACCACGCGCAGCGGCGACGAGACGGCCTACCGCAAGGTCGTCGTCGAGAGCGCGGCCGAGATGGCCGACGCGGTGGCTCGCGAATCGGCCGACGCCGGCGTGCTCGTCATGGCGGCGGCCGTCGCCGACTACCGGCCGCAGGAGGTCAGCGAGGGCAAGCTGGAGCGCGCCGCCGCGCCCGAGCTCACCCTGCGTCTGGTGCCGACGGTCGACATCCTCGGCCAGACCAGGCGCGCCGGCCTCGTACGTGTCGGCTTCGCTGCCGAGGCCGGTCCGCGCATCGACAGGGCACGGGCCAAGAAGGCCGCCAAGGGCGTCGACATCCTGGTCTTCAACGACATCCTCGCGGCGGGCATCGGGATCGGCTCCGACGAGAACGAGATCACCATCCTGACCCCGGCTCGCGAGGCGCACGTGCCACGCACGAGCAAGACGGCCTGCGCGCGGGCCCTCCTCGACGAGGTCGAGACCGTCCTCACCGGCGGGTGAGCCGCAGGTAGGCCGCAGCGCTCGACCGGCGCCGGCTGCCGCCGGCGACCCGGCCGCACAGACGACTCACGCTACCCACGCAGCCGTGCGGGCGCGGCGGCAGCCATTGCGACCGCGACCGCTTAGACCAGGAGGTTGTTTGCATGAGCATCTCCCCGGCATCCCGCGACGAAGTCGTGGGCCTGATCGACGACTCCGTAGCCAACGTCAACCTGCGACGCCACATGCTGGCGACCGAGGCTGTGATGCGCGGCCTGGCCGCGCGGCTCGGCGAGGATCCCGACCTGTGGGGCCTCACCGGACTTGCCCACGACCTCGATGCGGAGGAGACCGAGGGCGACGAAACCCGGCACGGCGCCCGGGCGGCGGAGCGTCTCGCCGAACTGGGCCTGCCGGCCGATCTCATCCACGCCGTGATGGCTCACAACCCCGCGACCGGTGTGGTGGTCGAGCGTCCGATCGACGTGGCCCTGATCGCCGCCGATCAGACGACCGGTCTGATCACCGCCGCCACGCTGGTGCGACCCGACCGCTCGCTGCCGCAGGTCAAGGTCTCCTCGGTGCGCAAGCGCATGCGCGAAGGCGCCTTCGCCCGCGGCGTCCACCGCGAGTCGATCCTGCGCTGCGACGAGCTCGGACTCGGGCTCGACGAGTTTCTCACCATCGCCCTGACCGCGATGCAGGGCGTCGCCACAGAGCTGGGGCTCGCCGGCGAGTGACCACGCGCGACCCGGGAGACGAAGGTGTCGACGCCCAGGCGCCCGCGGGCGGTGAGGCGGCCCAGGACGACGGTCGCGACGGTAGGGCGGCTCATGACGACGGTCGCGAGGATCGGGCAGCCCAGGAGGACGCCGCGGCGCAGGGCGAGCGAGCGTACGATCTCTTCCAGACTGGGCGCCGCTTTCTGGCGGAGCGACACCCGGCTCAGGCGGCCATGTTCCTCGAGCGGGCGTTGCTGCTGGCTCCCGACAAGAACTCCATCCGCGAGGCGCTGGGACGCTCGTACTACGCTCTGGGCAGGTACGGGCGCGCGACGCAGGAGTTCGAAGAACTCCTGCGTCGCGCGCCCACCAACGACTACGCTCACTTCGCCATGGCCCGCTGCCTGCTGAAGCTCGAGGATGTCGCGGGCGCCCTGCGGGCCGCTCGTCTGGCGGTCGCCATGGCGCCCGGCAACGCCGACTACAGGCGTGCCCTCGACGATTGCCTGGCGGCGGCGGGCTAGGGCTTCCCGGGCGGGACGCCCGACGACTGCCTGGGGCCGCTCAGCTCTGGTTGGGCGTTCCGGGGGTGGGCTGGGGCGGCTCGCCCTGGGGGGCTGCGGACGGCTCCGGCGCAAGGGCGCCGGGTCCGGCGTGGGCCATGGCCAGCAGGATCTCGATACGCTTCTGGATGGGCGGGTGCGTGTCGAACAGGCCGGCCGACTCCTTGACCTTCTTGGCCTTCAGCGGGTTGGCGATGTAGAGGTGCGCCGTGGCGCGCGTGGCGACCCGCAGGGAGCGGGGGTCGCCGGCGATCTTCTGGAGGGCGTGCGCCAGGCCGAGCGGGTTGCGGGTCAGCTCGACGCCCGAGGCGTCGGCCAGGTACTCGCGGTGGCGCGAGATCGCCATCTGGACCATCAGGGCGAAGAAGGGCGCCAGGATGGCGAGCACGATGGCGATCACAAAGAGGATCGCTCCCGCGCCGCCGGCGTTGTTGCTGTCGCGGCGCCCGCCGAAGCCGAAGAACGTCGAGCGCAGAAAGAAGTCGGAGACCAGGGCGATCATGCCGACCAGCACGCCGACGAGCATGGCGAAGCGGATATCGAAGTTGCGCACGTGCGACATCTCGTGGGCGATCACGCCCTGGAGCTCGTCGCGGCTCATCAACTCCAGCAGCCCGGCGGTCACCGCCACCGAGGCGTGCTGCGGGTCGCGGCCGGTGGCGAAGGCGTTGGGGGCGAGGTCGTTGATGACGTAGACGGCCGGCATGGGAATGCCCGCCGCGATCGACATCTCCTCGACCACGTTCCAGAGGACCGGCACCTGCTCGCGGGTGACCCGCTGGGCCCGGCTGGCGGCCAGCACGATGCCCGAGCCGCCGTAGTAGCCGATGAGGCTCCAGGCGATGGCCACGATGCCGAACACGCCGAGCAGGCCGATGCCCCCCGTGTAGGTGCGAAAATAGGCCACGCCGATGGCGAAGCCGAGCGTGAGCAGCACGGCCACGATGATCGCGACCAGCAGGACCGAGTCGCGCTTGTTGCGGGCGATCTGTTCGTACATGTGCTTAGCCGACCGCCGCTCTACTGCGCTCGCTGCTGCGGCGGGCTCGGCGGCTGCTGGGGCGGTACCGGCGGCTGCGCGGGCTGGACCGGTGGCTGAGCCGGCTGGCCCATCTGGACCTGCGGCGCCATGCTGAGGTCGACCTTGGGGAGCTCGCGGTCGGCTGCCTCGGCCTCGAAGAACTGGCGCGTCGTGAAGTTGAACATGCCGGCGATGATGTTGCTGGGGAACTGCTGGATCTTCGTGTTGAAGCTCATGACGCTGTCGTTGTAGAACTGGCGCGCGAAGGAGATCTTGTTCTCGGTCGTGGTCAGCTCTTCCTGGAGCGACATCACGTTCTGGTTGGCCTTGAGGTCGGGATAGTTCTCGACCACCGCGAACAGGGAGCGCAGGCTCTGGGTCAGGGCGTTCTCAGCCTGAGCCTGGGCCGCCGGACCCTGAGCGCCGGCGGCGACGGCCGCGGCGCGGGCGTTGGTCACCTTGGTCAGGGTGTCCTGCTCGAACTGCATGTAGCCCTTGACCGACTCGACCAGGTTGGGGATGAGGTCGTGCCGGCGTTTGAGCTGCACGTCGATCTGGCTCCAGGCGTTGTCAACCTGGTTGCGCCGCCGCACGAGCCCGTTGAAGGTAGACCACAATCCCAGGGCCACTACGACTACGATGACGATCACTACGATGAGTGCAATCACTTCTGTCTGCTCCTTGTGGAGTGGTTTCGACCTGCGCCTTATCGTCATTGTACGACGCGAAGATGAATCGCGAAGCCGGACCGACCCGAGGTCGGGTCGCGCGTCGACTCGAAGGTTTCCCGTCGCACGGAGATGCTATGCTGTGCCGTATGCAGGCTGACCGCAAGGCTTCTAGAGGACAGTCGTGACGCGCACGCTTCTCAAGGCGGCAGTCGTCGCGGTCGTGCTCGTGGTGCTGGCCGGCGTCGGCTACGGCATCATACACGCCCGCTCCGGCGGCGGCGGCACGAGCCAGCCGACGGCGAGCCCCTCGCCGACGACAACGTCCGTCGCCGCGACGTCAACCCCCGTGCCGGCGCCGCGCTGGCAGGTCGCCAAGGCCGTCGGTCCGGTCGTCGCCTACAAGGCGCCGTCGACCTCCTCTCCGGTCAGGCAGCGCTTCGGCAAGACGAACGCCAACGACTTCCCCTCGGTGTTTCTGGTGCGCTCGGTCCGCCAGGTCGGGGGAGTCACCTGGTACAACGTGTGGCTGCCGATCCGGCCCAACGAGAGCCGTGGCTGGATCAGAGAGGGCAGCGTCGCCATCTACACGACCAGCGCGAAGATCGTCATCAAGCTGGCTGAGCGGCGCCTCATCGTCTATCGCCGCGGGCTGCTTTTGGGCGAGTTCAAGGTCGCCGTCGGCAGCCCCGCGCTGCCCACCCCGACGGGGATCTACTACATAAACCAGAAGCTCCGGCCGACCACCTCCGGCGGCGCCTACGGGGTCCTTGCCCTGGGTATCAGCGCCTACCAGCCCAAGCTGGCGAACTGGCTCCAAGGCGGCCCCGTGGCCATTCATGGGACCAACCAGGATGCCCTGATCGGCCAGGCCGTCAGTCACGGTTGCGTGCGCATGCACAACGTCGACGTGCTCAAGGTCAACGCCTGGGTGCCGACCGGCAGCCCCGTGGTCATCGTCAACTAGGGCCCCAGGCACCCGAGGCCGCGCGGCAAAGAAATGAGAGACGAGACGGGGCCGGGGCCGCNNGCGGCCCCGGCCCCGTCTCGTCTGGTCTTACGTCCGCGAGGCGAAAGTCAGGAACTTACCAGTACTCGCCCTGGACCAGCTTCATGTCCTTGGCCCTGCACTTCGGACACGTGTACGAGTACGCCTTCTCCAAGAAGAAGAGCTGGCTGCCGCACGTGAGACAGTTGAACTCGTCCACCAGGATGTCGGCGCCGGTCAGGTCGACCTCGGCGATCGCCTTGCACTCGACGCAGATGGCCGGCATGAAGCGCTTGCGTGGGTCGTTGGCGCTGACTCCCCAGCGGATGTTCTCTGCGGTGTAGCCGCACTCGCGACAGACGAAGGTGGTGTACTCTCCCATGCGAGCAGTCCCCTGGTTCGACGATATCGGCACGTGCTCTGTCGTATCGGCACGATTGCCCCGCTCGTTGAGCGAAACGGCGAGGCTGCGACGCTTGATTAGTCTTTCAGGCGGGTGGTATATACTTATGCAGACAAACTCGGACAACCGGGAGGCGAAGGCTTTCGAGAAGTGGGTGCGTTAGTCGCCCACTTTTGTTTTGTGGAGATGGGTGAGAGCGACCAGCAGAAACAGCTTATGGCGACGATCGAAGCGGCCCTCGCGGCAGAGTTGCCCGAGGTCGAGGTCGTCGATCTCGACGTGCACGGCGGACGTAGTGGGCGCCTGACCGTTTACGTCGACCGTCCCGGGGGCGTCGACATCGCGCTCTGCGAGGCGGTCACCCACGCTCTCGACGGCTTGCGCGAGAAGTACGCGCTCGACGTTTCGTCGCCCGGTCTCGATCGTCCGCTGCGCACACTCGCGCAGTTCGCTCGCGCCGCGGGCGAGAGAGTGTACGTGAAGACCGCTACACCCCTCGAGGGGCGCGCGGTCTTCAGGGGCCGGCTGCGCGAGTCCGGCCCCGAAGTCGTCACCTTGGCGCTCGACGAGGGCCCGGCGGTCGACATCCCGTTCCACACGATAGCGAAGGCCCACGTGATCTTCGAGTTCGACGACAACGGAGGGCACCAGTGAGCAGAGAGATCATCGAAGCTCTACGCCAGATAGAGAAGGAGAAGGGCATCAGCGCCGAGACGCTTCTGAGCGCGCTCGAAGACGCGTTGCATTCTGCCTACCGCAAGACTCCCGATGCCGTCGAGACAGCGAAAGTCGAGATCGATCCCGAGACGGGCGACATCCAGGTCTTTCAGCTGATCTTCCCAGAGCACGTCGACGTCGAGGCCCTCAAGGTACGCAACGAAGAGGGTGACGAGATCGGCATCGACCTTTCATCGGTCGACGAATCCCAGATCGAACGCCACGAGGTCACCCCCGACAACTTCGGCCGCATCGCCGCCCAGACGGCCAAGCAGGTCATCCTGCAGCGCATCCGCGAGGCCGAGCGCGACCTGATGTACGAAGAGTACGTCGATCGCGTCGGCGACATCGTCACCGGCATCGTGCAGCAGAGCGACCAGCGCTACACGCTCGTCGATCTGGGTCGCGTCGAAGCCTTGCTGCCCAAGAGCGAGCAGGTCGACACCGAACGCTACGAACACGGCGCCCGTGTCAAGGCGATCATCATCAAGGTGCAGAACTCGACCAAGGGGCCCCAGGTCATCCTCTCGCGGCGCTCCGACGATCTCGTGCGCCGTCTGTTCGAACTCGAGGTGCCCGAGATCTCCGATGGTCTGGTCGAGATCAAGAACGTGGCTCGCGAGCCCGGTTTTCGCTGCAAGATCGCGGTCATCTCGCACACCGACGGGGTCGACCCCGTGGGCGCCTGCGTCGGGCCGCGCGGCTCGCGCGTGCGCATGGTCGTAAGCGAGTTGCGCGGCGAGCGCATCGACATCGTGCCCTACAACGACGAGCCGGCGCGGTTCGTCGCCAAGGCGCTGTCGCCGGCCCGCGTACGCGAGGTGCTGGTCGACGACGAGGGCCGCTCCGCGACCATCATCGTGCCCGACGATCAGCTTTCACTAGCCATCGGCAAGGAGGGTCAGAACGCTCGCCTGGCCAGCAAGCTCACCGGCTGGCGCATCGACATCAAGAGCCAGAGCGAGATGGCCGGCAACGATGCCGAGCTGACCTACTCAGAAGACGGCGACGACGCGAGCGGGCGTTGCGTGGCCGTGATGTCCAACGGCAAGCGCTGCCCCAACATGGCGTTGCCGGGCAGTCGTTACTGCGGCATTCCCGACCACCAGAAGCTTGCCGAAGCCGAGACCGGAGAGCAGGTGACGGCGGAGTGACGGCTGCGGGGAGCTTCGGCGGACCGCAGCGCACGTGCGTCGGTTGCCGCCGGGTCGCGCCGAGCGAGGCGCTCGTGCGGCTCACCGTGCGCGAGGGCCGCGTCACGCTCGCCGAGCCGCGCCCGGTGGGGCGCGGCGCCTGGCTGTGCCCGCAGCCCGAATGTTTCGAGCAGGCGGTACGCCGGCGCGCGCTCGATCGCGCGCTGCGCGCGCGTGTTCTCATCGATGACGATCTGTGCAGGCGTTTCACCGGCGTCTGCGAACAGCGAAAGGCGGTGATGTGAGTGGCCCGCATGAAACCTGTCGCTGAGGTCGCCCGCCAGCGTAATACGACAGTCGAAGACGTCCTCACCCACCTCAAGCGCGCCGGCATGGAGCTCGCCGACGGCCAGACCGAGGTCGACGAGGACATCGTCGACAAGGCCTATGCCCAGACGTCCAGCGCCCCCCGCCGGGCGCGCCCGGGCGGCGCCGGCGGCCGCCGGCGCCGCGTGGTGATCGACGCCCAGGCGTCGCGCCGCGGGTCCGGACCGCAGAACGACCGTCGTGGCCGCCGCGATCGCCACCAGCAGGGCGCGGTCGCCGACGCCGCCCCGCCGGTGCCGGTCGAGGGCCAGAAGATCAAGGTGCCGTCGGGGGCGAGCATCAAGGACATCTCGCAACTGCTCGGTGTCTCGACGGCCGAGATCATCAAGACGATGATGGGTTACGGCGAGATGGCCACCATCACGCAGTCGCTCTCCGACGAGGCCATCATCATCCTCGCCGACGACTTCAAGCGCACGGTCGAGATCACCCACGCCGTCGACGAAGAGGCCGAGCTCGAGGAGGCCCCCGAGGATCGCCCCGAAGACCTGAAGCCGCGTCCGCCGGTGATCGCTGTCATGGGCCACGTCGACCACGGCAAGACGAGCCTTCTCGACGCTATCCGCGAGACCGAGGTGGCAGCCGGCGAGGCCGGCGGCATCACCCAGCACATCGGCGCCTACCAGGTGAAGCACGACGGCAAGACGGTCACCTTCCTGGACACGCCGGGCCACGAAGCCTTCACGGCGATGCGCGCGAGAGGTGCGAAGGTCACCGACATCGCGGCCATCGTGGTGGCGGCCGACGACGGCGTCATGCCACAGACGGTCGAGGCCATCGACCACGCCAAGGCGGCCGAGGTGCCGATGGTGTTCGTCATCAACAAGATCGACAAACCCGACGCCAACGTCGAAAAGATCAAGCAGCAGCTCACCGAGTTCAGCATCGTGCCCGAGGAGTGGGGTGGCGATACCGTCTTCGTCGAGGCGAGCGCCAAGAAGAAGATCGGACTCGACAACTTCCTCGACATGCTGCTGCTGGTCGCCGAGGTCGGCGACCTCAAGGCCAATCCCGACGCGCCGGCCAGCGGCGTCGTGATCGAAGCCAAGGTCGACGTCGGCCGCGGTGTGGTCGTCACCATGCTGATCGAACGCGGCACCATCCGCGTCGGCGACGCCATCGTGGCCGGTGAGGCGAGCGGCCGCGTGCGCGCCATGCGCGATTTCCGCGGCGAGCCCCTGGCCAAGGCCGGCCCCTCCACGCCCGTCGAGATCATCGGCTTCGACTCCGTGCCCGAGGCGGGCGAAGCCTGCCGCGTGGTCAAAGACGAAAAGGCCGCCCGCGTGCTGGCCAACCGACGCACCAACCGCCTGCGCGCCGAAGACCTGGCCAAGCAGCACGCCCTGACCCTCGACGACCTCTACGCGCGCATCGCCGAAGGCGAAGTGAGCGAGCTCAACCTGATCATCAAGGCCGACGTGCAGGGCAGCATCGAGGCGCTCGCCGACGCCCT
>PKYM01000175.1:0-18591 GCA_003132645.1 Actinomycetota bacterium | reverse complement strand
GAAGGCGTCGACATCCGCACCTATCGCGTGATCTACAAGGTGACCGAGGACGTCCAGGCGGCTCTGGTCGGCCTGCTGAAGCCCGAGGTCGTCGAAGAGGTGCTCGGCCAGACCGAGGTGCGCCAGCTCTTCAAGGTCTCGCGCCTGGGCACGATCGCCGGCTGCCACGTCACTCGCGGCAAGATCACGCGCACGTCGAGCATCCGGGTGCTGCGCGACGGCGTCGTCGTCCACGACGGCAAACTCGCTTCCCTGAAGCGCTTCAACGAAGACACGCGAGAGGTGCTCGAGGGCTTCGAATGCGGCATCCTGCTCGACGGCTTCAACGACCTCAAGGTGGGGGACACGTTGGAAGCGTACGAGACCAAGGAAGTCGCCCGTGGCGCATGAGGCGCACGTCGGTGTGCTGCTGGCCGAGCTGCACTTTCCGGCGAACCGTTCTCTGAAGGACAAACGGCAGCCCCTCACCTCGCTGCGCGATACCGTGCAGCGACGGTATCGGGCGTCGTTCGCCGAAGTCGGACATAACGAGAGCTGGCAGCTGTCTGAGGTGCTTGTCGTGCTGGGGGCGTCGTCAGGCCGTCAGGCTCACGAACGTATCGACGAGATCGAACGATACCTCTACGGTCGCGAGTTCGAGGTGTCGCGCGTGATCGTGAAGTCAGTCGACCCGGTCGAGGCCCTGTGGGACTCAGGCTCCTGAAGGTAAACGAATCGCTCCGCGAGGTCCTCTCGCAGGAGATCCCGGCGCTCAAGGACCCGCGCATCGGGTTTGTCACCGTGACCGGGGTGCAGACCTCGGCCGACCTGCGACACGCCAAGGTCTTCGTCAGCGTGCTGGGCAACACCCCGACCCGCGAACGCACGCTCGCCGGCCTGCGCGCCGCTCACGGTCGCCTGCAGGAGCGCATCGCCGCCGACGTGCGCATCAAGCGCACCCCCCAGCTCCAGTTCCTCTACGACGAGTCGATCGAACGTGGCATGCGCATCGAGACGCTGCTCCAGCGCTACGAGGGTGAGCTCGGCGAGCCCGCCGAAGACGACCTCGCCGATGGCGAGCCGCTGACCGACGACCCGCACGAGCCGTGAGGCCTCGCGCGCCGGAGCTCGACGCGGTCTGTGAGGCGATGCGTGGCGAGTCGCAGGTGGCGCTCACCATCCATGAAAATCCCGACAGCGACGCCGTGGGGGCGGCCGCCGGCATGCTCGATCTCTTCGCCAAGCTGGGCGTCGCGGCGCTGCTGCGAACCGATCCCGGTGTCGAGCTGCCGCTGGCCGACGAGTTCCTGCCGGCCGGTCTGGTGGCAGAAGGTCCGCCGCCGGCCGGAGCGACGCTGTACGCTCTCGACTGTGGCTCCGCCGAACGCCTCGCCGTGACCCTCGGCTCCTGGCAGGGGCGCATCGTCAACATCGACCATCACCACGACAACACGCGGTTCGGGCATCTCAACCTCGTCGACGCCACGGCGAGCAGCGCCTCGCAGATCGTCTGCGAGATCGCTGCCGCGCTGGCCCTGCGGTTCTCGCCCCCGGCGGCCGCGGCGCTCTATGCCGGTATCTCGTTCGACACCGGCCACTTCCAGCACTCCAGCACCTCGGCGGCCACCTTCGCCTGCTGTGCCCGGCTCGTCTCTGACGGCGCCGACCCGAACGCGATCTACAAGCTGTTGTTCGGGAGACGCTCGCTGGCCTCGCTGCGCTTGTGGGCGCGAGCGATCGGGGCCGCAAGGCCGGCGGCCGGCGGCCGCGCCCTGCTCGCGCCGCTCACCGCCGCGGACTTCGCCGCCACCGGCGCCTCAGACGACGAGACGGAGGGCATCGTCGACGCCCTGCGCAGCGTGCCCGGCGTCGAGGTCGCCGCGCTGGTGCGCCAGCAGGGAGGCGGCGCCAGGGTCAGCCTGCGCTCAGAGGGCTTCGACGTGAGCGCCGTGGCCGCGCTCAAGGGCGGCGGCGGCCACAAGCAGGCGGCCGGGTTCAGCGCGGCCGGCACGGTCGAGGAGGTGACACAGTGGCTCAGTACCGAACTCGACGAGCGCCTCTCGACGGCATCCTCCTGATCGACAAGCCGGTCGGCTGCACCTCGCACGACGTAGTGGCCAGGGTGCGGCGTTCCCTGCGACCCGCCGTCAAGAAGGTGGGCCACTCCGGTACCCTCGACCCGTTCGCCACCGGTCTGCTGATCGTGCTGGTCGGCCGGGCCACGAAACTGGCGCGGTTCTTCGTCGATCTGCCCAAGGAATACGTCTGTTCGGTGCAGTTCGGCTGGACGTCCGACACGGGCGACCGCACCGGTGAGCTCGTCGCGACGGGCCGCTCGATCAGCCTCGACGAGCTCTCCGCCGTGCTGCCGCGGTTCACCGGGCGCGTCGCCCAGCGCGTGCCGATGACCTCGGCAGTCAAGGTCGACGGCGAGCGCCTGTATCGCAAGGCGCACCGCGGCGAGGTGGTCGAGACGCCGACCAGGGAGATCGAGATCAGTGCCATCGACGTGCTCGACTTCGATCCGGCGGCCCTGTCGTCGACCTGTCGGATCCTCTGCTCCAAGGGCACGTATGTGCGCCAGCTCGCCATCGACATCGGCGCGGCGCTCGGCGCCGGCGCCTACGTCGCCAGCCTGGCGCGCGCCGCGACCGGCCCGTTTCGCCTTGAGGACGCCCAGGCGCTGGCGGCCTTCGAAGAGGCCGTCGGGTCGCGCGACGAAGACGACCTGCAGATCCCGGGCCTCGTGTCGCCCGGCGACGCCTTGCAGTTCATGCCGGCGGTGACCGTGACGGCGGCGCAGGCGGCGGCCGTGCGCAACGGCGCCCGGCTGCCGGACGGCCCGTCGCAGCCCGTGCGCGTCGTGTTTCGGGGCGAGGTCCTCGCGGTCTACGGGCCGGTCGAGGACGGGCCGGGACTGCGACCGCTCGTCATCCTGTGATGGACTTCGTTGACGACCTCGCGGCGGCGCCGCCGCGGCCGCGCAGCGTGGCCCTCGGCACCTTCGACGGTGTCCACGCCGGCCACCAGCTCGTGATCGGCGTGGCGGTCGAGGCCGCCCGTAAACGGCACCTGACCTCGACGGTGGTCACCTTCGACCGCCATCCGCTGGCGATCGTCGACCCGACCCACCAGCCGCGTCTGCTGACGCCCCTCGCCGTCAAGCGCGAGCTCGTCGCGGCGCTCGGCGTCGACGAGCTCGTGGTCTTGCGGTTCGACGCCGCCCTCGCCGCCATCGAACCGGCTGAGTTCTGTCGCCGGGTGTTGGCCGAAGGGCTGCAGGCCAAAGTCGTCGCGGTCGGCGAGAACTTCACTTTCGGCGTGCGCGGCGAAGGCACTGCGGCCTCGCTTGCCGCCTGCGGCCGGCGCCTGGGCTTCGAGGCGATCGTGGTGCCGTTGCTCACGTCGCACGGGCGGCCGATCAGCTCGTCGCGGATCCGGCGGCTGCTGCACGACGGCCGTCTGCCCGAGGTGCGCGCCATCTTGGGCCGTCCGCCGCGGCTCGCCGGCGTCGTGGTGCACGGCGACAAGCGCGGCCGCACGCTGGGTTTCCCGACCGCCAACATCGAGGCCCACACCGGCATGATCTTCCCGGGGCGGGGCGTCTATGCCGCCGCCGCCGAGCTGCACGGACGGTGGTACCGGGCGGCCGTCAACGTCGGGCACAACCCGACCTTCTTACACAGGGGCGACGAGACCGCCTTCGTGCGCATCGAAGCCTACCTGCTCGATTTCGAGGGTGACGCCTACGGCGCCGACATGGTGGTCGACTTCGTCACCAAGCTGCGCGACGAAGAGACCTTCCCGGGCCCCGATGCCCTGGTCGTGCGCATGCACGACGACATCGCCCGCACGGCCGCCCTCGACGACCCCGCCTACGACGAGCTCGGCCTCTGAGCCGAACCTCCTAGTTTGCCGCTACCCCCTCGTGTGGTACCCTACCGGACGACCGTTTCTCGGTTCCGGGCCGCCGACCCGGTACTGGGTTTCCGGATCATCCCGCAAGGGAGGTGATTCCCCTGGCAATCACGACCGAAGACAAACAAGCGATCATTTCGCGATTCTCCAAGCACGAAGGCGACACCGGGTCGCCCGAAGTGCAGGTGGCGCTGCTCAGCAAGCGCATCGACGACCTCACCGAGCACCTCAAGATCCACAAGAAGGATCACCATTCCCGCAGAGGACTGCTCATGATGGTCGGCCACCGTCGTCGCCTGCTCGACTACCTGCAGGCGAAGGACATGGAGCGCTACCGTACCCTGGTGAAGGATCTCGAGCTGCGCAAATAGCGCCGCCGTTCCCTAGCCGTGACTGGGCCTGCCCCGAAGAGTGTGGGGCGGCCAGAAAAGGATTCGAAGGTATTTCATGACAACCGTCCACACTGTAGAAGTAGAGGTCGGAGGGCGCACCATCACCCTCGAGACCGGCAAGCTCGCCAAGCAGGCGAACGGCGCAGTNNACCGCGGTGGCCCGCGAGGAAGCGCGCGAAAACCAGGACTTCTTTCCACTGACAGTCGACGTCGAGGAGCGCATGTACGCCGCGGGCAAGATCCCCGGCGGGTTCATCAAGCGCGAGTCGCGTCCCAGCGACAAGGCCACCCTGACCGCCCGGCAGATCGACCGGCCCATCAGGCCGTCGTTTCCGAAGGGCTTCATGAACGAGGTGCAGATCATCGGCACCGTGCTCTCGTTCGACCAGGAGTACGCCTACGACGTGCTCACCATGACGGGCGCGTCGGCCGCTCTCACGCTCTCCGAGATCCCGTTCCTGGGGCCGCTTGCGGCCGTGCGTGTCGGCCTGATCGACGGCGAGTACGTGGTCAACCCGCTGCTCTCGCAGCTCGAAGGGGCCACCCTCGATCTGGTCGTCTCCGGCAGCCGCGACGCCGTCGTGATGGTCGAAGCGGGCGCCATGGAGGCCAGCGAGCAGCAGGTCCTCGAGGGCCTGCGCATCGCCCACGCCGAGATCCAGAAGCTGATCGACGCCCAGCTGCGTCTGCGCGAGCTCGCCGGCAAGCCCAAGTGGGAGGTGCCGGTCTACGAAGTCGACCGTGGTCTCTACGACGCCATCGTGAGCTCCTACGGCGCCGACGTCGACCGGGTCACCGCCATCCAAGAGAAGAAGGCCCGTCAGGACGCCACCGTCGAGCTGCGTCAGCAGATCGTCGAGCGGCTCACCCAGGGCGTCGACGAAGCCGAGCTGCGCGAGCGCGCGGTCCAGGTCAAGCGCGCCTTCTCACAGCGCGAAAAAGACGTCATCCGGCGGCGCATCGCCGTCGACAAGCGGCGCCCCGACGGCCGCGGCACCGACGAGATCAGGCCCATCACCTGCGAAGTCGGCCTCGTGCCGCGCACCCATGGCTCGGCCCTGTTCACACGCGGCCAGACGCAGGCCCTCACCCTCACCACCCTCGGCGCCACAGGCGACGCCCAGCGCATCGACACGATCAACCCCGAGACCGGCAAGAAGTACATGCACCACTACAACTTCCCGCCCTACTCGGTGGGGGAGACCGGCTTCATGCGCGGTCCCAAGCGGCGTGACATCGGTCACGGGGCGCTGGCCGAGCGGGCGCTCGTCAACATGCTGCCCGACGACAAGGAGTTCCCCTATACCATCCGCCTGGTGTCCGAGATCCTCGAAAGCAACGGTTCATCGTCCATGGCCAGCGTCTGCGGCTCGACCCTCTCGCTCATGGACGCCGGCGTGCAGATCAAGCAGCCGGTAGCCGGCATCGCCATGGGGCTGATCAAGGAGGGTGACGACTACGTCGTGCTCTCCGACATCGCCGGCGTCGAGGACCACCTCGGCGACATGGACTTCAAGGTGGCGGGCTCGCGCAACGGCATCACCGCCCTGCAGATGGACATCAAGATCTCGGGCGTGAGCTTCGAGATCCTGGGCGACGCCCTCGAGCAGGCCCGTCTCGGCCGGCTCTTCATCCTCGACAAGATGCTCGCCACGCTGCCTGAGCCGCGCGCCGAGCTGTCTCCGTTCGCGCCGCGCATCTTCACGATCCAGATCAACCCCGACCAGATCGGCCTCGTCATCGGCAAGGGCGGCGAGACCATCAAGGGGCTCTGCGAGGAGTTCGGCGTGCAGATCGACATCGAAGACGACGGCACGATCTACGTCGCCGCCCCCGACATGGAGGCAGGCGAGGCGGTCACCGAGCGCATCGTCTCGATGTGCAAGGACATCGAGGTCGGCGACATCATCACCGGCAAGGTGGTCAAGACGACCGACTTCGGCGCCTTCGTCGAGCTCAAGAAGGGCGTCGACGGACTGATCCACATCTCCAAACTCGGCGGCGGCAAGCGGATCGACAAGGTCGACGACGTCGTGAGCCGTGGCGACACGATCACGGTCGAGGTCGTCGAGATCGACAAGGCGCGCAATCGGATCGGTCTGCGACCGGTCGAGGCGCCGGCGGAACACTAGGCCGGAGGCGGGCCATCCAGGGCTTCCAGATCGCCACGCTCGACAATGGGCTGCGGGTCGTCACCGAGCCCATCGACAGCGTGCGGTCGATCGCTCTCGGATTCTGGATAGGGGTCGGGTCCCGTCACGAGGACCCGACCCGCGCCGGCATCTCGCACCTGATCGAGCACCTGATCTTCAAGGGCACGACCGACTACTCCGCTTGGGACATCGCCCGCATCTTCGACCAGATGGGCGGCGAGCTGAACGCCGCCACCTCCAAGGAGTACACCCTGGTCCACGCGCGGTTTCTCGACGCCCATCTCGACGAGGCCTTCGCGGTGATGGCCGACATGGTGGTGCGGCCCCTCATGGCCGAGCTCGACGCCGAGCGCGAGGTCGTCCTCGAAGAGGTCGCCCTCTACGAGGACTCGCCCTCAGATCTGATCCACGACTACCTCGCCGAGACCGTCTTCTGGGAGCACCCTCTCGGTCGCCAGATCATCGGCACCGCCGAGACCCTGCAGGGCTTGGATGAGGCGACCATCAAGGCCTACCACCAGCAGCACTACGTGAACCCGGCGATCGTGGTGGCCGCCGCCGGCAACCTGCGCCACGAGCACGTCGTCGAGCTTGCCCGCAAACACTTCGGCCCCGGAGTCGGCGCGGCCGACCCGCCCGCACCGTCTCTGCGCCTGCCCAAGGCGCGCCACGACGCCTATTTCATGCGCAAGGAGACGGAGCAGTTCCATGTCTGCCTCGGCGCGCCGGCCATGTCGCGCGAAGATCCGCGGCGCTTCGCGCTGTCGGTGCTCGACACCGCCCTCGGCGGTTCGTCGAGCTCGCGGCTGTTCCAGGAGATCCGCGAGAAGCGCGGCCTGGTGTATTCGGTCTACTCCTACACCGCGCTGTATGCCGACACGGGGCTCGTGGCCATATCGTTCGGCTCGCGGCCAGAGGGCCTGGCCGAGGTCATGGAGCTCTGCACCACCGAACTCGAACGCCTGCCCGAGACACTCACGGTCGAAGAGATCGAGCGCACCAAGGAACAGATCAAGGGCCAGATCGTGCTCAGCATGGAAAGCCCGTCGGCTCGCATGAACCGGCTCGGACGCAGCGTCCTGCTGGGCCTCGAGATCCGCACGCTCGACGGCATGCTGGCCCAGATCGAAGCCGTCGACTACGACGCCGTCGTGGCGCTCGCGCACGAGTTCTACGACGTCGCCACCTGGTCGGCGGTGTGCGTCGGACCAGAGTCTGAGCCGTTTCAGGCCACGGTGTCGGGCTACAGCTGGGATTCCGAGTGAGCGGCGTCGTCGTGCTCGGGGCGCTCGGTCGCATGGGCTCGTTGCTGTGCGCCACCATCGCCCGCCAGGACGACCTGACCCTGGTCGCCCGGGTCGACCCGGGCGAGCGCCTCGCCGGCGCCGACCGCCAGAGCGAGCCGGAAGCCGGCGCCGGGCCATCGTCGGCGCCACTCTATGCCACCGTGGACGAGGCTCTCGCGAACGTACGGCCCGACGTGGCGGTCGACTTCACCCTGCCGGGCGCGGTGTTTGCCAACGTCTCGGCGACGCTGAGCGCTGGCCTGCCGACCGTCGTCGGCACGACGGGGTTGAGCGACGAGCAGGTCGAGAGCCTGGCGGCGCTGGCCGCCGCCCACAAGGCGCCGCTGCTCGTGGTACCGAACTTCGCCCTGGGCGCCGTCCTGCTCATGGAGTTCGCGGCGCGAGCGGCGCGCTACTTCCCGTCGGCCGAGATCATCGAGGCGCACGAGCAGGGCAAGGCCGACGCGCCGTCGGGCACCTCGCTGCTGACGGCGCGACTCATGACCGAGGGTGGCGCCGCCCACCCGCACGGCGCCGCCGAGACACGACCCTCGCGCGGGCTCGCCAGCGGCGGCGTACGCATCCACAGCCTGCGGCTGCCGGGCTTCGTCGCCCACCAGGAGGTCGTCTTCGGCGGCGCGGGGGAGACCCTCTCGATCCGCCACGACTCCCTGGCGCGCGAATCCTTCATGGCCGGCGCCCTGCTTGCCATCCGCCGGGCGCCGTCACTCGAGGGCACGACCATCGGACTTGAGAGCCTGTTGAGCGACCCTGTCGCAGACCAAGAACTGGGGGAGTAGAGATCGTGGAATCCTTCGGAGACATTCTGACCGCGATGGTCACGCCGTTCACCCTCGACCTGCAGGTCGACCAGATCGCCTTCGCCCAGCTGATCGACCACCTCCTGTCGAGCGGCTCCGACGGCCTTGTGGTGGCGGGCACCACCGGCGAGTCGCCCACCCTGACCGACGACGAGAAGGTCGGCCTGTTTCGTCAGGCGGTCGAGATCGCCGACGGACGCGGCCCGGTGATCGCCAACACGGGCACCAACGACACCGCCCATTCCGTGGCCCTCACGCGCCGCGCCGAAGACGCCGGCGTCGACGGCGTGCTCGTCGTCACGCCCTACTACAACCGGCCGCCCGAACGCGGCCTGCGGGCCCACTTCACCGCTGTCGCCGCGGCCACGAACCTGCCGGTGATCATCTACAACATCCCCTCGCGCTGCGTCGTCAACCTGACGCCGGAACTGCTGGCCGAGCTTTCGGGCATCGAGAACATCGTCGCCGTCAAGCAGGCCAACCCCGACCTCGAGCAGTCGCGTCGGCTCATGGAGCTGTGCGACCTCGGTCTGTACGCCGGCAACGACGACATGACCCTCGAAGTCGCGACCATGGGCGGCTGGGGCTGCATCTCCGTGGCAAGCCATCTGGTCGGCTCCCGGCTCAAGGAGCTCGTGACGGCCGCGCGCGGCGGCGACCACGTCCGCGCCGCGGCCCTCGAAAAGGAGCTCGCGCCGCTGCTCAGGGCGCTCTTCGTGACGAGCAACCCGATACCGCTGAAGGCGGCGCTGAACATGCTCGGTCACGAGGTCGGCGGCCTGCGCCTGCCGCTCGTCGAAGCCTCCGACGACGAACGGCGCCTGATCGAAGACGAGCTCGAGCGACTCGAACTGCTGTAAAGGATTCGATGGTCCCCGACGCCCGGCGCAGCGCCGACGCCGGGGGCCTCATGCACGACTGACATAAGGGATTGAAGAAGACAATGGCTGAGAACACACTGAAGATCATCCCGCTCGGCGGGATGGGCGAGATCGGCAAGAACATGACCGCCGTCGAGTATCGCGGCAAGATCGTGGTCGTCGACTGCGGCCTTGCGTTCCCCCGCGACGAGATGCTCGGCATCGACCTGGTCCTGCCCGACATCAGCTTTCTGCGCGAGCGCAGAGACGACGTCCTCGCGTTCCTCATAACGCACGGCCACGAGGACCATTTCGGCGCGCTGCCGTACGTGCTGCGCGACATCAACGTGCCGGTCTACGCGAGCCGCCTCACGCTGGCCTTCGCGAAGTCGAAGCTCGACGAACACGGCCTGCTCAAGGTCGTCGAGATGAACGAGGTAAACGACGATTCGGTCGTCGATCTCGCGCCGTTCACGGTGCGTTTCTGCGCCGTGAGTCACAGCGTTCCCGACGCCCTGGCGATCATCATCGAGACAGCCGAGGGCCGCATCGTCTTTTCGGGCGACTACAAGTTCGACCACACGCCGATCGACGGTCGCACGACCGACGTCAACAAGCTGGCGCGGCTCGGGCAGGAGGGCGTGCTGGCCCTGCTCGGCGACTCGACCAACATCGAAAGCGAGGGCAGCACAGGCTCCGAAAGCCAGGTCGGGCAGGCCTTCCATCGCATCTTCGCCGACTCCGACGGGCGCGTGCTGATGGCCTGCTTCTCGTCGCATATCCATCGCATCCAGCAGGCCATCCAGATCGCCCACGTGCACGGTCGCAAGTTCGCCGTCGCGGGCCGCTCGATGATCAAGAACGTCAACATCGCCCGCAATCTGGGCTATCTGCGGATTCCCGAGAACGCGCAGATCAAGCTCACCGACATCGACAAGTACCGACCCGACGAGCTGCTGATCCTGACTACGGGCAGCCAGGGCGAGCCGCTGTCGGCACTGTCGCGCATGGCCTGGGACGACCATCCCCAGGTCGAGCTGCAACCCGGCGACACCGTGGTGATCTCGGCGCGACCGGTGCCCGGCAACGAAGTCAGCGTGATGGACACCGTCAACCGGCTGCTGCGCTCCGGAGCCAAGGTCATCTACGGCCAGGCGAGCGGCGTGCACGTCTCCGGTCACGCCTCGCGCGAGGACCAGCGCATGCTGCTGAACCTCCTGAACCCGCGCTACTTCGTGCCGGCCCATGGCGAGTATCGCCACCAGTACCTGCACCGCGAGCTGGCCCGCGAGGCCGGCCTTCCCGACGACCACATCTTCCTGCTCGACAACGGTGACGTCCTCGAGTTCAACGCGGAGTCGGCCGCCGTCACCAGCAAGGTGACGGCCGGCATGATGTTCGTCGACGGCCTGCAGATCGGCGGCGCCGAGCACGTGGTGCTGCGCGAACGCCAGCAGCTCTCGGGCGACGGCATCCTCATCGCCGTGGTCACCGTGAGCGTGCAGACGGGCGAGGCTGTCGCGCCGCCCGAGCTCGTGGCGCGCGGCTTCCTCTACGACGAGGAGCATGAGCACGATCTGCTGGCCGAGGCGCGCGACGACCTCGTCACCCGGTTGCGCGAGCTCACCGCCGAGCACGTCACCGGGCAGCGCCTGCTGCGCGAGGACGTTCACGACACCCTGGCCACGTTCATCTACCGCCGCACCAAGCGCGAGCCGCTGATCATGCCGATCGTGGTCGAGGTCTAAGGGAAGCGACATTCGGCGGCGGCGCGTCCTCGAGGCCCGTGACTAGGGTTCGGGCCGCGGCCGTCGAATAGGCCACCCATGGCAACAAACCGCAGCACCTCGTCTGCCACCCGTCGGCGTCGCGCGGGTGGCGCGTCGGCGTCCGGAGGGTCGCGCGGCGCGCCGTCCAGGCGCGCCGCGCGACCCTCCGCCGCCTCTCGCCGCAAGCGCGCGCCCGGTGGCGGTCGCGGCCGCGAGATCGGCGCTCTGGGCTGCGTCGCCGTAGCGGCCTTTCTCGTCTTCGTCCTTTACTTCGGCTGGCACGGAGGGTTCCTCGGGCACTGGCTGGTCTCTGGACTGCGCGTGCTGGTGGGTCTGTTGGCCTTTGCGGCGCCCGCCGTTCTGATCTACGCGGCGATCCTGCTCGGCGGCCGGCGCGGCCATCGACCGTCGGGCGAGATCACGGCCGGCGTGATCGTGCTCTGCCTGACGTTCACCCTGGCCGCCGCGGCCGACACCTTCGGTCTGTTCGGCGGCTCGCGACCCGCGCAGAACTTCGTCGTCGAATACATGAAGGGCCACGGCGGTCTGGTGGGGGAGGGCATGTGGGCCGGGCTCCACGCCGTGATTGGAGCCATCGGCATCACCGTCCTGGTGCTCGGCGCCACTGTGGCCGGACTGCTGCTGCTCACCGGCTCGTCGCTCGGCCTGTGGGCCAGCCGCTCCAAACGCGGCGTCGAGGCCGCCCGAGACGCGGCCCGCCGCTCCGCACAACGTTCCGCGCAGACCATCGGCGCGCGCCGCGCCGCTGCCCACGAGTTCCGCGAGCTGGCGCAGCAGCGTGAAACCGCCGCCACGGCCGTCGGGCGGGCGAATGGCGCGCGCGGCGGTGCGCTGATCGACGGCGCCCGCGACCTGCCCGATGTCTTCGAAACGACCGGGCTCGCCGCTGAGCCTATCGCGCCGCCGCAACCGCCGGCGTCGCGTGCTCGCCGTCTCGACGAACCGCTCACAGACGACGAGTCCGAGGAACAGCTTTCGCTGGCCGGCGAAGCCGAGGAGGCGGGCGATGATGCCGGCGCCGTGGCCTTCGATCTGCCCGGCGAGCGCCCCTGGCGGCTGCCCGAGGCGCTGGCCCTGCTGCGGCGTACCCCAGCCGGCGAAGGCGAGGCGCTCGCCGTGATCGAGTCGGTCGCCGCCCAGCTCACCGAGACGCTCGGCCACTTCGGCGTCGAGGCGCGGGTGATCAACACCATCTCCGGGCCGCGCGTCACGCAGTACGAGCTGGCGCTCGCCCCCGGCACCAAGGTCAGCCGCGTGGCGGCGCTGCGCGACGACATCGCCTACTCGCTGGCGGCGACCGAGATTCGCATCCAGGCGCCGATCCCCGGCAAGACGGCGGTGGGCGTCGAGGTGCCCAACCGCCAGCCCAACTGGGTCAGCCTCGGCGACATCTGGGGCGACCTGCCGGTCAACGCCTCGCCGCTGGCCATGTGGATCGGCAAGGACATCACCGGCAAGCCGGTGCTGGCCGACCTCACGCGCCTCATCCATCTGCTGGTCGCGGGCACCACCGGCTCGGGCAAGAGCGCCTGTCTGAACAGCATCGTGAGCTCCATCCTGCTGCGTGCGACGCCCGACCAGGTGCGGTTCGTGATGATCGACCCCAAGAAGGTCGAGCTGTCGCACTTCGACGGCGTGCCGCACCTTCTGGCGCCGGTCGTGACCAACGTGCGCAACGCCGGCGGCGTGCTGGCCACGATCGTCCACGAGATGGAGCGCCGCTACGAGCTCATGATGCGCACCGAGAACGCCCGCGACCTGCGCGAGCTGAACAAGCGCCTGGCGGCGGCCGGCGAGAAGCCGCTGCCCTACATCGTCATCGTCATGGACGAGCTCGCCGACCTCATGATGGTGGCGCCGGCCGAGGTCGAGCACGCCGTGATCCGCCTGGGCCAGCTCGGCCGGGCGGTCGGCATGCACCTCGTGGTGGCCACGCAGCGGCCCTCGGTCGACGTCGTGACCGGCCTGATCAAGACCAACATCCCCTCGCGGATCGCCTTCAAGGTCGCCTCTCAGACCGACTCGCGCGTGATCCTCGACACCGGCGGCGCCGAGAGCCTGCTGGGCGACGGCGACATGCTGTTCCACCCCTACTCGAGCTCCAAGCTGCTGCGCGTCCAGGGCGCCTTCATCTCGTCAGAGGAGATGGGCCTGATCACCGGTGCCTGGCGCGAGCAGGCCGCCCCGCAGTATCGCGAGGACCTCCTCGAATGCGCCACCGGCGACAGTGCCGAGGGCACGGCGGTCAGCGACGACGACGCACTGTTTTCCGAGGCCGTCACCACGGTCGTGCATACGGGCGCGGCTTCGGTCGCGCTCCTGCAACGCCGCCTGCGGGTCGGCTACGCGCGCGCCGGACGGCTGATCGACGTGATGGAGCAGCGCGGCATCATCTCGGGCTTCGACGGCAGCAAGGCGCGCAAGGTGCTGATCGAAGAAGACGACCTGCCGCGCGTGCTCGGCCGCCCCGCGGCGCCGGGCGAGCCCGAGGTCGACGCTTCACCTGCCCTCGACGACGACTTCAACCGCGAGGAGAGCGTCGAGTAGGAGACGGCGGGACGACTTCGCCTCTTGCCGGGCGCCGCCAGGACCGGCCCGGGACCTCGTGTTCTGGCGGCCGCCTCAAAATTGTGTTCTCACCGAGCCGAACGTAGACTGAATGGTCGCTACGTCGGCGCGGTCCAGGCCGCCGCGACGTCACGCCACTGAAGCCTGCTTACGACGAGAAGAGAGTCTCTAGTGTTCGAGATCGGCAGCACCTTGCGCGAGACCAGGGTCCGGCGCAAGACCACGCTCCAGCAGGCCGAGGACGACACCAAGATCCGTGTCAAATACATCCAGGCCATGGAAAACGACGACTTCGACCTCATGCCCTCTGCAGCCTACGTCAAAGGCTTCCTGCGGACCTACTCCGACTACCTCGGCCTCGATGCCGACGTCATGATCGAGGAGTACCGCTCGCGCTTCGAGCCCAACGAGGAACACGAACCCTTCGGCGGCAACTCGGCTCTGGGCAGGCCGCACGCCCATCGCCGGCGCAACACCCTGACCTTCATCGCCGTGATCTGCCTGCTCATCATCGGGGTGCTGTATGTTATCGGCCGCGGCAACTCGACGGGCAAACCGCCCACCCCGCTGCCGGTCACCGTGATAAGCCCCACGCCCAAGACCACGCCGACGGCGCAGCACACGACGACCACCGCCACCGCACGCTTCACGGTACGCCTGGTGGCCGCCGGCGGGGCCTGCTGGGTCCAGGTCCGCACGACCGGCATCGCCGGCCAGGTGGTCTACGAGTCGACCATGGCCCAGGGTCAGTCGCACGCCATCAAGACGCGCCAGCCGATCTACGTGCGGCTCGGCGTGCCCGCGTACGTCTCGATCACGGTCGACGGCAGGAGCGCCTACACGCCGGCCGAGACCGTCTCGAACAACTACAAAGTCACAAGGAAAGGCGTGGTGAAGCTCTAGATGGCACAGGACTTCTCGTTCGATGTGGTCTCAGAAGTCGATGGCAACGAGGTGCGCAACGCGGTCAACCTTGCCCAAAAGGAGATCGCCACGCGCTACGACTTCAAGAAGTCGGTGAGCAAGGTCGACTTCGACGGCGACGACCTCGTGCTGGTCTCCGACAACGAGGGCAAGCTGCGGGCCGTGGTCGACCTGCTCGAAGAAAAGCTCGCGCGCCGCAAGGTGCCTCTCAAGGCGCTGCAGTTCGGCAAGATCGAGTCGGCCCTCGGCGGCACGGTGCGCCAGCGCGTGACGATCACCCACGGCATCCCCGACGAGAAGGCCAAGGCCGTGAGCAAGCTCATCCGGCAGAGCTTCAAGAAGGTCAAGGTGCAGATCCAGGGCGACTCCGTGCGGGTCTTCTCGCCCAAGAAGGATGAGCTTCAGGCGGCCATGCAGGCGCTGCGTGACGAGGACTTCGGCATCCCCCTTCAGTTCACGAACTACCGCTGACGGCGACCGCACAAGGCGCCGGTCCTGACGTGGGCGTGCCTTGCGCGCCATCGGCGCCCTCCGCGCCGTCGGCGACCTTCGCCGTCGTCACCCTGGGCTGCCCCAAGAACGAAGCCGATTCCGACCGGCTCGAGGCGCAGCTCAGGGGGGCGGGCCACAGGCCCGCCCCCCTGAGCTGCGCCGACCTTGTCCTGGTCAACACCTGCGGCTTCATCGACGCCGCCAAACAGGAGTCGATCGACGTCCTGCTCGACGTCTGCGAGGCGACGCACGCGCGCGGCGCCAGGGTGGCGGCCTACGGCTGCCTCATCGCCCGCCACGAAGCCGAGCTGCGCGCCGAGCTGCCCGAGATCGACGTCTTCTCGGCTTTCGACACCGGTCCGCTGCTCGAGCTTCTGGCCCGCATCGGCGCGCAGGGCGCGGATGGGAAGCGGGGCGGGGGCGCTGCCGGCCAGGCTGTCGCACAGCCTCGCCGGCAGCNNTACGAAACCGTGGCGCCGGCGCAGATCCTGGCCGCCGCCAGCGCCGACCTCGCAGCCGGGGCGCGCGAGCTCGTGCTGGTCGGTCAGGACACCTCGCGCTGGCGCTGGCCCGGCTATGGCGGCCTCGAGCGGCTGCTGGGCGATCTGAGGGCCCTGGGGGCCGTCTGGCTGCGGCTCCTCTACCTGCAGCCCGACGGGCTTTCTGAGGCCGTTCTCGACGCTCTGGCGGCCCACGGCGTGCCCTACGTCGACCTTCCGCTGCAGCACGCTTCGCGGCCGGTCCTGCGGGCCATGGGTCGTGCCGGCGACGGCGAGTCGTATCTGGCGCTCCTCGACCACGTACGCGCACGCCTGCCGCAGGTCGCCGTGCGCTCGACCTTCATCACGGGATTCCCAGGGGAGACCGACGACGACGTCGAGGAGCTCATCGAGTTCATCGCCGCCGCTCGTCTCGCCGTCGCCGGCGTGTTCGTCTTCGATGCTCAGGACGGCACCCCGGCGGCCGCCATGGCGGGTCAGGTCCCAGAGGCGGAGAGGCGGGAACGCGCGGCGCGCGTGAGCGACGCCGCCGCGCGCGCCGCGCGCTCCTACTGGGGCGAGTTCGTCGGCGAGACGGTCGACGTGCTGGTCGAACGGGGCTCGCGTGGCGTCTCGTCCGAGGTGACTGGTAGAATCGCCCAACAGGCCCCCGACGTCGACGGCCTCACCTACGTGGCCGGAGCCAGGGCGCGACGCGGCCAGGTAGTCCGGGCGCTCGTCTCCGACATCGCCGGGTACCATCTCCTCGCACAGGCCGTGACATGAGTGTCGACACCGAGAAGCGACCGACCACCCTCCGCTCCAGCATGAATGCCGCCAACGCGATCACCATCGCGCGCATCCTGCTGATCCCGGTGTTCGTCGTGCTGCTCGTCTCAGACATCCCCTACGGCTCGTTTCTGGCGATCGCCGTGTTCGGAGTGGCGGCTTTCACCGACAAGCTCGACGGCTACGTCGCGCGCTCCCGCGGCCAGATCACGACGCTGGGGCAGTTCCTCGACCCGCTGGCCGACAAGCTGCTCATCTCGGCGGCGCTGATCGCCCTGGTGGGTCTCGGCAAGCTGCCGGCCTGGGTGGCGATGGTCATCATCGCCCGCGAGTTCGCCGTGACCGCCCTGCGCGTGGTCGGCATCGACCAGGGCGTGTCGATCCCGGCGGGCGTGCTCGGCAAGGCCAAGACGACAAGCCAGATCGTCTGCATCATCATCCTGATGTGGCCCCACGGGCATCTGTCGTGGGCGCCGTATGTCGAAGTGCCGGCCGTGGCGGTGATGGTCGCTCTCACGCTCATCTCCGGCGTGCAGTACTTCGTCAGGGCGCGCGACAACCTGCACCTGCCCGGCAGCAACCGATGAGCCGGCCCACGGCGGCCGTGCTGCTCACCGGCAGCGAGCTGCTCGACGGTCGCACGCGCGACCGCAACGGCCACTACCTGGGGGGCACGCTCGCCGCCAGCGGGTTTCGCGTCGACCACGTCGTGCTCGCCCCCGACGACCCCGACGTCCTGCGCCGTGACCTGCGCTTTCTGCTCGACCAGCGCCCCGCGCTCCTGGTGACCTCGGGCGGATTGGGAACCACCCATGACGATCTGACTGCCGCGACCATCGCCGGGGTCAGCGGGAACGCCCTGGTGAGCGACCCCGAGGCCCTGCGCATGGTCACCGTGACGACGCGTCGGGTGGCGACACGGCGCGGTCTCGCGTTCGAAGAGCTGCTGCCCGCGATGGCCCGTCAGGCGCTCCTGCCGCGGGGCAGCCGGGCGATCGCCCCGGCCGGCGTGGCCCCGGGCTTTGCGTTGCGTCACGAAGCCACCGCCATCGTGGCGCTGCCCGGCGTGCCGTGGGAGCTCGAGGCGATGTGGCCCGACGTGCTGGCCGCCTTCGCCGCCGAAGCCGGAGCGGCACCCGCCCGCCGCCTCACGATGCGCATCTACGGCTGGGGCGAAGTGCAGGTCGCGGCGCTGCTCGACGGCGCTTCGACCGAGCGCCTGCGGCTCGCCATCACCGCCGCCGATGGCGAGGTCACGATCACCGCCGGCTACGACGCCGACGATCGGGCGGCGAGCGCGCAGGCCGACGCCCTCGCGGCGGCGCTGCGCGCCGCCGCGCCGGTCTTTTCGAGCGACGGACGCAGCATCGACTTCATCGTCGCCGACCTGCTGCGCAGCCAGGGCGCGACCGTCGCTCTCGCCGAATCGTGCACAGGCGGGCTGCTGGGCGGGCGTCTGACTGAGCTGCCGGGCAGCTCCGACTACGTCCTGGGCGGCGCCCTCGTCTATGCCGACGCCGCCAAGCACGAGCTCCTCGGTGTGCCGGCCGACCTTGTGGCGGCCCAGGGCGCGGTCTCCGAGCCCGTGGCCCGCGCCATGGCCGAGGGCGTTCGCGAGCGCCTCGGGGCCACCTACGGCCTCAGCGTGACCGGCATCGCCGGGCCGGGTGGAGCCACCCCCGACAAGCCGGTCGGCCTGGTCTTCATCGGTTGCGCCGGACCGGGCGGCACGGTCGTGCGGCGCCACGAGTTTCCTGGCGACAGGGCGACGGTCAGGGCCTGGAGCGTCGTGTCCGCCCTGCACCAGCTGCGCCGGGCGCTCGCGGCGGGGGCGTCGGCGCTGCCGCCCGACCCTCTCGTGGCGACGTGAGCGCCGCTGCACGGTCCGAGCCCAGCCGACGGCTCTTCGTGGCCTGCGACCTGCCCGACGAGGTGGCCGCGGCGGTCGGCCGCTGGCAGGACTGCGAGCTGCATTCCCACGACGACCTGCGCCTGGTGCACACCCTGCACCTGACGCTCTGCTTTCTCGGCGACGTCGCCGCGGGCCGCCTCGACGACGTCAGCGCGGCGCTCGGCGCGCTCGAGCTGCCGGCCCTGCCGACTGCCTTCACGGAGCCGCTGTTCCTGCCGGAGCGGGGCG
>PKYM01000006.1:2490-3247 GCA_003132645.1 Actinomycetota bacterium | reverse complement strand
ACGACGCGGTCGACGTGGTCATCGGCGTGGGCGCCCATCGCCCGGCCACCGGCGACGAGATCGAGCGGCTGCTGGGCGGCGAATGGGCGGCCCGGCTGCGAGTCACCAACCACGATGCCCGCGCGGACGACCTTATGGCGATCGGGCGCACCTCGCGCGGAGTGCCGCTGCTTGTGAACCGGCGCGTGGCGCAGGCCGATCTGCGGATCGCCTTCGGCCAGGTCGAGCCTCACGAGTTCGCCGGCTTCACGGGCGGCCGCAAGGCGATCCTGCCCTCGGTCGCCGGGTACGAGAGCATCGTGCGCAACCACGCCTTAGACATGCTGACCGCTCCGACGGCGCGACCCGGGGTCCTCGAAGGCAACCCGATCCACGAGGAGATGCTCGACGCCGCGCGACTTGCGCGGCTCGACTTCATCGTGAACGTGGCGCTCGATCGTGAATCGCGGCCCATCGCCGTGGCCGCCGGCGACGTCGACCAGGCGCACCGGCAGCTTGTCGCCTTTCTGCGGCGCCACTTCGGGGTCCCGGCGCTCACCCGGCCGCCGGCGGTGATCGTCACCGGCACCGGGCAGCCTCTCGACATCAATCTCTACCAGACGATCAAGGCGCTCGTCGGCATCGAGCCCCTGCTCGACGCCGAGCACGGCGACGCCGGTGCGCCGGTCGTCGTCCTGCTCTCACGCTGCTGGGACGGCGGCGGCTCCGAAGAGATGTTCGAGCCGTTCCTGCAGGCCAGTGAACGCTTGCGGGACGG
>PKYM01000006.1:0-2455 GCA_003132645.1 Actinomycetota bacterium | reverse complement strand
CGGCAGTCGCCCGCGCCCTGGAGCTGAGCCGCTCCGCGGCGGGCGCCGGGCGGGGGTCTGAACCCGACGAGGGCGGATCGCGCCTCGTCGTGCTCTGCCCCCGCGCCCAGCGCGCGCTGTTTGCCTAGCTGCGGAAGAATCCCACCAGCCGGTCGATGCCCTCGTCGTAGCGCTCGCTCGTAAACGACAGGCGCAGCGTCTCGGGAATGCCGAAGTCGCTGCCCGGAACGGTCGCCACGTGGGTGGCCTTCATGATCTCGCGGGCCAGGTCGAGCGAGCTGGCGAGCCCCCTGTTGCGCAGCGCCTTGCCGCACTCGAGGGTCAGGTAGAAGCCTCCCCGCGAGGGGAGCGCATCGACGTCGTCGACGGTCGCGAATTGCGCCAATGTGTAGTCGCGGCGAGCCTTGCAAGCGGCCACCAGCCCGAGCACCACCTCGAGGTCGCCGAGCGCCGCGATGCCACCGAACTGCACGACCGGGTCGGTGCACAGCAGCGTGTGATGCTGGACCACGGTGAGCGGCTCGACCAGCTCCTCGGGCACGACGGCCCAGCCGACGCGCCGGGCGTACATGCTGTGGCCCTTCGAGAAGCCGTTGGTGATCGCCATCGGAGAACGCGCGTCGCGCAGCTGCGCCGCCGAGAAAGGCGAGTCGTCGAAGTAGGCGTTGGCGTAGATCTCATCGTTCAAGATGAGCGCCCGGCCGTCGACAGCCGCGTCGATGGCCGCGAACTCCTGCAGCGAGAGGACGTTGCCGAGAGGGTTGCCGGGCGAGTTCACGACGACGATCTTGGTGGCGGGGGTGATCTTGGCGGCCAGAGCCTCGACGTCGATGGTGAACGTGTCGAGGTCGATGTCGTAGTAGCGCACGGTCGCCCCGGCGAGCAGCGCACAGATCACATAGAGCGGGTAGTAGGGCCGCGGGATGAGTACCTCGTCGCCCGGGCCGGCGAGCACCTGGAAGATGTTGCGAAAGTGCGAACTGGTGCCGACGTTGACGAGCACCCGGGCAGGGTCGATATCGGCGTCGTAGCGGTCGGCGTAGTCCTGCGCGATCCGCGCCCGGAGCTCCGGCAGGCCCGCCGGGAAGACGAGGTTGTTCTTGTCCTGGTTGCCGATCGCCTCGGTCATGGCCTCGACCACCGACGCCGCCGGAGGCAACTGCGACTTGCCCAGGGTCAGGCGGATGACGTCGTCGTACTTCTGCTCGTACTCGTAAGCCATCTCATCGAGGACGAACATGAGGAATTCCTGGCCGCTGAGATCGAGCCTGGGCTGGAGACGAGGAGGGGTCACACGTTCAGATGACTCTGGCATCGCTTTGGCTCCTTTTCCGTGGCTGCATCAGTCGCTCGCGGGCGCGGGTACGCAAGAAGACGAACACCCGGACATCGTGCAGGGGCAAGCTCGAATCTTAGACTCGACCCGAGGCAGAGCACAAGCGTGTGGTGTTGTCGCGCTGGACAGCGCCGCGGCTGTCGTCCACCGGGTTCGCCCGACGAGGGGTCAGCGCAGCGTCGGGGCGACCCCTGCGCCGAACGAACTGGGCTGCCGCCCAACAAGCCCCATCGAGTACAATCCCGTCCAGTGTCCGTCCGAGCTTGAGGGGGAGTCGTTTGGCTGGTCTCATTCTGATCTGCACGCGGGACCGCGGGTCGTCGCGTCTCGATCCCGATAGGCTCCGCCGTTGTGCGTTGCATCTGAGCCCGGGCGCGATCCAGGCGAACGAGCCGCAGCTCCTGCAGGACGACGGCATCCTGCGCGCCGTGGTCAATCCCGTCGCCGGCGTACGTGCCGACGAGCACGGTATCTGCCTCGGCGCCCTCTTCGAGGATGCCGACTGGTCCACTCCGCTCACACCGCCACCCGACGGTTCCTTTGCCATCGCGCGCCACGACAGCGGCTCCGTGGAGCTGGTCGCCGACGCCTTCGCCTCGCGGACCATGTGGTACGTCCTCACCGAGAACTGTTTTCTGGCGTCGACCTCACAGCGGGCGTTGGCGTCGCTTCTGGGCGACTTCCAGCCCAACGCGGAGACGGTGGCCTGGATGGTCTCCTCGGGTTTTCTCGGACCGCAGAACGGCTGGGACGCGCGTGTGCGGCGCGTGCCGGAAGGGACGTGCCTGCACCTCGACCGCGCCACCTGGACGGTCTCGAGCACGACACGCCACATCGAGTACCGACCGCTCTCGGCACCGCGCGACGAGCACATCTCCCGCTTGCGTGAGGCCGTGTTCACAGCCTGTCGCGACCTCGACCTCTCCGGGACCTCGTGGGTGCTGCCTCTGTCGGGCGGCCACGACAGTCGCGCACTGCTCGTGGGATTGCTGCGCACCGGCGCGCGGCCGACGTGCGTGACGTGGGGACTCTCCTCGTCGCTGGCTCAACCGGGCAACGACGCCTACGTGGCCCGGCAGCTCACAGATCACTTCGGACTCGAACACACCTACTGTCCCC
>PKYM01000057.1:2208-3967 GCA_003132645.1 Actinomycetota bacterium | reverse complement strand
GCTGGGCACCTCGGCGACCGGCAGCGCCCCGGCGCCGGCGCGGGCCACCGAGTCGACGATCTCACCCGTGCCGAGCGCCGCGCGCAGGCGCGCGGCACGGTCGCCCAGCACGGCGCGCGACTGCGAAAGCGCCGCCAGCGTCGGCACGCGCTCGACCACCCGCGCGGGGTCGAGGTAGAGGCGCAGCAGGGCGTCGAGCGCCGCCAGGTTGAGCTTGTCGATGCGCACCGCGCGCGCCAGAGGGTGGACCCGCAGGCGGGCGACGGCGGCCACAGTGCCGAGCGCCACGCCCGCCTGCGGCCCGCCCAGCAGCTTGTCGCCGCTGAAAGTCACGACGTCGACGCCCAGGCGCAGCGACTCGCGCGCCGACGGCTCGTCGGCGAACAACGGCAGCTCGGCCAGAGCGCCGCTGCCCAGGTCGTCGATGACGAGCGCGCCGCGCTCGTGAGCAAAGCCCACGAGCTCGTCGATGGTCGGCTGCGCGGTAAAACCCACGATGCGATAGTTGCTCGCGTGCACGCGCAGCACGGCGCGCGTGGCCTCGCTCCAGGCGCCTTCCACGTCGCGCAGGTAGGTGCGATTCGTCGTACCGACCTCGACCAGCCGGGCGCCGCTTTCGGCGAGGATGTCGGGAATGCGAAAACCGTCGCCGATCTCGACGAGCTCGCCGCGCGAGACGATCACCTCGCCGTCGCGGCAGAGAGCCGTCAGCGCGAGCAGCACGGCCGCGGCGTTGTTGTTGACCACGAGGGCGTCTTCGGCGCCGGTCAGGGCGCACAGCGCGTCGGCCACGTGGCGCTGCCGGCTGGCGCGCTCGCCGGTCTCGAGGTCGACCTCGAGATCGGCGTACGAACCGGCCACGGCGGCGATCGCCGCGAGCGCTTCGGGCGGCAGCACCGAGCGCCCGAGGTTGGTGTGAGCCACGACGCCGGTCGCGTTGATCACGGGCCGCAGCGACGGCGTGACCGCTGCCTCGACCAGCTTCTTCACCCAGGGCGCGAGGTGGGCCGGGGTGAGGGCGGCAGCGTCGCTCTGGCAGCCACCGTCGAGGATCTCGCGGCGCAGGCGCTCGATCAACGTGCGCACAGCCCGCACGACGACCTCGCGCGGATAGACGTCGGTCAGCGCCGCGACCGCCGGTTCGCGCAGCACCTGGTCGACGGCGGCCAGGCCGCGCAGGGCCTCGCCGCGCGCCCCGGCGCCGGCATCAGCGCCGGGACCAGCCTCGCCCGACGACCGGCGCCCTCCGCTCACGGCAGCGTCACGCCGCTCAAAGCAGCGCCATCTCGCCGACCGGTCCGTGGACGACCTGGCCGATCGTCCAGCCGTCGGCGCCCCGCGAGGCGAGTTCGGCGTGCAGCCGCTCGAGGGCCTCGGGCGCTACCGCGATGAGCAGCCCGCCGGAGGTCTGCGGATCGACCAGGGCAAGCGTGGCCGGTTCGCCGAGGGCGCGGCCGGTCACGTGCGAGACAAGATAGTCGCGGTTGGCCCGCAGACCGCCGGCGTAGACGCCTTCGCCGATCAGATCCGTGACCCCGGAGCGCACGGGAACGTCCTCGACGAACACCTCGGCGGCGGTGCCGCTGGCCTCGAGCATCTCGCGCAGGTGGCCGAGCAGGCCAAAACCGGTCACGTCGGTGCAGGCGTGGGCGCCCGCCGCCTTCATGGCCTCGGCGGCGGCGCTGTTCAGCGCCGCCGCGTCCTCGATCGCCGACATCATCTCGTGCTCGGCGATGAGACCCCGCTTGAGCGCGGTCGA
>PKYM01000057.1:0-2175 GCA_003132645.1 Actinomycetota bacterium | reverse complement strand
ACCTTCTCGGCACCGCCCCGCAGCACGTCGGCCAGCGTCTCGGGGCTGAGTCCCGCGGGCCAGGCCAGCAGGTTGAGCGCCGTCATGGGCGTGGCGCCCATCGCATAGACGTCGGAGAGCGCGTTGGCGGCCGCGATCTGCCCGAACCAGTAGCCGCTGTCGACGACGGGCGTGAAGAAGTCGACCGTCTGCACGAGGCAGCGGCCGTCACCGAGATCGATCACGGCTGCGTCGTCACGGGTGTCGAGCAGGCGCGCGAACTCGGGAGTGGTGCGGGGCAGCGAAGCAAGCATGACGTCCAGGTCACACGGACCCATCTTGGATGCTCAGCCGCTCTTGGCGGAATACTGTGTCAGCCTGATCTTGTCGGTCATGGGCTTAACGATATACGACCGGCAACGTCGGCGCAGCCGCTCAAGCTTTCAACTCCGCGCCATGCAGGTACACTAAACCGCCGTGAATCGCAGATTCCTCGTCATCGACATCATCGCCGCCGTGATCGTGATCGGCGGCATCGCGGGCGTCGCCTTCGTCGCCCTTGGGGGCAGCAAGGGGCCGGCCGCTACGCCGTTTCCGACCCAGGAGCTCAGCCAGTCGCCGACGCCGTCGGCGTCGGCATCGGGCGCCGCCGCGCTCCTTGCTCTCGGCAACTGGCCGACCTACGGCTACGACCTGGCGCGCACGCGCTTCAACCCGTCCATCCACCTGCGCCCGCCCTACCGGGTGCGTTGGGAGTTCCACGCCCATGACCTGCTCGAGTTCCCGCCTTCGATCTATCACAATCAGCTGTACTTCTGCACCGGACATGGCAAGGTCTTCTGTCTCGACGCCACCACCGGCAAGATCCTCTGGAGATACCGCGTGAGGACCAAGTTCGCCTCGACGCCGACGGTCGACGGGCAGACCGCGTACATCACCTCGATCGGCGGCCGGCTGGTGGCCCTCGATCGCCTGACCGGACGCCCGCGCTGGCAGATCGCCGGCCTCGGGGATATCGAGTCGTCGCCGCTGGTGTGGCGCGGCCGCGTCTTCTTCGGCTCGCTCAACGACCGTGTCTACGCGGTCAACATCAAGACTCACAAGATCGTCTGGCGGTTCGTCACCGGCGGGCCGGTGAAGGGCTCGGTCTCCGAACTGAACGGACGCATCGTCATCGGCTCCTACGACGGCACTCTGTACTGTCTGGGCTACAACGGCGGTCTTCTGTGGCGCCACTCCACCGGTGGCGTGGTCTCCTCGAACCAGTTCTACGCGACGCCGACGCTGGCCTACAACACGGCCTACATCGGCGGCACCGGCGGCAACATCTACGCCTTCGACCTGAGCAACGGCGGCCTGCGCTGGTCGTTCGGTACCAGCGGCTACGTCTACTCGTCGCCGGCGCTCTGGCGCAACCTCGTCTTCGAGGGCAGCTACGACGGCTCCTTCTACGCCTTGAACGCAGCCTCGGGCAAGCTCGTCTGGCGCTTCTCTGCCGGAGCCGCCGTCTCAGGCGCGCCGACCGTCCTCGACGGCGTCGTCTACCTGTCGAGCTTCGCGCACCACACCTGGGGCCTCGACGCACGCACCGGCCACATCCTGTGGCGCTTCAACGACGGCAGGTACTCGCCGGTCACCGCCGACCGGCACACGGTGTACCTGANNGCGGCTGCTCGCCGCCTGGCGTCCGTCGCGGTCGAGCAGCACGGCGCCGGCCAGCCCCGCTCCCCGCGCGCCCTCGATGTCGTCGCCGTAGGAATCACCGATCATGACCGTCTCGGCGGCGGCCGCGCCGACGGCCTCGAGCGCCGCCGCGAAGATCTCGGGCGCTGGCTTGAAGAGACCGATCTCGGAGCTCGTCACTGCCCCGTCGACCAGCTCGGAGAGACAGAACGACTCGAGCACCTCGCCGAGATCGCGGTTGGTGTTCGAGACGAGCCCGACGGCGAGGCTCGCGGCGCGCAGGCGCTCGAGGCAGGGCTTCACGTCGTCGTAGAGCGAGAAGTTCGCGCAGCGGCTCCACTCGTCGACGATGGCGGCCGCGCAGCGGGCGACCGGCTCGGGCTCGCCGCCTCCCATGGCCGTGACGATCGCCTCGGCGATGATCTCGTAGACCGCGTCGTCGTGGGCGTTGCCGCGACCCGCGCGACGGGCCTTGACGGCCGCATAGGCATGCCGCTCCGCCGCGCCCCAGCG
>PKYM01000189.1:6590-7661 GCA_003132645.1 Actinomycetota bacterium | reverse complement strand
TACGCCAACGTCAAGAAGATGGTCACCTACATCTTCTCGCACAACATGGCCGAGCTCTTCCCGTTCGTGTTCGCAACCGTGGGCTTCCTCCACGTCGTGCCTCTCGGCGCCCTCCAGGTGCTGTCGATCGACCTCGGCTCCGACGTGCTGCCGGGTCTGGCCCTCGGCACCGAACATCCCGAGCCGGGCGTCATGAAGCAGCCGCCGCGCTCGCGCGCGGAGCGCCTCATGAGCCGCGCGACGCTCCGGCGGGTCGCCTTCATCGGTGTCATCGAATCGTTCTGGTCGGTGTCGGGTTTCCTCTACGTCATGCTCTCGCATGGCTGGAGCTGGGGCGACGCGTCGTGGATGAGCCCGTCGAGCCCGCACTACGCGATCTATCGCGAGGCGATCACCATGACGCAGGCGGCGATCGTGCTGTGCCAGGTCGGCAACGGCTTCGCTTGCCGTACCGAGCGCCAGTCGGTGTTCGCGGTAGGCATCTTCAGCAACATGTGGCTGGTCTACAGCCAGATCGTCGGCATTCTCATCATGGCGTTCATCTCGTATGTGCCGTTCATGCAGCACATCTTCAAGACCGGTCCGCTCACCGCGCTCGACTGGGCGGTGCTCGCCGTTGCAGCTGTCTCTGTCTTCTTTGCCGAAGAAGCGAGAAAATGGTTCGCGCGTCGTCGTGAGACGGCGCCTCAAGGAGGGTGAGGCCATGCACGTGATCATCGCGGGGTGCGGCCGCGTCGGGGCATCGACCGCGGCCGAGCTTGCTCGGGCCGGCCACGACGTAGTCGTCATCGACCGCAACCCCGACGCGTTCCGCCTGCTGCCGAGCAACTTCAGCGGTCGCACGCTGGTCGGCACCGGCTTCGATCGCGACGTGCTCGAGGCGGCCGGCATCCGCGAAGCCGACGCGTTCGTAGCCTCGGCGAGCGGCGACAACACCAACGCGGTCTCGTCGCGCATCGCCAAGGAGATCTACCGCGTGCCCGACGTCGTGGCCCGCATCTTCGACCCGCGCCGCGCCGACATCTACCGGCGCTACGGCGTGCAGACCTTCGCGCCCACCGCCTGGAGCGT
>PKYM01000189.1:0-6470 GCA_003132645.1 Actinomycetota bacterium | reverse complement strand
CAGAAGATGATGGGGTGGAAGTCATGAGGATCGTCATCGCCGGCGCCGGCACTCTCGGTCGTCGTGTGGCCGCCTATACGCGCGAGCAGCACGACGTGCTGGTCATTGAGCAGTCGCGCACGCGGGCGAAGGCCCTCGAAGAGGAGCTCCACGTCAAGGTGCTGGTCGGCGACGCCGACGAGCTCTCGGTGCTCCTCGAAGCCGGCGTCGACCGCGCCGACGTGTTCGTGGCCGCGACCGGCCACGACGAAGACAACCTGGTCGCGAGCCTGCTGGCCAAGAACGAGTACAAGGTCCGCAAGGTGATCGCCGCGGTGCGTAACCCGCGCAACCGCTGGCTGTTCAACCGTAGCTGGGGGGTCGATGTGGCCATCGACTCGGCCGAGATCGTCACCAAGCTGATCGAAGAAGAAGCGACCCTCGCCGACGTCGTCACCCTGCTCGACCTGCGCGAGGGCGAGGTCACGGTGTCCTCGATGCAGATCAACAAGGACCATTGGGCGGCCGGCAAGACGATGCGCGAGCTTGGACTCCCCGAAGGCTGCGTGGTGGCCGCCCTGCTGCACGGCAACCAGATCGTCTTGCCCAAGCCCGAGACCGTCGTCGAGGCGGGCGACCAGCTTCTGATCATCGCCGGACCGGGCGCCGAGTGCACCATCCGCGAGGAGCTCGCCTANNTTACGTCCGAGAGGTCGAGCGATGAACGACGATTCTGCGTCAGATTCTCCGTCAGCGCCTGACGCCTGCCGCACCGGCTCAGGGTTCTACGTACCGGGTACCCACGACGTCGCCTGCGACGACGATCACGCCGCCCATCTCGAGCACTGCGCTCACTGTGGCGCCTCGCTCTCGGCGAACTCCGAGTTCTGCCAGGTCTGCGCCGTGGCGGTGAGCGGCGGCGAGGTCGGCGACGACGAGGTCGGCGACGACGAAGAGGCGGGAGCCCCGGCCGCGCCGCCTCCGTTGCCCACGCCCTGAGCGCTCTCTGAAGCTGCCGGCCGACATCGGCGTGACCTCGGCGGCCTTCTACGACCGTCCGCTGGGCGCCGCGCTTTCTGCCATGGGGCGCCTGGCCGACCTCGGCGAGATCGTCTCAGACGGACATCACAGCCTGCTCGAGCCGGCTAACCTGGCTGCGGCGCAGGCTGCTGCCGCCTCCGGCCTGCGCCTCAGCGTTCACGGCCCCTTCAACGAGTTCTCGCCGGCGAGCCTCGACGAGGCGCGGCGGCGGGGCGCGGTCGAAGGCCACCGTCGCCACCTCGAGGCGGCCGCCACGTTCGGCGCCGTGTGCTACGTCGTGCACCCCGACTACTCGGTCGAGCCGCAGCCGCGTGACCCGGCGAGAGTCGCCGCCATGCAGGTCTCGATCGGCGAGCTCGCCGAGCTGCAGCGTGAGCTCGGTGTGCCGATCGCCATCGAGAACCTGATAGCCCGCCATTCGGTCTTCGTCGCGCCGGGCGAGCTCGACCTGGGCGAGCTGGGTTTCGTGCTCGACACCGGCCATGCGGCCATCAGCGGCACGCTCGAGGCCTTCGTGGCCGAGCCGCGGGCCCGCCTTGCCCACGTGCACCTCAACGACAACCGCGGGCCGCTCGACGACGACGATCCCCACCGGCCACTCGGCACCGGCGTGGTCGATGCCGCGGCCGTCCTCTCCGCCGCTCGCGCGGCCGGGGCGACCGTCATCCTCGAGCTGTTGAACGAAGCCGACCTGCTGGCCAGCATCGACTGGCTGGCCAAACAGGAGCTGCTGGGCTCGCGCTGAAGGCCGTCACGGCGCGCCGTCCCCCCCGGGGGCCGCGCCGCGGGCGCCGAGCCGCGCCTGTCGGCCTAGAGCGGCCCTCCCCTCGCATCCCGTTGGGNNGGCTGGACGCGGGCTGTCCCGGCGTTCGAAGACGAGACGCAGCATGTCCTCCCAGAACGGCACGACCACGTCGAGCCTGACGCTGTCGGGATCGAGCAGCTTTTGCACGGCGAGTCCGTCGATCACGGCGATCATGAGCGTCTCGAGCGCGTGCAGCTCATCGGCGCTGAGGTCGCCCTCGCTGCCGACCACGCCGCCATACATGGCGCGATAGCCCCGGTAGAGCACCGCCACCCGCTCACGCAGCTCGTCGTCGAGAACGATGCGCGAAAGCAACGCGTAGAAGTCGCGGTAGGAGTCGTGGTCGAGAAGCAGGTCGTGGTCGGCTTCGACGAGGCGGTGGACCACGTCGGCCCGCGGCGCCGTGCCGCTCGTGCGGGCGATGGCCCTGAAGCTCTGGTCGTCGGCCAGCGACTCGACCGTGGCCGAGATCAGCCCAGCCTTGCCGCCGAAGTGGTAGCGGACCGCGTCGGGATAGGTGCCGGCTTCCTCGGCCACCGCCTGGACCGTGAGCGCCTGCGGACCGCCGCGGGTCAGCACGCTGCGAGCCGCCGCCACGAGGCGATCGGCCGTCGTCGAGGTTCGGGCGGGGTCTCTCGTGCGCCTATGCTGCTGGTCGCTCGTGGCAGTCACCTTTCTCGAGCCCCCCTCACTGCGATCGCCGCGCTTCCGGCCAGCACTCACCGGCCGGCGACGTGCCCGCGGGCCGCCATTTCCTAAGTCGGCGGCGCGGTTGACATGCCTGCAGACCACAGTCTAGACTGCGGGTGTCATTCGTACATACGAATGATAGACCGCCTTTGTACAGCAGGCAAGGCAAGAGCGGGACCGTTCGATCACCCTGCCCCGGCGGGCACGCGCTGCCTGTCGGTTCAACAAGAACATCGCCCAGCGACCGGCGGCGAGAGGAGAGCTCGCCGCCGGTCGCATTCTTGCTGCCGGGCGGCGGGCGCGGGGCCGAGACCCATGGGTTTCGGCCCCGCGCCCGCCTTGGTAGACTCAGGCGCGGTTCTTCCCCAGCGAAGAAAGGGAACCGCGACGCTCATGAGCAGCCAAGTGCCTTCCCATTCCGCGTCCACCAGTGTCGGTCACTCCGGCCACCCCGGCGCCGCCGGCTACACCGGCACGGCCGACTACATCGCCTCGCCCGAGCTCATGCAGACGGTCAACGTCGCCATGACTCTCTCGCGCCCTCTGCTCATCAAGGGTGAGCCCGGCACGGGCAAGACGATGCTCGCCCAGAGCATCGCCCGGGGTCTGGACATGCCGCTGATCGCCTGGAACATCAAGTCGACGTCCAAAGCGCAGGACGGGCTGTACGTCTACGACACGGTGCAGCGCCTCTACGACGGGCAGTTCGGTGACGGCGACGTGGGCGACATCGCCCACTACATCAGGCTCGGCAAGCTGGGCGAGGCCTTCACCGCGACGCGGCGCTGCGTGCTGCTCATCGACGAGATCGACAAGGCCGACATCGAGTTTCCGAACGACCTGCTGTGGGAGCTCGACCAGATGGAGTTCTACATCCCCGAGACCCACGAGACGATCAAGGCGGCCCAGCGGCCGGTCGTGATCATCACCTCCAACGCCGAGAAGGAGTTGCCCGACGCCTTCCTGCGGCGCTGTGTCTTTCATTTCATCGAGTTTCCCGACGCCGCGATGATGGAGCGTATCGTGCGGGTGCACCACCCCGACATCGACCAGCGCCTGCTGGCGCTCACCCTGCAGGCGTTCTACTGGCTGCGCGGCGTCGCCGGCCTGCAGAAGAAGCCGTCGACCAGCGAGTTGATCGACTGGGTGCGGGCGCTGCAGGTGGGCGGCGTGCCTCACGACGACATCGTCGCGACGCTGCCTTTCATCGGCGTGCTGCTCAAGAAGGATCACGATGTCGACGTGGCCGGTGACGCCCTGCGCGCCGGCTGTGGCCGGCGATAGGGGGCCGGCGATGCTGGCGGCCGCCCACGTGAACGTGCACTACCTGCTCATCCTGCTCCTGCCGTCGGTGGCCGCCTGCATCGTGCTGGCGCTGACGTGGCGCTCCAGGATCAAACGGCGTCACGAGGCCGACGCCGAGCAGCGTCGCCGCGCCGCGACTCCTCGTGGCTCCGCCAAGTCACGCAACTCCGCCAAGTCACGCAACTCCGCCGCCAAACCCCGCGGCGGCTCCAGCGCCAAGCGGCCACGCCGGTAGCGGGCCGGCCGCCGGGCTTCGTGGACGCCGTCGTGACCGCCGTCGCCTGAGGTGTTCACCCGGTTTTTCTTCTTGCTGCGCGCCTACGGCGTGCCGGTCACGATCACCGAGTGGATGATGCTCATGGTCGCGCTCTCCGAAGGCCTCGCGCTCTCGAGCCTCGAGCGTTTCTACTCGCTGGCGCGCTCCATCCTCGTCAAGTCCGAGACCTTCTACGATCAGTACGACCAGGCGTTCGCGGCCTGCTTCGAGGGCGTCGAGACGCCGGTCGAGATCGCAGACGAGGTCTGGGACTGGCTCGCCGACCCGCTCGCCCTGCCGGGCCTGACTGAGAGCGAAAGGCGGACCCTCGCGGCGCTCCTCACGGACCTCGACCTCGAGGCGCTGCAGAAGCTCTTCGAGGAGCGCCTCGCCGAGCAGGATGAGGCGCACCACGGCGGCAATCGCTGGGTGGGCACGGGCGGCACCTCGCCGTTCGGTCACTCCGGCGTTCATCCCGGCGGCATCAGGGTCGGCGGTGAGAGTCGCAGCCGCAGCGCGGTGAAGGTCGCCGGCGAGCGTCGTTACCGCGGCTATCGCACGGACGTGAAAGTCGGCGTGCGGCAGTTCGAGCTGGCGCTGCGCCGCCTGCGCCAGCTCACCAGCCGCAACGAAGGCCTGCCCGACGAGCTCGATCTCGACGAGACGGTCGACGAAACGGCCGACCACGGCGGCCGGCTCTCACTGGTCTGGCACAAGAGCCGCAAGAACGCAGTCAGGGTGCTGCTGGCCATGGACGTGGGCGGCTCGATGCACCCCTACATCCGCCTCTGCAGCCAGCTCTTCAGCGCCGTCAACAGCCAGACCCACTTCAGGGACCTGCAGACCTTCTACTTTCACAACTGCATCTACGACTGGCTGTATCTGGACACCGAGATGAGCACCCGGCGCGCGCTCTCGACCAACCGCGTCCTGCATGAGCTGCCGCCCGACTACAAGCTGATCATCGTCGGTGACGCGGCGATGGCGCCCAGCGAGCTGCTCAGCCGCAACGGCATCGTCTGGTGGGGCTCCTCCAACGAGCAGCCCGGAATAGAGTGGCTGCGCCGGCTGCGGCGCCATTTCGACCACGCCGTGTGGCTCAACACCATCCCGCAGGAGCAGTGGGAATGGGCCTACGGCGCCCGCACCATAGGCCTGGTCCATGAGGTCATGCCTATGTACGAGCTGTCGCTCGACGGCCTGCAGGCGGCCGTCAAGAAGCTGATGGTGGCACGCTAGACCAGGGCCGGTCGCCGGTGGGTCGCCGGTCAATCGCCGGCCGGCGCTAGGCGACCATGTCCTTTTCGGCGTTGGTCTTGAGGCCGCCGTTGTCGGAGGCGGTGTCGATCCAGGGGTTGCCGTCGCTCATGCCCAGGCTGCGCAGGATCGGCTTGCGGGTGCCGGGGTAGATCAGCAATCCGGCGATCGCACCGCCGATCAGCGTGCCGCCGATGACCCAGGCGGCCAGGCGAGTGCCGCGCTGCGGGCGGATCACCCGCTCGCTCGCCGACTGGAGCGAGGAGACGATGTGGTCCAGGTCCGTGCGAACGTCGTCCTCGAGGAGCTTCGACACGCCGTTCTCTGTGAGGCCCTCATAGAGGTGGTGGCCGGCGACCACGAGCGCGCGCAGGTCGCTGCGCAACGCATCGTCGCCCATGATGCGCCGCACGTAGGGTGCAGCCGCACTCGCGGCGCCTGCGGCCCGCAGTACTTTCGCGCGGTTTTCGTCGAATGCCATAGCGGAACTCCCTTCCCCTGAAGTGTTTTTGCAGTGCCGTTGGAGTGTCTCCTTGCGGTAGCTTGCTCAGCCTCTCGCGATGCCGTAGTAGTGACTGACCCGTAGACCTCATTGACCGCAATCGCGCTCTGGCAAACCGTTGGCGGGCGACGATCAGTTGGATGTAGCCAAAACGGGCAACAGACTCGTGGATCTCACCGGCGACGGTGATCACTGAGTCGGGTTCGCACTGTCCGGGTGGCCCCCGCGAGCGGGGCATCGCAGCCGCCTCTCGGCGGTCTCAGGCTCGGCGAGGGCCGGAAGGGGTTTCAATTTGAGCCAACAAGCTGTACAAGTAATGGACTGCGAGCGGCACCGCTGGTCGCAGATTCCACAAGTTGAGCGATTTCGTTGCTACGTCAGTCGTCACGGACGCTCGTTAGA
This sequence comes from Actinomycetota bacterium, assembly GCA_003132645.1. Taxonomy (GTDB): domain Bacteria; phylum Actinomycetota; class Thermoleophilia; order UBA2241; family UBA2241; genus Bog-752. The sequence continues at coordinate 233 of PKYM01000189.1, read as the reverse complement.
CCAGGAGAAAGTAGTGGCCAAAGGAACAGTAAAGTGGTTCAACGCTCAGAAGGGCTACGGCTTCATCGAGCAGGCCGACGGCGGCAAGGACGTCTTCGTGCACGTGGCTGAACTCGCGCCGGGTGTAGGTACGCTGTCTGAGAACCAGGCGGTCGAGTTCGAAGTCCAGCAGGCTCAGAAGGGCCCGCAGGCCGTCAACGTTCGGCCTGTCTGACTTAGCTAGTCGAACCCAA
>PKYM01000343.1:3150-3408 GCA_003132645.1 Actinomycetota bacterium | reverse complement strand
CTGCTTGCCCTTGAGCAGCTCGGGCACCTCGTTGTTGGCGATGCGCTGGGCGAAGCCTTCGACCACGGCCGTCTTGCCGACGCCCGGCTCGCCGATCAGCACGGGGTTGTTCTTGGTGCGCCGCGAGAGGATCTGCATGACGCGTTCGATCTCGATCGTGCGACCGATGCAAGGGTCGAGCTTGCCGTCTTCGGCGAGCTTGGTGAGGTTGCGGCCGAACTGGTCGAGCATCTTGGGGTTCTTTTTGCCTTCGGCGCC
>PKYM01000343.1:347-3101 GCA_003132645.1 Actinomycetota bacterium | reverse complement strand
GCGACACCTTCGTCTTCGCGGATCAGTCCGAGGAGGATGTGCTCGGTGCCGATGTAGTTGTGACCGAGCGACAGGGCTTCGCGCAGCGCCAGCTCGAGGACCTTCTTGGCGCGCGGCGTGAACGGGATCTGCCCGGTCGCCACCTCTTCGCCCGTGCCCACGATGCGCACGACAGCCGCGCGCACCTCTTCGGTTGAGATCTGCAATGAGTCGAGCACCCGTGCTGCCACGCCTTCTTCTTCGCGAAGCAGGCCGAGGAGCAGGTGCTCGGTGCCGATATAGTTGTGTTTGAGCGTGCGCGCCTCTTCTTGGGCGAGCACCACAACCTGTCTGGCACGTTCGGTGAAGCGCTCGAACATGCTCGGTTCCTCCTAGCGGGGTTCTCTTGTATGTTACCCGATTCCCAGGACCATGCGACTTTTGAGCCCACCGCCGCGGGATGACGTTGCGGGCGGAGCCTGACTGTACCTGTTCAACCTCGAATCGAAACGGGGAACAGGTCGCCGGCAGACGGCTGCTGGCGAGAACCGGGCGTCGGCGGGCGGCAGTCCTGCGACGACGGCCACGACGGCGACGGGCGTCGGTCCTGCGACGACGGCGACGGGCGGCGCGTCCGCCGTCTTAGCCGCGCAGCTGGGGAAAGAGGATCACGTCGCGGATCGAGTCGGAGTCGGTGAGCACCATGATCAACCGGTCGATGCCCATGCCCATGCCACCGGTGGGCGGCATGCCGTGCTCCATCGCCTCGAGGAAATCTTCGTCAAGCTGGTGGGCCTCTTCGTCGCCGGCCTCGAACGAGGCGAGCTGGCTCATGAAGCGCTCGCGCTGGTCGTCGGCGTCGTTCAACTCGCTGAAGGCGTTAGAGCTTTCCATGCCGCCGATGAAGCCCTCGAAGCGCTCCACGAAGCGCGGGTCGTGTGGCGTCCTTTTGGCGAACGGGCTGATCTCGAGCGGGTATTCGGTGATGAACACCGGCTGGATCAGGTTCGGTTCGACCGTCTCGCTGAAGAGCTCGTCGACCTGCATGCCCCAGGTGGGCTCGAGCGGCACCGTGGCCTCCAGGCCGTGCGTCCTGATGGCGGCCTGCAGGCCGGCCACATCGCGGACTTCGTCGGCGGCGATGTCGATGCCGCTGGCGTCGAGGATGGCCTGGCGCATGGTGACTCGCGGCCACGGCGGCCGCAGGTCGATCTCGTGGCCGCGGAAGTTCGTTATGAGGCTGCCCACGGCTTCGGCGGCCGCGCCGACGAGCGCCTCGACCATCGTCATGACGTGGTTGTAGTCGACGTAGGCTTCGTAGGTCTCAAGCATGGTGAACTCGGGGTTGTGCTTGAAGCTGACGCCCTCGTTGCGAAAGTTACGCCCTATCTCGTAGACGCGGTCGATGCCACCGATGATGCAGCGCTTGAGATACAGCTCGACGGCGATGCGCAGATAGAGGTCGCGCTTCATCTCGTTGTGATGGGTCACGAAGGGCCGCGCCATGGCGCCGCCGTAAAGCGGCTGCAGGATGGGTGTCTCGACCTCGACAAAGCCGCGCTCGTCGAGAAAACGCCGGATGGCGGCTATGATGCGGGCCCGCTTGACGAAGACCTCGCGCGAATCGTCGTTCACGATGGTGTCGAGGTAACGCCGTCGATAGCGCGTCTCGACGTCGGTCAGGCCGTGGAACTTCTCGGGCAGCGGCCGCAGGGCCTTGGACAGGAACTGCCAGGCGGCCGGCCGCAGCGACAACTCGCCGCGACGGGTCTTGAGAACCGTGCCCTCGGCGCCGACGAAATCGCCGACGTCGACTTCGAGCAGGCGTTCGTAGGCCTCGGCGCCGAGTGCGTCNNCGGTTCTCGAAGCGTGTGGGAAACACCACCTCGCCGCGCTCGCGCAGCCGGGCCAACTTGCGCCGGCGTTCGTCCGTCTGGTCGGCGCTCGGGCCGGCGGTCTGGGCGTCGTCGGGCATGCCGGAAAGGCCTTACGCTCGTTCGATGTCGATGATCTTGAGCCTGGTCTCGCCACGCGGCGCGGTCACCGACACGATCTCACCCGGCTTGTGCCCGATGATGGCGTGGCCGACGGGCGACTCGTTCGACAGCTTGTGGTCGGTCGGGTCGGCTTCGGCTGAACCGACGATCGAGTACTGCACGACATCGCCGCGCTCGACGTCCTGGATCGTGACCTTGGTGCCGACGCCGACGACGTCGGTCTTGATGTCCTTGTCGTCGATCACGATCGCCGAACGCAGCTTGTCTTCGAGGGCGAAGATGCGCTGCTCGAGCATCGCCTGCTCGTTCTTGGCGTCATCGTATTCGGAGTTCTCGCTGATGTCACCGAAGTAGCGGGCCTCTTTGATGCGGTCGGCCACCTCTTCGCGCCGCTTGGTGGAGAGGTAGTCGATCTCATCCTTCAGGCGCCGGTACCCAGCGGGAGTGAGGATGATCTCTCTTTCCGGCACGTTGGCTTCCTTTCTTGACGACAAAACGGGCCGCGACCGCGGGCCCGCATAAGCAAGACAGTATAGGACCTTCCCGCTCAGTATGCCAATCGCGGTGGGTTTCAGACTCGATTCAGCCCGCCTCGGCCCGCACCAGGCGCCCGATGGCGGCGAGGTCGGCGGCGGCCATGAGCTGCGCCGCGAGCGCCGGCGCGAGGGTCCCGCTGCGGCGAAACTTGGGCCAGAAGCGGCGCAGGTAGCCGACGGCCCGCGGGCCAAGCTCGGCGCTCACGTCGTCGACGAAGCAGGCCAGGGCGCGCCGCCGCTCG
>PKYM01000343.1:0-278 GCA_003132645.1 Actinomycetota bacterium | reverse complement strand
GCGATCACCGGCGCCGCCAGCTCGCCGGCCAGGGCAAGCGTGACGGCGTGATCGGCCACCCCCTTGTAGAGCTGGTCGGCATAGCGCGGGTGGATGCAGACGGCGGCCGCGCCGACGGCCACGAGGCGCGGCGCGACGCGGCGTCCCGCTTCGTCGCCGCCGCGCACCCCGGCGCGGATCTTCACGGTCACCGGCGCCGCGCCGCCGACCTCCTCGACGACGGCCTGCACGCAGTCGACCGCCAGGTCCGGCGTGTCGAGCAGGGCCGCCCCCGCGCC
>PKYM01000221.1 GCA_003132645.1 Actinomycetota bacterium | reverse complement strand
GGCGATGCCGCAGGGACTGTCGAAGCGCGCCGCGGCGCCCACGCCGTCTGTGCTTCCAACAGATCCGGCCTTGCCCGCCACGGTGGTGACCTTGCCGGTGGACGTGATCTTGCGGATGGTGTTGTTGTCGGACTCGGTGACGTAGAGGTTGCCGGCCGTGTCACAGGCGATGCCGAAGGGGCCGGTGAAGCGCGCCGCGACGCCCATGCCGTTGGTGCTGCCTTTCGAGCCGGCCTTGCCGGCCAGGGTGGTGACCTGCCCGGCGGAGGTGATCTTGCGGATGGTGTTGTTGATGTCATCGGTGACATAGAGGTTGCCGGCCGCGTCTGCGGGGATGTTCAGGGGATTGCTGAAGGTCGCCGCGCTGCCGCTGCCATCGGCGCTGCCCTTGGCGCCGGCTTGGCCGGCCAGGGTCGTGACCATCGCAGTGCTGGCAGCCGGGGCACTGGCCGCCGGGGTGCTGCTGGCCGCGGTCTTGCTCCCGCACGCCGTCAAGGTGAGGGCGAGCAGCGTGGCCGCGATGACGCCGACAACGAGTGGGACGAGCTTTCTCATGGTGCCCTCCGCTGTTTGCGACGAGGAGGCGACGTCCAGCCGCCGGGCGCAAGGCCCGAGCCGGCATGACGCCAGCGCCTCCCTGCACGATCGCGCCCTGACCGGACGCGAACCTGCCTAGTCGCTGGGCGGGGGCGGCCGGCCGACGGAGGCGACTGTCCAGGAACAGCCCTGGGGGATCAGTGCGCGGCTGGTAACCTCTTGCGAGCCGCAGCTCGGGGTGACGAACACGGGGCCGGCCCGCAGCACCCAGCCTTGGGAGGCATCGAGGAGGGCGACCACGGTGAGCGGGTCGCCCGGCGGCTGCGGGCTCTGGCAGAGACAGGCGCCGTCGCCGTCGCCGGAGACCAAGGCCAGAGCGAAGGCCGGTAGCAGGAGGACCACGGAGGTGGCGAGCACCAAGCCCAGCGAGCAGGCCAGCGACGGCCCGCCGAAGCGAGCGGCGAAGCGACGGCGCGGCACCGACACGGTCCCCCCTCAAGCCGAGCGACGCAGACCCCAAGAAGCACAAAGACCGACCCGCGGGCCGGTCTCACCAGTGGCTCCCCGCCGGCCTGTGGTGGCCGCGAGGGCAACCGGCGGATCAGAGCCTCCCGTACGACGAACTACCTCTGAGGAGTCTCGTATGCGCATCGGTTTACGCCCAGTGAGTCGCCTTTGCAAGCGTTGGCAAACCAGCCCGTCGGAGGCATCCGCGGGCAGGGCCCGCTGCATTGCGGCACTGCCGCGGAGTACCGTCGAGAGCCGCCCGGTACCATCTCCTGCCGTCACTTTCGGTTGCAAACGGGTTGCAAGCGGGCTTTTGGCGGACTTCTGAGACCGGCGCAAGATACACAAAACCCCTGCATCTACGCCTGAAGAGGGTGGTAGCGCANNGCGTTCGTATCAGGTAGTGCTGCCGAACACCATTGAACACCATCTCAAGCGTGAGAAATCGGGAATGACTGCCGCCGAGTGATGCCGGGAGCCGCTGGCTGCCGCTGCGTGCGGTTGCAGGAGGGTTGCAAGACACTGGTGATCGGCTCGACCGCCTCTGTGATCTCGGGGACACTCTTGCCCTGGCCGAGCAGCACCCCGGCCTCACGGAAGCTTGGCGATGATCTCCTCGGGGCGGTAGCGCTTCTGGGGCATGATCTGACTCCTTCATCGGTCGCGAAACCTTACAGTCAAGGTGGACCGATTTCAGGGTTCCACTCCAATGGGCGCTACCGCGCAGGCGCGGCGGGTCGGCAGCATCAGCGGGGTTGCGCACCAGGCAACCCCAACGCATCGCGTCTCTGAGGGCACGGTGCAGGCAGCTGTGTACGTGATGCACGGTCATGGGGGAGAGGCCGCGCTTACCATTCTTGCGCCCCGAAGCGGCGAGCTTGGCGTAGAGGCCGTTCAAGGTAGCGCCGCTCAGTTTCTGCAGCTGCACCGTACCGATGAAGGGCACGACGTGGCAGTCGACGTGTTGCACGTAGGAGTTGTAGGTCGAGGGTCGCACGGTCGCCTTGGCCGCCGGCAGCCACTCCTGCTGGAGGTACTCCCTGACCGTCAGCAGTTCGTCGCCGGTCGGCTACTTGTCGGCCATGGCGCCCTGTGCAGGAGGAAGACGAGCGGGACAGGTCAGGGTGTTCTGTCCGCCGCCGTCTGCAAACGAGGACCGCTCCCCTCTGCGATGAGTGCGTCGCGCCGCGACCGGCGCATGTGCCAAGCCAAGCAGTGGCGGGAAGCCGGCCAACCGGGCGTTGGCATAGGAACGGCGGGGGTTGTGCCTCAAGGCAGCATCGATTCCTGTCGATGACTACCTGGCATGGCGGGATCCGCAGACAGGAGGTGGCCCGGGTGACAAGCTTGCTGGTCGCCTTCGTTGTCCTAACCATCCTTGCGGCAGCGGGGTCTGCCGTCATCGCTCTGTTTGCCTGGCAACGTCGTTCGGTGCCCGGCTCCCTCTGCTTTGTGGCGGTCATGACGGCAGCCGGGTTCTGGTGTGCCGCCTACGCCGCGGAGCTCTCCTCCTCGTCGTTGACCGCCAAGCTGTTCTTCGAGCGGCTCAACTACGTCGGCGTCGTCGTCGTGCCGCCCAGCTGGCTGCTCTTCAGCCTCCTTTACTCAGGGGTGATGCGCCGTCGTTCGGCCCTCACGATCGCCCCCTTCTACCTAGTGCCGCTGGCCACCATGGCCTGTGTGGTGCTGGCGCCCGCCCTGCCGCTGTTCTGGCGCCACGTAGGCATCGTCACCATCGACGGCGTGCGCGAGCTGTCCTTCCAGTACGGCCCCTGGTTTTGGGTGCACTGGGCCTACTCCTACACCTGTCTTGCGGGCGGCTCGATCGTCCTGCTCGCCACGGTCTTTCGCCGCGTGCGACCGCTGAACGGCCAGGGGCTCGCCTTCGTCGCTGCAGTCGCCCTGCCCGCGGCGGTCAACGCCCTCACCGTTTTCCACCTGCTGCCGCACGCTCTTGGTCCACTGACAACCCTCGACCTCACGCCGCTGGCGATCGTGGCAAGCGCCGCCCTGGTCGCTCTCGGCCTCTCGCGCCTGCAGATGTTCGATGTCTTTCCCGCGCTTGTCGTGGCGGCTCACGACGCCCTCATGGGTGAGCTGCGCGACGGCGTGCTGGTCATCGACGGACACGACCGGGTGCTCGAGGCCAACCGCGCCGCCGAGGAGCTGCTGGCGCCGGTCGCCACCACGCTGGTCGGCAGGCCGCTGATCGATCTTCTCGCCGGCGAGGCCCTTGTTCACAGGTCGCTGTCAGACCTGGATGCCGCCGAGCAAGGGAGCTTCGAGACGACCGTGCTCGGAGCCAACGGCAGCCAGCGGCACCTCGAGATCACAGTCTCCCGCCAGGGCTCTTCGCGCCGCGCCGACGGCCACGTCCTCGTGCTGCACGACGTAAGCGAGCGCGTGGCGACGATAGAAGTGTTACGCGAATCGAGCCAGCGGCTGCGCGTGCTCTTCGAGCAGTCTCCGATCGGCGTCATGATGTTCGATCGCCATTTGGTGGTCACCGAATGCAACGACCGATTGGCGAAGATGGTCAGGAGGGCGCACGAGGATCTGATAGGACATGACCTCACCTCCGCAGAAGACCCCAGTCTGCTGCCGCTCTACCAGGCGGCCCTGCAAGGAGAGACCTGCCCCTACAACGGCCCCTACACACTCAGCCCTAGCGGCGACGAGGTCTGGCTGCAAGGCGAGGTGAGCCCGCTGCGAGACGACTCGGGTGAGACCAGCGGCGGCATCTGCGTGCTGTGGGACACGACCGAGTCCAAGCGCGCCGAGGAGCTCATCGAACGACTGGCCTTCAACGACACTCTCACGGGACTGCCCAACCGCACCCTGTTTCGTGACCGCCTGCGCCAGGCCTTGGCGCAGGCGGCGCGCGCGACGAGCAAGCCGATCGTCGCGCTTGTCAACCTCGATCGCTTCAAGGGCGTCAACGAGGCGATCGGTCATGCCGGCGGAGACCGTCTTCTGCAGGCCGTCGCTGAGCGCCTGCAGGGCAACGCGCGCGGCGAGGACACGGTCGGGCGCTGGGGCGGTGATGAGTTCGCCGTGCTGCTGCCCGGCCTGGCGGGTAGTAACGACGGCTTCGCCGTCGCCAGGCGTCTTGCGCAGTGCTTCGCCGAGCCGTGGCTGATCGATGATCACGAGCTGTGGCTCACGGCCAGCATCGGCCTGGCGCTCTATCCGAGCGACGGCGGTGACGCCCAGGTGCTGCTCGACAATGCCGAGACGGCGATGCACGGCGCCAAGAAGCTGGGCGGCGACTGCCAGCAGTTCTATGCGTTGACCATGAACGGCCGCGTCGATGACCGCCTGGCGCTCACCAGTGCCCTGCACCGCGCCCTCGAAGAGCGCCAGTTCGTCGTCTACTACCAGCCCCAGACCGACCTCACCACGATGTGCACCATTGGCTGCGAGGCGCTGCTGCGCTGGAACCACCCGCAGCGCGGCCTGGTGGCGCCCGACTTGTTCATCCCGCTCGCCGAAGAGACCGGACTGATGCAGCCCATTGGCGAATGGGTGCTGCGCGAGGCCTGCGCACAGGGGGCTGCCTGGGAGCACACCTACCACAATGGCATACGGGTGGCCGTCAACCTCTCGGCCCGGCAGTTTCAGCAGCGCGGCCTCGCCGCGATGGTCGCTGACGCCCTGGCTCAGTCGGGCCTGCCGCCGCAACTGCTCGAGCTCGAGGTCACCGAGACCGCGATCATGGCCGATCCCGAGGCGGCGGCTCGCACTCTGGTCGAGATCACCGCCATGGGCGTGAGCGTCGCCCTCGACGACTTTGGCACCGGCTACTCGTCGCTGACGCACCTGCGCCAGCTGCCCATCGACCGCCTTAAGATCGATCGCTCGTTCGTGAGCGCCTTGCCCGACGACTCAGACGATTGCGCCATCGCCGTGGCCGTCATAGACCTGGCACGAAACCTGGGCCTGCAGGTCATCGCCGAGGGGGTCGAGACCTGGCAGCAGGTTGCCTTCCTGCGCGCCAAGGGCTGTCATGAGGTCCAGGGCTACCTGTTCGGCAAGCCAGTGCCCGCGGCCGACTTCACGCTCGTGTCGGCCGCCGACGCCGTCGGCTCGCCGTCGTAAGACGGATGGGCGGCGCCACACTACCAGCCAGGGAGGGACGATGGAGTGCTACATGATGAGCCGCGCCCGCGTCGCGCCCGCGGCCCGGACGCTGGGCGCCATTATCGAGAGAGGTGTGGCGCCGCAGGAGCCTCAGAGGTGTCGCACAGGTAACGGAGTCGGTGTCGCCCAGGTACCGGAACCGCGTCTTGAACTGTCACGCACCTGCCGGAGCCACTGTGTAAAGGATGTACCGGGACCGTACACCCTCTAGCGCAACGTTCGGTTGCAAACGGGTTGCAAGCGGGCTTCTGGGGCCCCCCTGTGACCGGCGCAGAATGCACAAAACCCCTGCATCTACGGCCGAAGAAGGTGGTAGCGCATACCGGATTCGAACCGGTGTTACCGCCGTGAGAGGGCGGCGTCCTAGGCCCCTAGACGAATGCGCCCCGGTGGGGAAAAGCTGGCTGCGGGACGAGGATTCAGACCTCGATACCGCGGTCCAGCTCTGCGTATGCTGCCATGAGACGATCCCGCAGCGACGCGGGGGGTAGGATACCACAACGATGAACCCCGCCGAAACCGTCCCGATGAGCCCTGGCGAAACCGCCTTGGGCGGCTCGTGAGCGACCTCTCCAAGCGCGTCGAAACCGACGTGAGCGTCTTTCGCCTGCGCCTGGGGCCGGTCGCGAACGGGACTGTCGTTTTCGGCTGGGACTACCCCGGCTCGACCCTGCTGCGCGTGCGCATCCTGCGGGCCGCTGCCGTTGCTGCTGAAGCCCTCGCCGCCGACGCGACCGAGCCTGAGCTAGGCGTCGCCCGTCCCCGACTCGCGGATGCCGCTGTCAACGTCGCGCCACCTGGGCCAGAGCCCGACGCCCCCGGGCCGTGGCGCATCGTCTACGACGCCGACACAGGTTCGTTTCGTGACCGCGGCGTCGAACCGGGGCGCGCGTACCGCTACGCTGTGTTCGCGCGCAACGGTACGGGCCCCTGGGTACTCTGGCGCGACGAGGTCGTCGAGGTGCCCGTCGTCACCACGCCCTAGTCGACTTCCTCAGGCGGCCTTGATCGCCGCGCTCGGCGACTCGTCGGCTATCACCTCGTAGCGTTCGACCGCGGTACGCCGGCCCTCACCTTGCGGCGACATGGCGTCCAGCAGGCGGTCTGCCTCGAGGAGCTTCTCCTTGGTCTCGCAGAAGACGATCGTCGTCGCCTTGCCGGTCTCGCGATCGGCGAGCATGAGGACCCGCTCGACCACACGGCTCAGCGCCGCCATCGAGGGGTCGCCGGATCCCGCTTTGGTCGCGTCGATGTCCCGGCGAAGCCGCTCTGCCTCGTGCTGGAAGATCTCTGAGCCGCCTTCGAAGCGAGCTATCCTCGCATACATCGCATCTCCCTTCGCTTGAGCGAGCAGACAGGCGGCAGGCGGCACGATCACGTGCCATGACGGGTTTTGGGCCGCCGCCCACTCGCGCAGATCCATAGCGAGACGGTTGCCCGGTCCGAGCGGTGGCAATCCCGTTGCCGGGTCGGCGCGGCGGCAATTCCAGTCGTCGACCTCGCGCCGGTCTGTCTCAGCGCTCGATGAGCTCGACCCACGTGCCGTCGGGGTCGGCCACAAAGGCAATGCGCGGGCGATCACCCTCGAGCCCGGCGGGCGGGCGGCCGACGTCGCCGGCGCCGGCCGCGATGAGGGCGGCGTAGATCGTGTCGAGGTCCTCGACGTCGAAGGCAAAGTGGCCGAACCTGTTGCCGCCGTTGTAGGACTCGGTCTGGTTCCAGTTGTGGACGAGCTCGATCGCGAAGTTGCCCTCGGGTGGCTCCATGAAGACCAACGTCGCCCGGGCCTTCTTGAGCTCGCTGCGCCGCGCCTCGTGCATGCCGAGCTGCTCGTAGAAGCGGATGGCGGCGTCGAGGTCGGTGGTGCGCGTGGCCGCGTGCACGAACTTCATCTTTGTCCCTCCGGGGTTGCTTGGCGCCATCCTACCCACGGGACCGGGCGTCAGACCGTGCGCTATACTCCCGCCCATGCCGCTGTTTGCTTTCGCAGGAAAGTCCCCGCAGCTCGGTCGCGAGGCGTTTGTCTTCACGACCGCGGTGCTGATCGGCGACGTGGTCTTGGACGAAGGCGCCAACGTCTGGCCCGGCGCAGTGCTACGCGGCGACGTCGAACGCATCCAGCTCGGCTCCCACACGAGCTTCCAGGCCAACTCCGTGGCCCATACCGACCCGGGCTTCCCGATCACCGTCGGGCCCGACTGCGTGATCGGCCACAACGTCACCCTGCACGGCGCGACCGTCGGCGCGCGTTGCCTGATCGGCATGGGCGCCATCCTGCTCAACGGCTGCCAGATCGGCGACGAGTGCATCGTCGGCGCCGGGGCTCTGGTGACGCAGGGCAAGGTCTTCGCGCCGCGCAGCCTCATCGTCGGCTCGCCGGCCAAGGTGGTGCGCGAAGTCACAGACGACGACCTCAAGCCGCGCGCCGAGTTGCGCGACCGTTACGCGCGGCGTTCGCTGGCCTACCTTGCGGAGGGGCTTGGGGTGTAGGGCAGTGCGACCCTGCGAAGGCTGGGGCGTTACGGCGTCGCTCAGAGTCGCGGCGTCGCGGACCGGCTGCCGCAACGCAAGCGCCTCGCGCGGCAGGGGAATGATGCCGGCGTGAAAGCGATCACCGAGACCTTCTTTGCCGCCGACCGCGAGGCGTGGCGCGCCTGGCTTGCCGCACACCACGCCGAGCGCAGCGAGATCTGGCTCGTCTTCTTGAAGAAGCACGTCGCGGAGCCCTGTGTGTCGCTCGATGAGGCCGTCGAAGAGGCGCTCTGCTTCGGCTGGATCGACGGTCTGCTGCGCCGCATCGACGAGCGCAGTCACGCCCTGTGCTTCAGCCCGCGCAAGGCGACGAGCCAATGGTCGCCCAGCAACAAGCAGCGGGTCGAAAGGCTTGTGGCTGAGGGCCGCATGATGTCGGCCGGCATGGCGGCGGTCGAGGTGGCCAAGGCCAACGGCGCCTGGGACGACCTCACGGCGCGGCTCGTCGATGAGACTCCCGACGACCTCGAGCAAGCGCTCGCGAAGGTGCCTGAGGCCGCCGAGCGCTGGCGCACCTGGCCGCCGTCGCATCGGCGGGCATTCGTCGCCTGGGTGCTTCAGGCAAAGCGTGCCGAGACGCAAAAGCGGCGTATCGACGAAGTCGTGCGGCGCGCCGCCGCCAACCTGAGGCCGGGCGCCGAGCTCAGGCGGCCCGACTAACCCTCTTCGCAGAGTCGTTTGACCTCGGCCACCAGCCGCGGCAGTACTTCGCCGCCGGGGCCCTGCAGAAACCAGTCGGCCATGTTCGCGATCGCGTCGGGCTCGGGATTGACGTCGATCACGGTGGCGCCCGCCTGCTGGGCCAGCACCGGCACCATGGCGGCGGGGTAGACGACTCCCGACGTGCCCACAGCCAGCAGCACCTCGCAGCGCGAGGCCAGCTCGAACGCCCGCTCGAGCGCCGCGGTCGGCAGCGCCTCGCCGAACCAGACCACGTCGGGTCGCACGATCTCGCCGCAGTGGGGGCAGCGAGGCGGAGCCTCGTCGCTGCCCGCGAGGTCGGCCAGCGAGAGCCCGGTGTGGCGCCCGGTCAGGCACTTGAACCGCAGGGCGCTGCCGTGCAGCTCGATCACGTCGCACGAGCCGGCGCGCTGGTGCAGTCCGTCGATGTTCTGGGTCACGATGGTGAGCGGCACGAGGTCGGCGAGCTCGGCCAGGGCCGCGTGGCCCGGGTTGGGCTGGGCCTGCTCGATCAGCCCGAAACGGTCCATGTACCAGGCCCACACAAAGGCTGGATCGCGCGCGTAGGCTTCGGCGGTGGCGAGCTCCATGGGGTCGTACTTTGCCCAGAGGCCCTCGCTCGGGTCGCGGAAGGTCGAGATGCCCGACTCCTTCGACACGCCGGCGCCGCTGTAGACCACGACGCGGCGCGCCCGCGCGAGGCGCGCCGCCGCCGCGCGCAGGTCGGTCGCGAGTCGTCCGGAGTCACTCATCGGTCGCTGCCGCCCATGCCCTGCCTTCCGTCTCGTCGATCGTTGCCCACGTGCTAACGTCATCTGGTCGGCACGCCGTGGAATCGTGCACTTGACCCGTGGGCACTATACGCTTAGAGCGATCGCATGGACCTCTTCGAATACCAGGGCAAGCAGCTTTTCGCCGCCGGGGGCATCCCGGTCGCGCGTTCGTGGATGATCCATCCGCAGGGTCCCGACGCGCTCGAGGTTGCCGACTCGCTGGGTCTGCCGCTGGTGGTCAAGGCGCAGGCGCTCACCGGCGGTCGCGGCAAGGCCGGCGGCGTGCGCGTGGCCCGCACCCGCGACGAGCTCACCCGCGACGTCGCCGAGATCATGGCCATGACGATCCGCGGCAAGCAGGTCGTCGGCGTGCTGCTCGAAGAGGCCATCGACTTCCAGCGCGAGCTCTACCTCGCCCTGGCCGTCGACCGCGCCGCCAAGCGTCCCCTGCTGCTGTTCTCGGTTCGTGGCGGAGTCGACATCGAAGGTGTCGCCCGCGACGAACCGCAGGCGCTCATGCGCCGCCACATCGACCCCCTGAACGGGCTGCAGGACGCCCAGATCGCCGAGCTCGTCGACTGGGCCGGTTTCAGCGGCGGGTTGGCCACGCAGTTCGCCGAGCTCGTGCGCGACCTCTGGCAGCTCTTCTGCGCCCACGACGCCACGCTCGTCGAGATCAATCCCCTGTGCGTCTGCGGCGAGCGGCTGCTGGCGCTCGACGCCAAGATCACCCTCGACGGCAACGCGACTTTTCGCCATCCCGAATGGAGCGCTTACGAGACCAACGCCGACGAGCGCGAGCTGCGCGCCGCCCAGGCCGGCATCAATTACGTCTCGCTCGACGGCGACATCGGCGTGCTGGGCAACGGCGCCGGCATGGTGATGAGCACGCTCGACCTCATCGCCGAGGCCGGCGGCGGGGCCGCAAACTTCCTGGATGTAGGCGGCGGCGCCCGCGAAGCGCGCATCGCCGCCGCCCTCGACCTCATCCTCGCCGACCAGCGTGTGCGGGCACTCTGCGTCACCATCTTCGGCGGCATCACGCGCTGCGACGAAGTCGCCCACGCCCTGGTGAATGTGCTGGGCGCCAAGGGCGCGAGCGTGGCCGGGCTGCCGGTGGTCGTCCGGCTCGACGGCACGGGGGCCGCCGAAGGCCGACGCATCGTCGCCGAGGCCGGGCTGCCCGGCGTGCAGGCTGCCGAGACCGTCTGGCAGGCGGTGCAGGCGACGGTCGCCGCCGCAGCCGGCAGCGCCGCGCGGCCGGACGCCGACGACGGCGCACCCGCCGGTCCCGGAAAGGTCTGAGATGGCGATCCTGGTCGACAAGGCGAGCCGCGTCGTCGTACAGGGCATCACCGGGCGCGAGGGCTCGTTTCACACCGAGCGCATGCTGGCGGCCGGCACGACGGTCGTGGCCGGCACGTCACCCAAGAAGGCGGGCCAGACGATCGCCGGCGTGCCCGTTTTCGGCGACGTCGCGGCCGCGGTGGCGGCCACCGGCGCCGACGTCGCCGTACAGTTCGTGCCGGCATCGGCCGCCGCCGCGGCGCTCCTCGAGGCCGCCCAAGCCGGTGTCAAGGTGGCCGTCTGCGTCACAGAGGGCATTCCGGTCCACGACATGATGCCGGTCGTCGCCGCCTTCGAGCGGCGCGGCGTGCGCCTCGTCGGGCCCAACTGCCCCGGCCTCGTCTCGGTCGGTGGCGCCAATGTCGGCATCATGCCGGCCGACATCTTCGCGCCCGGGCCGGTGGGCATCGTGAGCCGCAGCGGCACGCTCACCTACCAGATCGTCAACGAGCTCACCCAGGCCGGCCTCGGGCAGACCACGGTGGTCGGCATGGGCGGCGACCCGGTCCACGGCGTGGGCTTTCTCGACTGTCTCGCCCTGTTCGAGGCCGATCCCGCGACCTGCGCCGTGGTGCTGATCGGCGAGATCGGCGGCGACGACGAAGAGCGCGCCGCGGTCTATGTCCACGAGCAGATGAGCACGCCCGTCATCGCCTACATCGCCGGCTTCAGCGCGCCGCCGGGGAAGACCATGGGACATGCCGGCGCCATCGTGAGCGGCGGGCGCGGCACGGCGGCGGCCAAGGCCGAGGCCCTCGTGGCCGCCGGAGTGCCGGTGGCTCATCGCCCCGACGAGGTTCCGGGTCTGGTCCACGCGGCGCTGAAGGCCTAGCCGCAGAGTGGGCGGCGAGGCCCAGAAGATCAGGTTCCATCTCGGCGCCGACCCGCCCGAGCCACAGCGCCCCGAGCCGCCCGGCGTCGGGGTGTGGGGCATCGTGGTGCACATGCTGCTCATGATCCCGCTGGTGCCGAGCGCGATCGCCGACGCGATCGTCACGATCTCCGCCGTGGCGTCTCTCGCGCGGGCGCTCGGATCGCCCACGCATCGCACCATCGTGAGCGGCGGGGCGGCCCCCACGTCGGCCCTTCTGCTCGCCCTCTTTGTGGTGGTCATGGTGGCCGGGCTGGCGCTGCTCACCTGGGTCCTGGTCCTGCTGGCGCGGACCGTCCTCGAACATCGCCTCTGGCGCTTCATCCTGTTGTGTTCCCTCGGTATGCTGGCGCTGGGTGGCGACGTCTGGGTGCTCACCGCTGCCGGCGCGCCGGCAACGGCGTTGGTGTTCGGGGTCTATGGCTATGTGGCG
>PKYM01000218.1 GCA_003132645.1 Actinomycetota bacterium | reverse complement strand
CGCTCCGCGTCGACGGGCCCGGCATGCCGAGCCGACCGACCGACTCGGCCGTGAGCAGCTCGTCGAACTGCTCGCCGGTCACGTAGCCGCCATCGACGGCGGCCGCGCGGACGCTTTGCCCGAGCGAGACCGCCCGCTTGGCGATCTCGCAGGCAGCGTCGTAGCCGATCTCGGGCACCAGGGCGGTGGCGGCGGCCGACGAGGCGTCGACGTGCCTGCGGCAGGCCGCCTCGTCGGCCGTGATGCCCTCGACACAGTAGCGGCGCAGCATCAGGCAGGCGCGCTCCAACAGGAGAAGGGTCTCGAGCAGGCAGGCGGCGATGAGCGGCAGGAACGGGTTGAGCTCGAGACTGCCCGCGGCCGCGGCCTGGGCGATGATGGCGTCGTAGCCCATGACCGTCATGGCCGCCTGGCTGACCGCCTCGGGGATCACGGGATTGACCTTTCCCGGCATGATCGACGAGCCGGCCTGGCGCGCCGGCAGGTGGATCTCGCCCAAGCCGGCTTCGGGGCCGCTCGACAGCAGGCGCAGGTCGGAGCAGATCTTGAGCAGCGACACGGCACAGGCCTTGAGAATGCCGGAGACCTCGACGAACACGTCGGCGTTCTGGGTAGCTTCGGTGAGGTTCTCCGCACGCGCGAAGCCGATCGAAGTGAGCTCGCGCAGCGTGTCGACCACGCGGAAGATGTACTGGCGTGGCGCCCCGAAACCGGTGCCGATGGCGGTGCCGCCGAGGTTGACCACGCGCAGCCGCTCCTCGGATTTGTAGATGCGCCAGCGGTCGCGGTTGAGAGACTCGGCATACGAGCCCATCTCACGACCCAGCGTGGTCAGCACCGCATCCTGCATCTGGGTGCGTCCGACCTTGACGACGTGGGCGAACTCCTTCTCCTTGACCTGGAAGGCCTCCTGCAGACCCATCACCTGTTCCTCGACGTCGTGCAGCAGCCGAATGGCGGCGAGCCGCAGGGCGGTGGGGAAGGTGTCGTTGGTCGACTGGTGCAGGTTGACGTCGTCGAGCGGCGACACCCGCCCGTAGGCGCCGTGCGGCTCGCCGAGCAGCTCCAGCGCGCGGTTGGCGATCACCTCGTTGACGTTCATGTTGGTCGACGTGCCGGCGCCGCCCTGCAGGCGCTCGACGATTACCTTGTCGTCGTGCAGCCCGTCGGCGACCTCGCGGCAGGCCCGTTCGATGGCGTCGGCCTTGGCCGGGTCGGCCGCCCACACACCGAGCTCGCGGTTCACCAGCGCGGCGGCGAGCTTGACCGTGCCGTAGGCACGGACGAGCTCGCCGTGCACCGGCCGCCCCGTCAGGTGAAAGTTCTCCCGGGCGCGCACGGTGTGGATGCCGTAGAGCGCGTCGGCTTCGACCGGGGCTTCGCCCAGCAGGTCGCTTTCGATGCGAAACTCGGCGCTCACGCGGATGCGATCACTCGGGCGCTCTCACTCAGACACGCTCGTTCGGACGCGCTCGTTCGGGCGCGATCTCCCGCCTATTTCAGGCCGCGCCATGGACGAACTCGACCTTCTGCACCTCGACGCCGGTGATGGCGCTCAGGCGGCCGGCGATCTCGCCGGTGATTGTGGTCGGACCTACGAGCTCGAGGATCACGACGCCGCCCGGGGCGCAGACGTCGCCGGTCACGTCGTGCAGGCCGACCCTCGTCCTGATGTTGCAGCCGAACTCGGTGAAGACCTTCTGCACCGCGGCGGCGTCCTTCATGCGGTCGGTGATGTGGACGGCGAGGATCTTGTGACTATCGCTCATGGGTCCTGTTTCCTTTCTCTTGCGGCGCCGACTGATGTCGGCGGCGCCTTTCTTGTGCCCATAGCCTCTGGCGGGATCGACTCTAGATCAGGCAGTCACGCTGGCCGTGGCGCACCTGGTCGATGAGCTTGGTCGAGGTCGCGCGCTCGCGCTCGCTCATGGTCTCGATGGTCTCGGCTATCAGTTTCTCGCCTTCGGCGGCCGTCTCGACTGAGCCATAGTCTTCGAGATACTCGAGGAACGTCGAGAGCGCGTTGGGGTCGCAGTGATGCTTGATCTCACCGGGCTTGGCCAGGTCCATGAAGTCGGCGCCCGTGCGGCCCAGGCGGTAGCAGGCGGTGCAAAATGACGGGATGTAGCCCATCTCGGCAACGTCGCGGATGACCTCGTCGAGGGTGCGGTGGTCGCCGAGCTGGAACTGTTCCATGTCGGACACGGTGTCTTCGGTGTAGCCGCCCGGGTTGGTGCGGCTGCCGGCCGAGATCTGCGAGACGCCCAGGGCGAAGCTCTCGCGGCGCAGGCTGGGCCCTTCGCGGGTGCTCATGATCATGCCGGTGTAGGGCACCGCGAGCCGCAGGATGGCGACGATCTTGCGAAAGTCCAGGTCGGAAACGGGGTGCGGCGGCTGGCTGGCGATGCCCGAGCCGATGGCCGGCTCGAGACGCGGCATGCTGATCGTGTGCGGGCCGACGCCGCAGGTCTCCTCGAGGTGACGGATGTGCTGCAGGATGGCCAGGACCTCGAAGCGCCAGTCGAACAGGCCGAACAGCACGCCGATGCCGACGTCGTCGATGCCGCCCTCCTGAGCGCGGTCCATGGCCGTGACGCGCCAGTCGTAGTCCTTCTTGCGGCCGCCCAAGTGGACCTTGCTGTAAGTCTCGCGATGGTAGGTCTCCTGGAAGAGCTGGTAGGTGCCGATGCCGGTCGCCTTGAGCGCCCGGAACTCGTCGACTGTGAGCGGCGCCACGTTGACGTTCACGCGGCGGATCTCGCCGTTGCCGCGCTTGACCTCGTAGATGCTGGCCACCGCGTCGAGCACGTACTGGAAACCCTGCTTGGGGTAGGATTCGCCGGCCACGAGCAGGACGCGCTTGTGGCCCTGGTCGACCAGGATGCCGACCTCGTGGCGGATCTCCTCCTGGGTGAGGGCACGCCGCTTGAGCTCCTTGTTGCGCACCCGGAAGGCGCAGTACAGACAGTCGTTCTCGCACAGGTTCGAGACATACAGCGGCGCGAAGAGCACGAGGCGCTTGCCGTAGATGTCCTCCTTGACCCTGCGGGCGGTGGCGAACAGTTCGGCGAGCAGCTCGGGGTCGCTGATGGTCGTCAGCGCCGCCACCTCATCGAGGGTGAGCCCGTCGGCCTCGGCAGCCTTGGCGAAGATCTCGCGGATGCGGCCGGCGTCGACTCGGGCGCCACCAATCAGCGCGCTGATGATGGCGCCTTCGTCGATGAACGTAGCTGGCGCTGTGTCGGTCTTCGTGGTCATGCTTCACTCACTCGTCTCTAGCTCGTCGGCGATGTCGGCCGCGCAGAGCGGTTGCGGGATCTCGAAGATGAATTCGGCCCACTCTCCGGGCCGGGAGTCGGCCCGAATGTGGCCGTGGTGGAGCTGGATGATGCGCCACGAATTGTACAGGCCCAGGCCGGTGCCTCGCCGTTGGTCGCTCGTCGGGGTCCCCAGGCGCGAGAACTTGCGAAACAGGCGGCCGCGGTCGGCGCGCTCAAAGCCCGGGCCCTCGTTCCATACAGAGACGCGCAGCCGTCCCGCGTCGAGCGCGACCGTGAGTCGCAGGCCGCCGCCCGACTTGCCGTAGTGGATCGCGTTGCTCAGCAGGTTCACCAGCACGATGGTCAGCAGCGAGGGATCGCAGTCGGCCGTGAGGGACGTGGCTGCGGGTGATCCGGCGGCAAGCGGCCCGGCTGCGGAAGGCCCTGGCGCAGGCAGCTCGGTCTCGAGGGTCATGCCGGCCGCCTCAATCTGGGGGCCGACCAGCTCGAGAACCGGCTCGACGACTCGCTCGACGAAGGGCACGGCGCACTGCAGGGAGATATGAAGTTCGCCGCCCTCGACGCGCGCCAGGTCGAGGTACTCGCGCACCAGGTCGAGCAGGTACTTGCCCTTGGAGATGAGCCGCTCGAGCTTGGCCTTCTGCTGGTCTTCGAGCGGCCCGAGATAGCCGTCGGCCAGTAGTCGGGCGTCGGTCACCATGGAGGCCACCGGGTTCTTCAGCTCGTGGCTGACGAAGCCCAGCATCTCCAGGTAGTTGTGGTTGGCCGTGGTGAGCTGCTCTATGCGCCAGGCCTTTTCGACGGCCTGGCTCAGGCGCTCGGTGAGGGCCATCTGCAGCTCGACGTGATGCTGGTCGTAGGCGTTCAACTGCCGCGAGCTGCGGAACATGAAGCCGACGACGCGGCCCTCGACGATGAGCGGACAGGTGAGGCTCGAGCGCACCCCTTCGCGCACGAGCAGCCTGGTGGAGCGGGAGCGCGGGTGCGCGGCGAGGTAGCTTTCGAGATCGGCGATGATGCGCGGTGTGCCGCGGGAGAGGACGCGTTCGAGAGAGCTGTCGCGCAGGTCCTCGCTGTAGCCCCTGCCCAGGAGCGTCTTGTCGTAGGTGGCTCGCACGTAACGCGACACGACGCGACGGCCGTCTTCTTCGACGAACGAAAGACCGAGACGGTCGAACGGAAAGATGCCCGCGGTGCGCTCGAAGAGGAGATCTATGACGTCGTCCAGGGTAGGCAGGGCGGCCACGCGCTGGTTGATGAGGCGCAGCGTGGCACGCTCCTCGGCGGTCAGAGGGGTGATGTCGACGGGCTCGCGGTACAGGTCGTAGAACTTCGGCTGGCCGTTGGCCGCTGCGCCCTTCGGGGCGGCCGCGTCCTGCGACGCCGCTGCGTCNNGATGTCGGTAGCTTTTCGGTCATCCAGGTGGCGCGAGGCCCGCGAGACCTGGGCGCTCGCGGTGCGGCGCTTGCGGTGCGGCCCTTGCCTTTGAACCTTTTGAGGTACAAGGGTAGCACCGCTACGACGGCGTTGCCCGTGTGGAGTCAGAATACGAAGGCGGGGGCGCCTGGGGCGCTCCCGCCTTCGTCATTGTTCTTGGCCTTCGTCATTGCTCCTGGGCCGGTCCTGGTCTTGGAGCGCGGAGACGACGGCGGCCGCCGCCAGGCGCCCGTCGTCGTCTCNNCCGCAGGGCCCGTCGGTGAGGAACTCCGCGTAAGTGCGCAGGACGGCCTTGTTTTCGTGCGACTTGCGCACGGCATACGAGGAGTCCTCGGAGTAGATCACCTTGGCGCGCGCGGCGCGGATGGCGTCGCTCGTGGGGATCGGCTGGCCGCCGCCGCCCAGGCAGCCGCCCGGGCAGGCCAT
>PKYM01000013.1 GCA_003132645.1 Actinomycetota bacterium | reverse complement strand
CCCCCTGCCGGCTCGACGCGGGCCGATCGTGGCAAAGCTCAGTCTGTCGCTCGGGCCCGTCGCGCTAACCGTTGCCCGGGCGCAGACGAACTGCGCACAGAGGCCCCCGGTGTTGTCTGTTTAGCTTACGCGCGGTCGGCCCCTCTCCCGAGNNGAGCATATCCGTGGGCATATGTCTGAACGTGAACGGGCGAGATCGGTGGATCCTGGCCCAGAAGTGACTCTGCAACTGCCGCTCGTCCGCGCGTCGGCGCGGCATCTGCGCGTCGCGCTGGCCGAGCACCTGGCCGCCCGAAAGGTGCCGCGCAGCGCCGTGAGAGACGTGCTGCTGGCCGCCGACGAAGCGTTCGTCAACGCCTTCATGCACGGCGGCGACGTCGCGGGCACGGTCACTGTGCGGGCCGACGTGCANNGCCCTCGATGTGCGCTCCCGGCCCGACCCTCAGAGCGCTCACGGCCGCGGGCTGTTTCTCATCCATCACCTGATGGACGAGGTCGAGGTGCGCTCGCACGCCGCCGCCCGGGGCGCCGCGGGCCGGAGCGCCTCGGGCCCGGGCACTCTCGTACGGATGGTGAAGGCCTTCTAGCCGCCGCCCGACGAAACGAAAGAAAGGGGAGGGAGGGGTCTCCCCCTCCCTCCCGAGAGCGTCTTCCTAGTGTCTCGCGTGCCTTTCGGCCTGCTGCCGCCTCACAGTGACGCGGCGCTCACGATGTTGGACCAGGGGGAGTAGGCCGCGGCGTTCTCGGCCCGCACCCGGTAGAAGTAGGTCCCTGCCGCGACCGTGTCGGTGTACGCCACGGCGGCCGCGTTGTTGACGGCGATGTCGACCACGCCGGCGGTGAAGCCGATGTTAGTGGCGCGCTCGACTATGTACATGGTCGCTGCCGGCTGCGTGGCGTTGTCGGTCCAGGCGAGTGCCACTGAGCCGGTGCCCGACGTGGCGCCCAGTGCGCTCGGCGCTGCCGGTGCGACCTCGAAGACCATCGGCCGCATCATGTCGTTTTCTTCGTGGCTCAGCAGATGGCAGTGCCACACGTACTCCCAGCCGTAGTCCTGGAGTGTGTTGGTGACCGCCACGCCGTTGGCGTCGGTGAACGTGGCGTTGAGCGGCATGCTGGGCTCCAGCAGCCGGACGCTGTTGCCGAGCTTCCAGGGCAGCGTCGGGACCATCGCCCTGACGGCGAGGATCACGTCCTGGCCGGGGTTCATGCGCACGGTCTCCTTCCAGCCCAGCTCGTTGGGGTCGGGCGCCAGCAGCGTGCCGTCGATGGCCACGCGGTTGATGACCTGCACGTTGAACAGGTGGAAGTGGATGGCGTGGGTGTCGACGCCCTGGTGGTCGACTCTCCAGATCTGGGTGCCGTCGTTCAGCGCGCCGATCTGGGTCGCAAGGGACGAGTTGAGGATGATGTCGGTCGGTGTGTCGTCGAAGGAGTAGGGCGTGGCGGTGCCGGTCGAGGCGCCGCCGTTACCGAGGCCCGTACCGAGCACGGCGTTCATGCGTCCGTAGTCGATGTCGAACTGCTCGATCACGGCCTTTTCCTGCTGAGGCAGGGTGAGCGCGAAGCTGGCCGTCGCGGTCGCCCCGGTGCCTGTGCCCGTGATGGAGACAGACGGCAGCACCGTGTACCCCGAGCCGGGGTTCGTGACGGTGATCGCGGTGACCACGCCGGCTGTAACGGTCGCGGCGGCGGCTGCGCCGCTGCCGGTGCCGCCGCTGAAGCCGATGGTCGGGGTGACGTAGCCCGTGCCGCCCGCCCCGAGGGTGAGCGTGGAGACCACGCCGCCTAGGATGGTCGCGGTGGCCGTGGCGCCGCTGCCTCCGCCGCCCGTGATGGCGACGGTCGGCACTGCGTTGTAGCCGGAGCCGTGGCTGGTGATGGTGAGCGCGGTGACAACGCCGCCCGACACGGTCGCCGTCGCTGCGGCGCCCGTGCCGACGCCGCCGCCCGTGAAGGTGACGGTGGGAGCCGTGTAGCCTGACCCGCCGTTGGTGACGTCGACGCTGTTGACCTCACTCGCGCCGTCGGGGGTGAAGGTGAGCGACGAGTCGACGACGTGCATGTAGTGGTTGGTGTAGCTGGTGCCGAAGGCCTGGTTGTAGGCCGCTTCGGGCACGACCGGCTTGGGCTGGCTCGCGCCGTAGGCGGCCGGCAGGGCTGCCTTCAGGGCGGTCAGGTTGTAGGGAGCCGCCGCCTTGCCCGACACACGGAACTGCATGATGGTGCGGGTGTCGGGGCCGTAGCCGGCGATCGTCGAAGGCGCGCCGCCGATCGACGTCTGGTTGGGGTCGCCGGTGTAGTAGTCGAGGCGTGAGTCGAATCCCGGGATCGGCGCGGGTCCGTCGTTGTAAAGGACGAGCTTGGAACCGGTCGGCACCTTGGAGAAGTCGATGATCACGTCGGCGCGCTCGGCCGGACCGATCAGCAGCGTGTGGTTGGTGACGTTCAGCACGGTGATCGTCCGGCGGAAGTACTCGTAGCCGACCGGCGTGTTCTTGAGCACGACCGGCGCGGGCAGCAGACCGCCTTCGTTGCCGATCTGGATCATGCTCGGACCGACCGCGCCGGGGCTCGGCACGCCGCCGTCGCGGCCGTCGACCGGCCAGCTGGCCGGCAGACCTGTACCGGCCGCCGCGGCGACCATCGGCACCTCACCGGCATTGGCGTTGTTCAGCGTGCCGTTGGCGTTCCACATCGGGGCGTTGGACTTGGCGTAGTAGAGCTGCAGGTTGTAGGTGCGGTCGTCGCTGGCGTTGAGGATGCGGAAACGGTAGGCGTGGCGGCCGACCTTGAGGAACGGGTAAGCCACGCCGTTTACAAGCGGCGTGTCCATGAACGACTCGGGGACGATCGACGGCGTCGGGGTGCCCGGGTTGAACGGCCCTTCTTCAGCGCTCGTGCCGGCCAGCGGGTTGGCGACCGGACCGAACGTCTGCGGCACCATCGGTGGGTAGAACCACGAGTTGTAGTCCCAGCGCCCCACGGCGTTGACGCCCTGACTATCGGCAGGGTTCTGGTTGGGCATGTAGACGTGCGGCAGCCAGAGACTGCCGGTGGTGCCCCACTTGGCGATATTCCAGGTGGGATCCTCGTTGGTGAGCTGCTTGATGCTGGGCACGAAGGTCTTGTCCTGAATGACCAGCGGGATCTGGGCCGCCGGCACGGTTCCGGCAGCGACCGTCGTTGTGCCGATCGTGCCGCCGTTCACCAGCTTCTGCTCGACGGGGTCCTGCAGGACGTACGGCGCGGCTTCGCCGGCGTAGACGTTGAGCCGGGTGATGCCGTCGCTGTGGTCGTGGTAGAACATCAGCCGCGCGCTCTGCTCGTTCGTGTAGTAGAAGGTCAACGAGCCCGGGCCGGGATCGTTGG
>PKYM01000339.1 GCA_003132645.1 Actinomycetota bacterium | reverse complement strand
ATGTACTGCCGCGACATGGCTCTAGCCGCGGGCCTAGGCGAGACCGAGGCCGAGGAGATCCATCTGGCTGGACTCTTGCACGACCTGGGCAAGGTCGGCACCCCCGATGCGATCCTGCGCAAGGATTCGACGCTCGACGACGACGAGTGGAAGTACATCCGACAGCACCCCGAGAAGGGCGCCGAGGTCCTCTCACATCTCGCCGCCTACCAGAACGTGGCAGACATCGTGCGCTACCACCACGAACGGCTGGACGGCAGCGGTTACCCGCATGGCCTCACCGGCGAGTCGATCCCTGACGCCAGCAAGATGCTCGCCGTTGCCGACACTTATCACGCCATGACCTCGGATCGTCCGTACCGGCGCGCGCTAAGTTCGTTCGAGGCACTCAAGGAGCTGCGCTCCATGGCCGGCACGTTGCTCGACGCGCACTGGGTCGAAGTGCTGGCCGGCATTCTGCGAGACAAGGACCTCGCCTATCGCGACGGCAGCGCGACGCACTTTATGGACGAGTACGAGCGCGGCCGCATCAATCTCCGTCTCCGCGGCGAGGCCTTGGCGGACCTCAGCGGGGTCGGGAGAGCGCAGGAAGACCCAGCGGCAGGCTAGAAAGCGCGCGGGCCGTCAGAGCGGCCGCGACCGCCTTGGCCACGTCGCCCGGAACGAACTGCACGATTCCTCCCCAGACCACGGTCTCGAACCCTGTCGTGTGAAGCTGCCAGGCGAGCCACGAGGCGCCGATCGCGTAGATCGGCACGAGGCCGACGAGGGCGATGCCAAGCAGTGGCCACAACGTCTGTGCCTTCGAACGCTGGGCGAGAGAGCCCACGATGTAGGCCGCCGCCACGAATCCCACAAGGTAGCCGCCGGCCGGCCCGACCAGGGCGCCCGGACCCGAGGCTCCTTGCGCGTACACAGGCGCTGCGAAGCCGACCACGATGTAGGCGACGACACTCAGGGCGCCGAGGCGGGCGCCGAGGACGAGGCCGGCAAGCAGCACGAACAAGACCTGCAGCGTGAGTGGCACGGGGCCGAACACAGGGATAGAAACGAGAGCTCCGACCGAGATCAAGGCGGCGAACAGGGCCGCGAGGGCGAGATCACGGGTGGAGAGGGAGGAGTGCAATTGTCAACTCATCTGGTTCACGGCGAGTTGACAATGTAGGAGCGGGACGGACTCCTTGTCAAAGAGCCCGCCCCGCCGGTGCTACTGATGCAGCGTCACGTCACCCGAATAAAACCGCCGGACGTGGCGATCGGGGAGCTCGACGAGCAACGCGCCACGGTCGTCGATGCCGGCCGCCTCGCCCACCACGGGGCCCTCCCGCGTCTGTACGCTGACGCTGCGGTGCAGCAGGTAGTCGCGCTCGCGAAAGCCGCGCAGCGAGCGCTCGAAGCCATTCGAGAGGCAGTCGAAGTAGGCCCTTTCGAGCGTGAGCAGGATCCGCGCCAGCAGCACGCTGCGGTCGACGGTCTTGTCGGTCGCCATCTTCAGGGAGATCGCCGTCTTTCTGAGCGCCACGGGCAACTCGGCGAACTCGACGTTGACGTTGATGCCGATGCCCGCGACCACCCAGTCGACGCGGTCCTGCTCGCCGGACACCTCGAGAAGGATCCCCCCGGCCTTTTTGTTGTCGACGATGAGGTCATTGGGCCATTTGAGGTGAACGGGGATCTTCGCCTGAGCCTCGATGGCCTCAGCGACGGCGTCGCCCGCGGTAAGGGTCAGCAGGTGGGCGTCGGTCATGGCGATGCCTGGCCTGAGGATCACTGAGAAGAGGAGGCCCTTGCCGGGCGGCGATGTCCACGTGCGGCCCAGGCGGCCCCGGCCCTTGAGCTGACTCTCGGCGACGATCACAGTGCCCTCGGGCGCGCCGTCCGCGGCAAGACGCCGAGCTTCGGCGTTGGTCGACTCGATCTCCTCGTAGTACCTGAACGAGCTGCCCAGAGCTGCGGCCTGGGTGAGCTTGGCCACGACCGGCATCACCAGGCGGCGGGGCTCTTCTTCGAGCCTGTAGCCGCGTCGCGAGATGCCGAGGATACGAAAGCCGCGCGCCCGCAGGGTGTTCACGTGCTTGTGCACTGCGTTGCGCGAGATGCCGAGTGAGTCGCTGATCGCCTGACCAGAGACGAAACCCGGGTTGTCTCGCAGGATCTCGATCACCGTCTTTTTGCGTGGGCTCATGCGCTGCGATTCTATGAAGACTATCGATGCGGATGATTCCATTGGCCCCCCTCCGATTTGGTTGCTGGAGGGAGGCTACCGACCGCGCCTCGGGGCTGAATCAGCCCGTGGTTGTATCTTGCCCGGCGTCCGGGTCGATGCTTGCACGATAGTACAGGACGGCCTGGACGCGGTCGGCCACGCCAAGCTTGGTGAAGATGTGATTGATGTGGGTCTTCACGGTCTTCTCTGAAAGGTAGAGCTCAGCCGCGATCTCCGTGTTGCGGCGCCCCGCTGCCACCAGGCCCAGAACCTGATGCTCTCTCGCGGTGAGGTCGGCGGTGACGCCTCCTCCGCCTCCGCGGTCCAGACAGAGTGCCTTGCGCATCGACCGGAGCTGTCGCGCCGAGCCGTGTTTTCGAACCCACTTCAGGAGATCGAGCCCGACGGTCGCGGGGTCCTGCTGCGCGCAAGACTCAATGATCAGCCCCTGCAGGGGCAGGTCGTCCGAACCCATGAGCTCTATGAGGAAGGGCACGGACTTCGGGCTGTGCGCGAGCGCGTCGATGATGTCGGACTTCAGATCCGCCAGCTTGTCGTCGGCGAGCGCCATGGTTGCAAGTCGCGGCCACTGGGCGAACTCCTGGCACAAGAAGTCGATGTGGCCNNGTCATCGCCGCGACGCATTGCCAGGACGGCTTGGAAGAAGACGCACTGGTTTGCCACGAAGGCGAGATCGAGTGCCGTGCACTGTTCCTCTACGTCCGCAAGACCTGCGGCACACTCAGTCGTTCCATTGACGAGTCCAGCCACAAAATGCCAGCCAGCTTCGGCTGCGAGGTGGGGCGACGGAGCGACGAAGGCGCGGGCCGTTTCGGCCGCGCGCTTGTAAGCCGAAAGCGACTCATCGAGACAGCCGACGTGCCGCAGAGACGTGCCCAGGCCGTGCAGCGTAATGGACAGCGAGAACGCGTCCTGCTCAACCTGTGGCCATGCAGCCAGCCGCTCGAACTCGCTGACGTGAAGCGCCTCGTCGCTCTCGGCGCAAGCTAGGCGGACAAGGCTTTCATCGAACATATGTCGCAGGTGCCCAAAACCGAGGCGTTCGCACTCTCGAATGGACGTGACGGCACCCGCGTGGGCGGCCGTGTAACGTCCGAGGTCTCTGTCAATGTCCACCACGGCTCCTAGGAGTGTCACCGCCAGGTTCCCCGCGCCGCAGGCTTGGACGAGCCTCAAGGCTTCTCGAAGGGCCTCGCTTGCTTCGGTGAATTCGCCACGAAGATACATGCTGTTGGCTCGAAGGGCCTCG
>PKYM01000099.1 GCA_003132645.1 Actinomycetota bacterium | reverse complement strand
CAGTCCATCAGGGCGCCGTCTCCAGCCGGCGGTCGCCGGGCTTCCGGTCGCGTCGGGCGCCGTGGCGCGACGGTTCCCAAGTGAAAGGCGTTGAGCATCGTGAGAAGCGACGAGATCAAGCGCGGCGTGGCGCGTGCCCCGCACCGCGCGCTGCTGCGGGCCCTGGGAGTGACCGACGCCGAGATGGAGCGCCCCTTCATCGGCATCGCCAACTCGTTCAGCGAAGTCGTGCCCGGCCACATGCACCTGCGCTCGATCGTCGAGGCCGTCAAGGCCGGCGTACGCTCAGCCGGCGGCGTGCCGTTCGAGTTCGGCGTCATGGGCATCTGCGACGGCATCGCGATGAACCATGAAGGCATGCATTTCTCACTGCCCAGCCGCGAGCTGATCGCCGACACCGTCGAGTCGATGACCCTGGCTCACGCCTTCGACGCCCTCGTGCTCGTGCCGTGCTGCGACAAGATCGTGCCCGGCATGCTGATGGCCGCCGTGCGCCTGAACGTGCCGGCCGTCATGGTCGGCGGCGGACCGATGCTCGCCGGGCGCCTCGACGGGCGCACGATCGACCTGAACAGCGTCTTCGAGGCCGTCGGCCAGGTCCAGGCGGGCACGCTCGACGAAGCGGGCCTCAAGGCCATCGAGTGCGCGGCGTGTCCCACCTGCGGCTCGTGCTCCGGCATGTTCACCGCTAACTCGATGAACTGCCTGGCCGAAGTCGTCGGCCTGGCGCTGCCCGGGAACGGTACGATTCCGGCGCCCTACAGCGAAAGGCTGCGCTTCGCCAAAGACAGCGGCGCGGCGGTCATGGACGTGCTGGCCGCCGACCTCAAGCCGCGCGACATCCTGACCGACGCCGCGGTGGGCAACGCGCTGGCCGCCGACGCGAGCCTGGGCTGCAGCACCAACACCGTGCTGCATCTGGCCGCCATCGCCACCGAGGCCGGTCTCGACTTCTCGCTCTCGCGCATCAACGACGTGGCCTCGCGCGTGCCGCACCTCTGCAAGATCGCGCCGTCCGGCGCGCATCACATGGAAGACCTCTACCGCGCCGGCGGCATCCAGGCGGTCATGAAGCGCCTGGTCGACGCCGGGCTCATGGACGGCGGTGCGCTGTCTGTGGCGGGCGGCACCATCGCCGCAGCCGTCGCCGGCGCCCGCGTCATCGACGACGACGTGATCCGCCCGCTCGAAAAGCCCTATCACGCGACCGGCGGTCTGGCGGTGCTGTTCGGCAATCTGGCGCCCGCGGGCGCGGTCGTCAAAGAGGGCGCCGTGGCCGACGAGATGCTGCGCCACAGCGGCTCCGCCCAGGTGTTCGACAGTGAACGTGCAGCGGTAGCCGCGATCGCCGACGGCGCCATTCGCAGCGGCTCGGTGATCGTCATCCGCAACGAAGGGCCCAAGGGCGCTCCGGGCATGCCCGAGATGCTCTCGGCGACCTCGATGCTCGCCGGTCAGGGCCGCGACAGGGATGTGGCGCTGATCACCGACGGGCGCTTCAGCGGCGCCACGCGAGGCGCCGCCATCGGCCACGTCGCTCCCGAAGCGCAGGCCGGCGGCGTCATCGGCCTCATCGAAGACGGCGACACCATCGTCATCGACATCCCGGCGCGCACGCTCACCCTGGACGTCGAGGCGGCGGTACTCGAGCGGCGTCGCGCGGCGCAGCCCGCCGCGGCGCCGCGCCCCGAGCTCACGGGCTACCTGGCCCGCTATGTCAAACTCGTCTCCGGTGCGGAGAAGGGGGCAGTCCTTCAATGACGCCACAGACCAAGATGAAGGGTTCGCAGGCCATCGTCGCCTCGCTCGAGGCNNTACGACGCGCTCTACGACGCCCCCAGGCTGCGTCACATCCTGGTGCGCCACGAGCAGGGCGCCGTGCACGCCGCCGACGGCTACGCGCGGGCCACCGGCAAGGTCGGCGTGTGCCTGGCCACGAGCGGTCCCGGCGCCACCAACCTGATCACCGGCATCGCCAACGCCTATCTCGACTCCATCCCGATCGTCGCCATCACCGGCCAGGTGCGGGCCGACCTGATCGGCACCGACGCCTTCCAGGAGGCCGACGTCACCGGCATCACGCTGCCGATCGTCAAGCACTCCTACCTCGTGCAGAGCGCGGCCGAGATCCCGCGGGTGATCCACGAGGCCTTCCACATCGCTTCGACCGGCCGGCCCGGCCCCGTGGTGATCGACGTGCCGGTCACGGCCCTGCTCGGCGAGCTCACCTACAAGGCGCCCGACAGCCTGCATCTGGCGGGCTACAAGCCGACCGTCAAGGGCCACGTCAAGCAGATCCGGGCGGCGGCGCAGGCGATCCTCGAAGCCGAGCGGCCGGTGCTCTACGTCGGCGGTGGCGTGATCAGCGCCGGCGCCTCAGACGAGCTTCACGCCCTCGCAGACCTGATCCAGGCGCCGGTCACCACCACGCTCATGGGCCTGGGCGCCTTCGACGAGCGTCTGCCGCTCTCGCTGGGCATGCTCGGCATGCACGGCACCGTGCCGGCCAACTACGCCGTTCACGAATGCGACGTGCTGATCGGCATCGGGGTGCGCTTCGACGACCGCGTCACCGGCAAGCTCTCCGCGTTCGCGCCGCAAGCCAGGACGATCATCCACATCGACGTCGACCCGGCCGAGATCGGCAAGAACGTCGAACCCAGCATCCCCATCGTGGGCGACGCCCGCCACGTGCTGGCCGCGCTGCTCGCCGAGCTCCAGAAGGCCGAACTCGTGCCGGGGCGCACGGCCCCGTGGCTGGCGAAGATCGCCGCCTGGCAGGGCGAGTTCCGGCTGCACTACGAGCAGCCTGCCGCCGAAGGCGTGGTGGCGCCGCAGTTCGTCATTCAGGAGATCGAGCGCGTGACCGGCGGCGAGGCCGTCATCGTGACCGACGTGGGCCAGCACCAGATGTGGTCGACGCTCTACTTCGACTATCGCTTCCCGCGCCAGTGGATCAGCTCGGGCGGCCTGGGCACCATGGGCTTCGGCCTGCCGGCGGCGATCGGCGCCAAACTCGGCCGGCCCGACAAGACGGTGATCGACGTGAGCGGCGACGGCGGCTTTCAGATGACCATGCAGGAGCTCGCCACGGCCGTGAACTACGACATCCCGGTGGTGGTGTGCATCCTGAACAACGGCTATCTCGGCATGGTGCGCCAGTGGCAGGACCTCTTCTGGAACAAGCGCTACTCGCAGACCTGTATCGCAGTGCAGCCCGACTTCGTCATGCTGGCCGAAGCCTTCGGCGCCAAGGGCATGCGCGTCTCCTCGCCCGAGCACGTCGGCGAGGCGCTGCGCGAGGCCATCGACAGCGGCCGCCCGACGGTGATCGACTTCAAGATCTCCCCCGAAGAGAACGTGTTTCCGATGGTGCCGGCCGGCCAGTCGATCACCGAGCTGATCGGCGGCAAGGCGTCGCGCAAGACGAGGGGGGCGAAGTCATGAAGCACACCCTGTCGGTGCTCGTCGAAAACAAGCCCGGCGTACTGACCCGGGTGGCCGGCCTGTTCGCCCGCCGGGGCTTCAACATCCAGAGCCTCGCCGTCGGCGAGAGCGAAGACCCGAACCTCTCGCGCATGACGATCGTGATCGACGGCGCCGAGCACCCCATCGACCAGGTCACCAAGCAGCTCCACAAGCTGATCAACGTCGTCAAGATCCGCGACCTCGAGCCGCAGTACACGGTGGCCTCCGAGCTCATGCTGATCAAGGTCGCCGCCGAAGGCGAAAAGCGCAACGACGTGTTGCAGATCGCCGAGATCTTCAAGGCCAAGATCGTCGACGTCGATCGCCGCGCCCTGGTGCTGCGCGTGGTCGGCGCCACCGACAAGCTCGAGGCGCTGCTCGAGCTGCTGCAGCCGATCGGCGTGCTCGAAGTCGTGCGCACCGGCATCGTCGCGATCGGGCGGGGGCGGGGGTAGCGGGCCCGGCCCTCGTGACGCGCGGCTTCGAGCCGCTGGCGGCGCCCGACGCGCAGGTGCTGATCCTTGGCACGATCCCCAGCCGGCAGTCGCTCGACGCGGGTGAGTACTACGCAAACCCGGCGAACGCCTTCTGGTTCATCATGGAGCACTTGTGCGGCGCTACGCCCGGACTCGACTACGCCGGTCGCGTCGCCATGCTGCGAGACGCGCGGGTGGCGTTGTGGGATGTCCTTCAGGCGGCCGAGCGCCGCGGCAGCCTCGACTCTGCCATCGTGGCGGGGACTGAGGTCCCAAACGACATCGGTGCCCTGCTCGGGCGCAGCCCGCTGATCCACACCGTCTTCCTGAACGGCGGCAAGGCGGACGCCCTGTTTCGGCGCTGTGTGCTGCCGGAGCTGTCGACGTACCCGCGGACTCGGCCCCGGCTCGAGCGCCTCCCGTCGACCAGTCCGGCCAACGCGCGGCTCACGAAGCAGGCGAAGCTCGAGGCGTGGAGCGCAGTGGTCCAGGCGCTTGCCGGCAGACGGCTCGCGGAGCGGCCGGCGCCCGACAGTTAGGCGCGATGCCCGGACGGAGAGAAGGGGACATGGCGTGCGACCGTGACCTGCTCGTCGGCGCAAGGGCGCCGAGTGAGGCGGGGAGGAGGACCGACGCAGTGGGCAAGAACCGGCTCGAAGCGTTCAGCGACGGCGTGCTGGCCATCATCATCACGATCAGCGTGCTCGAGTTGCGCACGCCGCACGGCTCCGGTCTGTCGGCTCTGTGGTCGGAGAAGGCGATTTTTCTGACCTACGTTCTGAGCTTCGCCAACCTCGGCATCTACTGGAACAACCACCACCACATGCTCGCGGTGACCGAGCGCGTCACCGGCGGCATCCTGTGGGCCAACATGTACCTGCTGTTCTGGCTCTCCCTGTTTCCCTTCGTGACCGGTTGGATGGGGCACAACCCGCGTGCGGCTGTGCCGACCGCCACCTACGGCGGCGTCCTGCTTATGGCGGGCGGCGCCTACTATCTTCTGCAGTGGCTGATCGTCAGGAGCCAGGGTCCGGGCTCCGTGCTGGCCGCCGCGATCGGCCGTGACCTCAAGGGCAAGGCATCACCCACCATCTATGCGGTCGCCGTCGTAACGGCGTTCTTCGAGCCCTTGATCGCGATCGGTCTCTACGCGGTCGTCGCCTTCATGTGGCTCGTGCCGGATCGGCGGATCGAGCGCGTGCTGGCGGCGCGCGGACAGGCCGGGGGGCGGTCGGGCTGAGCCGGCGCTCGCATGTGGCACTCCTGCGGGGCATCAACGTCGGCACCGCCAAGCGCGTCGCGATGGCCGATCTGCGCGCGCTCGTCGAGGACCTCGGCTACGGCGATGTGCGCACCGTGTTGAACAGCGGCAACGTCGTCTTCAGCGCGCCCGACGCAGCGGCGGTTGACGCGGCCGCGGGCATCCAGGCGGCCGTGGCGGAGCGGCTCGGCGTCTCCTGCCGGGTCGTCGCGCTCACGGCCGCCGAGCTGGCCGCGGTCGTCGCCGACAATCCGCTGCTGCCGGCCGCCGACAACCCGTCACGACTGTTCGTCGCCGTCCTTGCCGACCCGGCCGGTCGAGCGCTTCTGAGACCGCTCGCCGAGCAGGACTGGGCTCCCGAGGTCCTGGCCGTCGGCGCGCGGGCGGCGTATCTCTGGTGTCCCGACGGGATGGCCGTGAGCCGGCTGGCCGAGGCTGTGGGGCGGGTGCTCGGTGACGGCGTGACGACGCGCAACTGGGCCACTATGGCGAAGCTGCACGCGCTCACCGATGCCGGTCGGTCCTAGCCGGTCCATGAGCGTCGCGCGGCCATCTCGCGTTGCCGCCGTTCTCCGAAGGCAGTAAAATTCAAGGTTCCGAGTGCATTCGCCCGCGCACGGGCGTCCCGAGAAGGAGACAGACGCATGTACTACGACGCAGACGCTGACCTCGGCCTGATCGAGGGCAAGACCGTCGCCGTGATCGGTTTCGGCAGCCAGGGCCACGCGCACGCCCAGAACCTGCGCGACTCCGGCGTGAACGTGGTCGTCTCCGACGTGCCCGGCACGGCCAACGCCGGGCGCGCCGAGAAGGCGGGCTTCGACGTCCTGAGCGCGGCCGAAGCCGCCAAGCGCGGCGACCTGATCATCATGCTGGTGCCCGACGAAGTGCAGGCCCGCCTTTACAAGAGCGACGTGGCCGCCGAGCTCAAGGCCGGCAAGGTCCTCATGTTCGCCCACGGCTTCAACATCCACTTCAGCCAGATTGTGCCGCCCAAGGACGTCGACGTGATCATGGTCGCCCCCAAGGGCCCCGGCCACCTTGTCCGTCGCCAGTACGAAGAGGGCAAGGGCGTGCCGGCGCTGATCGCCGTCTACCAGGACGCAACGGGCAAGTCCAAGGATCTGGCGCTGGCCTACGCCAAGGGCATCGGCGCCACCCGCGCCGGCGTCATCGAGACCACCTTCTCAGAAGAGACCGAGACCGACCTCTTCGGCGAGCAGGCCGTGCTCTGCGGCGGCGTCACCGAACTGATCATGGCCGGTTTCGACACGCTCTGCGAGGCGGGCTACCAGCCCGAGGTGGCCTACTTCGAGTGCCTGCACGAGCTCAAACTGATCGTCGACCTCATCTGGGAGAAGGGCATCAGCGGTATGCGCTACTCGATCAGCGACACCGCTGAGTACGGCGATCTTACCCGCGGCCCCGTGGTCATCGACGAGGCCACGCGCGACCGCCTGCGCAAGATGCTGGCCGACATCCGCTCGGGCGCTTTCGCCCGCGAGTGGATCCTCGAAAACCAGGCCGGCCGGCCCGTCTTCAACGCCCTGCAGCGCCAGGGCAAGGAGCACCAGATCGAGGTCGTCGGCAAGAAGCTGCGCGGCATGATGAGCTGGATCAGCGAGGGCGGCCTCGACATCGACGTCTGAGCCTGGTCCGCTCTCCACCGCGCACGTCGCCGGCGCTCCCGGCCGATACGGGCAGTACAGGCGGCAGACGCGCGCTCTCGCGGCCGTCGTTACCGTGCGGCGAAAGGGAGGGAACATGGCTCCTCGGCAACTGGTGCTGGTCGTCGGCGTCGTTATGTGGGGCGCGCTGATGGTCCTCTTCATGATGACGGGCAGTCAGGTGTTCATGCTCCTGGCCGTCCTCGTGATCATCGCGCAGGTGGTCGGCAGCGTCGCGCTCAGACGTCAGTAGAGGCGTCCTACCGCGGCGCGCGTGGGGCTTGCGCGCCGGCAGGCGCCGCCCGCCCACGTCTTTACACGGGCACCGCCGGACCCTTATGCTCGATCCCATGCGAGACTCGACACATCGCCCGTCGTGAGGGCTGGAGCGGGCGGGGCGGCGCAGCCGCCCCGCCCGCTCCAGCCGGCTCCGCGCTCCCATCACGACGTCCCCTTTCGTCTCAGACCCGTACGTCTGCGACCCCGCCTGACGATCACCCGATCGTGCCGCGGGGCACGGTTCGTCCACCCCGCCCGCCGTGCGCGAGAGCGCGTCCGGCAACGGCTCTTCGGGCGCGACTGTCCGGCGCCGCGGCGGTTGGCTAGAATGGCGCCCCTGCACCCCTGCTCGCACGGTTCGCCGGTCGTAGCGCCCCGGCACCTGAAACCTTCAGAAAGGACGACACGATGCTGAAGCGCTTTCTCATCACGCCCGGACCGACGCCGGTGCCCCCCGAGGTGCTGCTCGCCGGCGCCGAGCCCATCGTGCACCACCGTGCGCCGCGCTTCGGCGAGATCTTCAACGAGTGCGTCGCCGGCCTGCAGTACGTCTACCAGACGACGAACGACGTCGTCATCTTCGCCGCCTCCGGCACGGGCGCCATGGAGGCGGCCGTCGTCAACGTCGTGAACCCCGGCGACAAGGTGATCGTCGCCTCGGTCGGCAACTTCGGCGAGCGCTGGGTCAAGCTCGCCACCAAGTGGGGCGCCGAGGTCGTGGCTCTCGAGTTCGAGTGGGGCACGAAGGCCGACCCGGCCGCCATCGCCGCGGCCCTGGCCGCCAACCCCGACGCCAAGGCCGTCTACGTGCAGTTCAGCGAGACCTCCACCGGCGTCGTCAACGACATCAAGGCGATCGGTGAGATCGTTGCCGGAACGCCCGCCATCCTGGTGGTCGACGCGATCTCCGGCCTGGGCGCCACCGACCTGCCCACCGACGCCTGGAAGGTCGACGTCTGCGTGGCCGGCTCGCAGAAGGCNNTTCACGCCGGCCGTCTCGCTGTTCGTCATGTTGAACAAGGCCATCGAGATGATCCGCGACGAGGGCCTGGCGACGGTCTTCGAGCGCCATCGCGTGCTCAGCCGCGGCTGCAAGGAGGGCGTCAAGGCTCTCGGTCTCGAGCTCTTCGGACCCGACGACCCGCAGGCCAACTCGGTGACCGCGGTCAAGGTGCCGGCCGGTGTCGACGGCGGCAAGATCGGCAAGCTGGCGCGCGACCGCTACGGCGTGTGGCTGGCCGGCGGTCAGGGCCGGCTCAAGGGCCAGATCTTCCGCTTCGGTCACTGCGGCTACTTCGGCGCTTCCGATATCGTCGTCGGCCTGTCGGTCGTCGAGATGGTGCTGGCCGAGCTCGGCTACGACGTCAAGTGGGGCGCCTCGGTCGGCGCGGCCGAACAGATCTTCATGAAGAGCGAGGTGGCGCTGTGAGCGACGGCAGAAGCGACGTGAAGAAGCGCGTCCTGGTCAAGGAGAAACTCGCTCCCCAAGGCATCCAGTTCCTGAGAGACGAGGGCTTCGAGGTCGACACCGGCCTCGACTGGACGCTCGAGGAGTTCATGAGCCGGATCGGCGACTACGACGCGCTGGTGATCCGTTCGGCGACCAAGGTCACCGCCGAGGTGATCGAGGCCGGCAAGAACCTCAAGGTGATCGGCCGGGCCGGCGTCGGCGTCGACAACGTCGATGTGCCGGCCGCCAGCAAGCGGGGCATCATCGTGGTCAACGCTCCGGCCAGCAACGTGCTGACCGCGGCCGAGCACACGATCGCCATGATGATGGCCTGCGCGCGCAACATCCCGCAGGCCCACGCGGCTCTCAAGCAAGGCCGCTGGGACCGTTCCAAATACAGCGGCGTCGAGCTCGCCGACAAGACCCTGGGCATCATCGGCCTGGGCCGCATCGGCTTTCTCGTCGCCGAGCGCGCCCGCGGGCTGCGCATGAATGTGATCGCCTACGACCCGTTCGTGCCGGCCGAACGTTTCCACGAGCTCGGCCTGGAGCGCGCCGACAAGGTCGAGCGGATCTATCGCGAGGCCGACTTCATCACGGTCCACCTGCCCAAGAACGCCGAGACGCTCGACTTCGTGGACGACGATGCGTTCGCCCAGATGAAGGACGGCGTGCGGGTCATCAACGTTGCCCGTGGCGGCATCATCGACGAAGAGGCGCTGGCGCGCGCCATCGAGAGCGGCAAGGTGGCAGCCGCGGCGGTCGACGTGTGGCCGGTCGAGCCGACTACCGACGACCTCCTGCTCAAGTACGACAACGTGGTCGCCACGCCGCACCTCGG
Organism: Actinomycetota bacterium; assembly: GCA_003132645.1. Lineage (GTDB taxonomy): Bacteria > Actinomycetota > Thermoleophilia > UBA2241 > UBA2241 > Bog-752. The sequence continues at coordinate 3 of PKYM01000099.1, read as the reverse complement.
CGC
>PKYM01000004.1 GCA_003132645.1 Actinomycetota bacterium | reverse complement strand
GCCTCGCCACGGCCTGGAACCCGGGCGCCAACGCTCCGGTCTGGGCCCTCGCCGTCTCGGGCTCGACCGTCTACGCCGGCGGGTACTTCAGCGCCATCGGCGGCGCGACCCGCAAGAACGTCGCCGCCCTGAGCGCCGGCAGCGGCGTCGCCACCGCCTGGAACCCGGGCGCCAACGCCGACTGTGACGCTCTCGCCGCCTGGGGTCCGACCGTCTACGTCGGCGGCGACTTCGACTCGGTCGGCGGCCTCGAGCGCAATCACATCGCTCACGTGCTGGCCAACGGCTCCGTCGATCCGGCCTTCGACGCCGGCGCCAACGGCGACGTCGACGCCCTCGCCGTCGCCGGTTCGACCGTCTACGCGGGCGGTGCGTTCAGCTCGATCGGCGGCCAGACCCGCAGCAACATCGCCGCCCTCGACGCCAGCAGCGGCCTCGCCACCGCCTGGAACCCCAACGCCGGTAACCACGTTCACGCCCTGGCCGTCGTGGGCTCGACGGTCTACGCCGGCGGGCTGTTCGTCACCATCGGCGGCCAGACACGCGACCGCATCGCCGCCCTGAGCGCGAGCAGCGGCCTCGCCACCGCCTGGAACCCCAACGCCGGCGCCGAGGTCCTCGCGCTGGCCGTCTCGGGCTCGACGGTCTACGCCGGCGGGCAGTTCATCACCATCGGCGGCCAGACGCGCGATCACATCGCCGCCCTGGACGCCGGCAGCGGCCTCGCCACCGCCTGGAACCCCGGCGCGAGCGACGAAGTCGACGCCCTCGCGGTCTCGGGCTCAACGGTCTACGCCGGTGGGCTTTTCACGACCATCGGCGGCCCGACGCGCGACCGCATCGCCGCCCTGGATACGAGCAGCGGCCTCGCCACGGCCTGGAACCCCAACGCCAACGGCGCCGTCGACGCCCTGGCCGTCTCCGGCGCGACGGTTTACGCCGGCGGCAGCTTCACGACCATCGGCGGCCAGACCCGCCACCGCGTCGCCGCCCTGCCGGCGAGCAGCGGCGCCGCCACCGCTTGGAACCCCAACGCCGGCGCCGCGGTCGACGCCCTGGCCGTCTCGGGCTCGACGCTCTCCGTCGGCGGGAACTTCAGCTCGATCGGCGGCCAGCCCCAGTGGTCTCACCTGGCACGCTTCTCGCCGCTTCCCAAGCCCAGGATCGGCGCGCTGAAGCCGGCTCGTGGCAAAGTGGGCGCGACGGTGACGATCACCGGCTCCGGGTTCGGCGCCAAGCGCGGCGTCTCCAAGGTCTACCTGGGCAACAAGGCCGTTACCCGGTACGTCTCGTGGAGCGCCACGAGGATCAGGTTCAGGGTGCCCGCCCTGGCCAAGGGCCTGAAGTCGATGACGGTCAGGACCCTCGGCGGCAAGAGCAACGCCAAGGGCTTTAAGGTGATCTGAGCGACGGCGAGGCGAGCTTTGGCGGAGGAGCACTTCCGGCGCACGCTTCGAATAGACGATTGCCAGAAGATCGCCCATCTGGACGCCTCATTCGCCGCGGCTATCCCTCCGGGCGATTCCAGACCGGTGGCCCCGAAGTGGCGACGGTGTACCCGAGCGGCCCGCTTACGTGGTCAGACCACCGTAATCATATAGCTCGCGGTAGTGCTCCCGTCGGCCGCCGTCACGACCAGCAGGTCATCGCTCGTCAGGCCACTGTCATCGCTCACACCAGTCGTGCCGTCAGACTCGTACACCGCGTAGGTCTGCACCGAGCCGTCGGTCGCGCTGAGTGCGGCCTTCAGAGCGCCGGCCGTCGTATCGGCAGGCACCGCCGTGATCGTCAGGGCGGTGTTGTCCACATTCCCCAGCGTCGAGACAATCGCCGTGTCGCTGCTCGCGGGCACGTTCACGTTCACCGCAGCGGTCAGGCCGGACGGGTTGGTGACGCCGGCCGGCAGGTTGCTCAGCGTGCCGACGAAGGGGTAGCTGCCGGCGGTACTGCCGTCATAGGCCGGGCTGCCCTCGGCCCAGGTCACGTCCACGGTCGGCGACGTGCCGTTGCTCAGGCTGACGCCCACCGTCGTCGGCAGCGCCGCCTTGGCGGCACTCAGGCTCGTGCCGTTGGCCACGGGGACATCCGCGATGCTGCTGACTGCGGTCACCTTGATGAGCGGCGCGGCGTAGGTGTACCTGTCGGCCGTCACCACAGCGCTCGTGCCCGCCGGGGTGGTCACGCGCACGTCCACGGTGCCGATGCCGGGAGGCGCCGTGGCCACGATCTTGCTGGCCGACGACAGCGAGAACGACGCAGCGGCGGTCGTCCCGAACTTGACCGCGCTGGCGCCGCTGAAGACGCTGCCTGTAATAGTCACCTTGGTGCCGCCCACGGCCGGGCCGCTGGTCGGGCTGAGGCCGCTGACGGCGGGTGCGGCAACGTAGGTGTACTTGTCGGCCGTCACCACAGCGCTCGTGCCCGCCGGGGTGGTCACGCGCACGTCCACGGTGCCCGTGCCGGGAGGCGCCGTGGCCACGATCTTGCTGTTGGAGATCACCGTGTAGACAGCAGAGGCCGTGCCGAACCTGACCGCGCTGGCGGCATACAAGACGCTGCCTGTGATCGTCACGGTGGTGCCGCCCACGGCCGGGCCGCTGGTCGGGCTGAGGCCGTTGACGGCAGCGGGAGCGTAGTAGTTGTACTGGTCGGCCGCAGAGGTGGCGCTGGTTCCAGCCGGAGTGGTCACGGTCACGTCCACGGTGCCCGTACCGGCGGGCGCCGTGACATGGATCGTGGTATCGGACGACACCGAGAACAGCGCAGCCGAGGTTGTACCGAACGAGACCGCGGTGGCGCCGGCGAAGCCGCTGCCGGTGATGGTCGCCTCGGTGCCGCCGAGCGTCGAGCCGGTGGTTGGGCTGAGGCCGGTGACTTTCAGAGCCGGGACCTTGTAGGTGTACTTGTCGGCCGACACCTTGACGCTCCTGCCTGCCGCGGTGGTCACGCGTACATTCACGGCGCCCGAACCCTTCGGAGCGCGGACGGTGATCCAGGTGGCGGAGTGCACCTTGACCTTCGTCGCAGCTCTCGTCCCAAAGGTGACCTTCTTGACCAGGCGGTGGCCATGTGCGGCGAAGCGCCTGCCGCGAATGGTCACGGTATTGCCGCCCAGGGTCGAGCCGTGGGCCGGACTGACATGGGTGACTACGGGTTTGGCAGCCGCCAGGGCGAAACCAGGCGAGGCCCAGCCCATGACCAGGACCACGCCGAGGGCTAGACCAAGTACGACCGTCGCTAGCTTAAGGGCGCCCCTCAACATCATGGCCTCCAAACCCTACCTGATCGCCACCCGGACCAGCGAGCTCACTGCAGCGAGATGGAGCCTGTCGGCCGCCATGCGGACCTGCAGCATGTAGCTCTCGCGATTCGGGGTCCCGAAGAGCCTCGTTCTGAACGTCGGCCGGCTGCTCAACCGCACTCTGCCGCCGGTCGCGCACCTGTGCCACGTGCCGCCACGGTTCGTCCAGACGGTGACCGAGGCGCCGTTCTCGGCCGGGAGCACCTGGCCGGTCAAGCGGTAGACGGCGCCCTTGCGCAGGTGCAGCGACGACTGGTTCACCACGAGGTTGGGTCGCACGCCGACCGTGACGGCGCGGCTGGTCATGGCGGTCCTGTGCGCGTACACGAAACGCAGTCGATACTGGGTGGTGCGCCGGGGAGAGTCATTCACCGCAGGGAAGTTCGGCAGTGAGGACGACCACGAGTGCGACACCATCTGCTGCCAGCTACCGCCGGCCGACCGGCGGTCGAGGATCAGGGTGCCGTCGGCCAAGATCGGCGACGAGATGGCGAAGTGCACCTTGGCGCCGGCGGTCACGGTGGCCGGCGTCGCGGTCAGTGTCGAGGCCGGGTCGCCGTACGACAGCGTGCGCTCGATCCCGGCGGCCGAGACCGCATAGGCGACCGACCCGGGGCCGGCCGCGCAGGCGACGATGTCGCCGGCAAGCGGACCGCGGGCCACATGCCACGTGCCGCCCAGCTCGTAGCACTCGAGCAGTCCCGCCTGCCCACCGACGAGCAGCCTGGGCTGCGGCCCGCCGAGGCAGGCGGCAGAGAGTTGGCTCGACCCACTCGCCGACGCCGGCCGAGTGGGGAGCGCGGTAAAGCTGGCGCCTTGGTCGTCGCTGCCCTGCACGTCGCCCGCTGAGACGGCAAAGAGGTCGGGCGTGCCGTTGCCCCAGACTGGCGTCGGCGCCAGCGCCAGGGCGACGACATTGTCGTTCGCCGGGAGTGAAGTGGGCGTCGTCCAGGTCGCGGGCGAGGTCGCCGCGCTGCGCGTCGTGATCGTCCCGCCGGCGCCGGCCGCGGCCGCGAAGCCCGCGGCGTCGCAGACGATCGACGACAGGCTCGTGGTCAGCGGCTGCTCTATGGTCCAGGATGGCGCGGCCGGCGTGGTGGTCGCCGTAATCGACGTCGCGCCGAGAGCACAGACGAGCCTCGCTGACGCGGCCACGGCAGAGAATGTGCCGAGACTCGTCGAGGGGTCAGGGGCCCACGTGTCGCCGCCATCGGTGCTTTCGAGGATGGTGCCCGCCGGGCCCGCCGCAAAGCCGTCGTTTGCGCCGGCGAACGCGAGCGCCTGCAGCGCCCGGCCTCCTGACGTTATGTGAAGCTTCCAGGTCGTGCCGCCGTCCTCGCTGATCGCGATGGATCTCGACGAGCCCAGCAGCGCGACACCGCTCGGGCCGAAGGTCGCGACCGAACGCAGCGTGACCCCCGCGGGGAAGGGGTCGGTGAGCTTCGTCCAGGCAGGCGCCGAAGAAGCGGCGGCGGGCGACGCCAGTGCCGCGGCAGAGCCGCCCGCCGCCGCCAGCGCAACGGCCACTGCAACGAGAAACCTCATGCCGCCGCCAGTCATGGCGGCGGTGGAGCCGATGGGGTCACGGGCAGCGCGTCGAACGCGTGCGAGACGTTGAAGCCGGCCCCCCTGATGATAAGCGCAGTGGCAGTCATCAAAAATGAGGATACTACAGGCGGCGACGGGCGGGTGTCTCAGCGGTGTTGAGAGGAGTAAAGACCCCTACGCCCGGTCCCTCCCGGCCCCCAGCAGATAGACCGCCAGGTACACGAATAGAAACAGCGCCGCAAAGAGCGCCGAGAAGCCCAGGAACCGCACGTCGACGTCAGGCCCTTCGGCACCGCCCAGGGCTCTGTGAAGAAGCGATCCGGGTGCCTGGAAGGCCTGCCAGCTGTTCCAGCGCAGAAAGCGGCCGATGTAGATGCCGATGCTCCCCAGCACCGTCGCCGCCGCCACCAGAGACCAGCCCGCCACGCTCCCCATGCCTCGCTGCACGATGTCCTGCATGAGGCGCAGCGAGAGGATCCCGAGCAGTAGCCCGGTCCACGCATACCAGGCGATCAGGATCACGTCGTACCAGAGCGGCACGTGGTCGTGGATGTCGACGAGGTGGGCGAAGTCCGTGAGAATGTACGGCGCGTTCGGAAAGAACGCCAGCCAGACGACCGCCGTGAGAACGAGGGTCAGGCGTCCCAGCGCGCCGCGCCTGAAGGAGACCCTGTAAGCGAGCGCGGCCAGCGCCACCGGCACCCAGGCAAGGAACAGGTTCCAGACGAGGAACTCGTAGTGCGACGTGTGACTGCGCGCAAAGCGAGCGCCCACCAGAGCGATGCCCACGGCCGAGGCGCACCCCAGCAGCACGAACACCGCGGCATAGGGATTCCCCGCGTATGACTTGGCTTTCATCCAGTCCCCCGTGACGACACGTCGCCGAAGCCTACCATCGACGCGGGTCGCCCGGTCGCTCGAGATCCGGGCCAAAACCGTTGTCACCTTTGACGTGAGACATTGAACCTGCCCTGGCACCGGCTTAGTATCGTATGCCTGCGGGGGACTCGCTCGCGGCAACGCGAGCGAGATCGCGGGGAGAGATCTGGATGGGGAATGGCGCATGGGCTGTGCGAGCTCCCCACCACAAAGACACACGAGGGGGAAGACCACATGAGAGACGGCTTTGCAGCCGCCGCTTCCCTCAAAAGGGCAGCGGCAGTCCAGGATCAATCGGTGCGTCGGCGCTCGTACGTTTCGCTCGACACGCCAACAGAGTCACGGGCCACACCGACCGCCTGGCAGCTCGTCGTGCGGCGTACCTTGCGAGAGCTGGGGCACACTCGCCTGACCTTCGAGCAGGTCAAGCAGAGCCGCATGCCCGCCATCTTTCAGAAGTACGGCGAACGCGTCCTGTTCCTCGACGACAGGGTGTTCCTGTTCGACGAAGACGGCGATCTGGGCCCCGAGGGGGGTCCCACCGTGATCGATGCCTCAGCCCTTGAGGATGTCGGCATCGAATACGGCTGGCGGCATGCCTACGACTGCCACTGCCGCTTCTGCGCGGCGACGGGGGAGCAGAGCGCCCGCAGATAACCCGCGCCGAGGTCGCGGGCGGGCCTACGCCGCCCGCGACGTGCGCGGCTAGACTGCGCCCTCCGCCTCGGGCTCCAGCCCTGACTCGATCCCCGAGCCTGGCCCAGTCCCCGACTCCGCCCCCGTCCGCGACTCTGCCCCGGCGCCCTGCGCCGGCCCGGCCTCGCTGTCTTCTTCGCCGCTGTCGGGGTCGATCGCGTGCGTGCGACGCAACGGATCCTCGCGCAGGAAGAGCACGACGACCAGCCCGGCCAGACCGACCACGGCGGAGATCAGAAAGAGGTCGCTGATCGCCGTGCTCAGGCTCAGGCGCACGGCGTGCATGAAGCCCTGAAAGAGCGCCTCGCCGGGGGCGCCGGCCTTGGCGAACATGTCGTGGATCTTCGTGCTGGCGGACGGCGAGAGCAGCACCTGCGGGTTGTCGAGGGCCGCCGAGCCGTTGTATTTGGCCAGCGGCGCCGGCAGATTGGCCTTCATCGAGGCGGCGAACTGGTTGTTCAGGATGGTGCCGAACACGGCCAGGCCCACGGTGCTGCCGATCGAGCGAAAGAACTGCAGCCCGGCCGTCACCTCTCCCAGCCGATGTGAGGGGTACTGGTTCTGCACGATCACGGTGAAGGCGCTCATCGCCACGCCGAGGCCCAGGCCCATGACCACCATGTTGCGCGCCAGCGTGGGCCAGGTCGTGCCGATACCCATGCGCGAGAGCAGCCAGGCGCCGATCGCCGCCAGTATGAAGCCGATGACGACGATCACCTTGTAGCGGCCCGTCTTGGCGAGGATCTGCCCCGCGCCGATGCTGGTGGCGATGGCGCCCAGCATCATCGGCATGAGGATGATGCCCGAGTTGGTCGCCGACTTGCCGAGCACGCCCTGCACGAACAGCGGCAGGAACATGATGGCGCCGAACATCGCGGCGCTCTGCAGGGCGGCCGCGGCCGCCGACACGGTGAAGATGCTGTTCTCGAAGAGCCGCGGGTTGATCACAGGCTCGGCGGCCTGCATCTCGCGCATGAAGAACGACACCCACATGACGAGCGAGAAGCCGAACATGCCGACGATCTGCCACGACATCCAGGGGTAGGTGTTGCCGCCCCAGCTCAGCCCCAGCAGGAGCGGCACGGCGGCCGCCACCAGGAGAGTCGAGCCTATGTAGTCGATGCTGTGCTTGCGCAGGCTCACGTGGCCGGGCAGCGCGAAGGCGGCGAAGGTCAGGGCGATGATGCCCACCGGCACGTTGACGTAGAAGGTCCAGCGCCAGCCCAGGCTGCTGTCGGTGATCCAGCCGCCGATCAGCGGGCCGATGATGGTGGCAAAACCCCAGACGCTCATGAGCACGCCGGTCCAGCGTGCCCGGGTGGCCGGCGGAAAGATGTCGCCGATGATCGCCTGCGAGATCGGCATCATGGCGCCGGCGCCCAGGCCCTGGAAGGCGCGAAACATGATGAGCTCGGTCATGCTGTGGCTTTGGCCGCAGAGCACCGAGCCGGTGACGAACAGCGCCATGCCGAGAATGAAGAAGCGCTTGCGCCCGTAGGCGTCGCTGAGCTTGCCCCAGATCGGCATCGAGGCGGTCGAGGCAAGCAGGTAGCCGGTCGCCACCCAGGCGTAGTGCTGCAGACCGTTGAGGCTGGCGACGATGCGCGGCATGGCCGTGCCGACCACCGTCTGGTCGAGGGCCGAGAGCAGCATGCCGAGCATCACCGCGGCGATCACGAAGCCGATGCGCCGCCGGCCCAGCGTGTCGCCCCAGGGCTGGGCGACGGG
>PKYM01000305.1 GCA_003132645.1 Actinomycetota bacterium | reverse complement strand
GTGACGCACGGGTCGCGCTCACGTTCACGGCCCCGACAGCAGGCCCAACGCGCGAGCCTCATCGACGGCCTCGGCTCGCGAGCCCACCCCGAGCTTGCGGTAGAGCGCCTTGCTGTGGCTTTTGACCGTGTTGGTCGACACGCACAGCCGCTCCGCCATCTGGCCCACCGACAGGTGCGTGGGCAGCAGTTCGAGCACGCGTAGCTCGGCCGGGGAGACCGGCTCGGACTGCGAGCGCCCCTTCAGCCCCAGGCGCAGGCGCTGCGCTCTACCCTCGAGCACGCCGACGTCGGCTTCGGTCTTGAGGGCGCCGAGCGCGCGTTTGCTCCAGGAGTCGGCGGCCTCGAGCTCGCCCACCTCGAGAAAGCATTCGCCGACGACCACGCCGGCGAGCACGGTCATCCAGGGCACCGGCACCATCTCGTCGAGGATCGCCGCGATCGTCGCGGCTCTCTCCGTCAGGGCCGGGTCGCCGCCACGCGCCAGCAGTCGTGCCTGGGCGAGGAGCAACGGCAAGGTGCGACGATGACTGCCGAAGCCCACTTCGGCGAGGCGCTCGTCGGCCCGCTGCGTGTACTCCTCGGCGTACTCCCACCGGCCCTGCTCGGCTGCCATGAGCGCCAGCAGTCCGAGCGCGGCGATCTCGATGATCTGATTTGCGGCCGCTCCCTCGCGGACGGCGACCTGCAGGTGACGCGCGGCGCGCGTCTCGACGCCGGTCAGCCAGAGAGCGCTGCCGAGATGGAACTGGGCCTCGGCGTACCAGCTCGAGCCGGGACGGCTTTCGAGCTTCGCGGCAAGCTCTGCATCTTTGCGCATGCGCGCCACCCCATCGGGCGCCAGCGTGGCGCGCAGCAGGGCTTGGGATGAGCGCAGCGACGCGGCGCCGTCGGGCGCTGGACTGTCGTCGACCCGGGCGCGGCAGGCGGCCGGCATCCAGCTGCGCGCCGCCTGCCGATCGCCGATCGCCGAATAGACCCAGCCGGCGGTCAGAGTGAGCGCGACGCTGGCGAGGATCTGCTCGCGGCTGAACTCCCCGATCATGCGGCGCACGGTCTCGCACTGACCGCTTCCCCAATAACGCGTCCAGCTCGCGGCGACCTCCTCGGCGGCGCGCTCGTCGTCGCCGGCTTCGAGCAGATGGACGATGCCGCGTGCCACGTCGCCTTTGTCCAGGTACCACTCCCCTGCCTTGCGGCAGAGCCCGGCTACCGCGCCGGGCTCGCGCCGGGCAAGCTCAGCCCGCAGGAACTCGCCAAAGAGCTGGTGGTAGCGAAACCACTGGTCGCGGTCGTCTTCTGCCGTGACGAAGAGGTGCTCATCGGCGAGGCGCGAAAGCACGGCCTGGGTGTCGTGGCGTCCGGTGACGGCGTGACACAGAGGCGCCGAGAGGCGTTCCAGCACCGACGTCCGCAGAAGGAACTCCTGCGTCTCGTGATCCTGGCCCGAGAACACTTCGCCGAGCAGATAGCCATCGATCTCGCGCAGGTCGCCGCTGACCGCCACCGGCCCATCAACGGCCGGCCGGCCGCGCACGGCCAGCGCGGCCAGCGACAGGCCCGTCGCCCAGCCCTCGGTCGCGCGCAGCAGGGCGTCGAGATCGTCCATGGCAAGTGAAACGGCGTGCAGCTCCATGAGCTGTCCGGCCTCGGTACGGTCGAACGCCAGGTCCGTCCCGCCATACGAGGCCAGGGCTCCCGCCGCCCGCAGGCGCGCCAGCGGCAACGGGGGATCGACGCGCGTCGCGACGGCGACCTGGCTGCCATCCGGCAGGCACTCGAGCAGCGTGGCGACGATCCGCCAGCAGTCGGGATTGGTCACGTGCTGGGCATCGTCGAGCACGAAGAGAAACGGCGGGGCAGCCGCCACGGCGATGCCCAGAGCGGGCACGATCCGCTCCCACACCGGCGGCACGGCGACCCGGAGCAGCTCGCCGAGCTGCGGGTCGAGCGGCAGCACACCCTGCAGCGCGGTCGTCAGGGCGACGAGCAGCAGGACCGGATCGTTGTCGGCGGCGTCGAGGCGCAGCCAGGCGACGGGCCGGCGCTCCGCGGCGACCCATTCGAGCAGCGCCGTCGTCTTGCCCGAGCCGGCGGCTGCCGACAGCAGGACGAGGGGCGCGGCGGACCGGCGCAGCGCATCGACCAGCACGCGGCGCGACACGAGTCCGAGATGAGTCTTCGGCGGGCCGAGCTTCGAGGGCAGCAGTGACGCGGAGGCTTCGCGCCACACTGACGTGGTCGCGGCGCGCCGCCGCGGCGCCGGCGATGGACCTCTCGCGGTCGACGCCAGGTCCGCATCCACCCCTGCTGCCTTCATCCGATCGCCATGCACTTGCTTCATGGCTCCCCGCGACGCCATCGCCTCATCGTCTAGCGTACTAGGGTCTTTCGAGGCTCACAACGGCGTTCTTCCAGGTTCTTCTTTAAGTTTCGCACGATTCGGGCCCTCCGTTGAGCGTTGGGCGGCCGCTCTGCAGCGGCCCGAGGTGAGCTCTCCGATGTCGACGTTCCGCCGTCAAGCCCGCTTCTGCTCAGGGTGAGATCCCGCCGGCTGGACGAGGGCTCGCCCGGCCGCCAATCACCCGGAGGGGGTGACGACCCGTCACCGTTGTCCGACTAGCCTCTGCTGCGACGGCACGAACCGCCGACCAGGCAAGTAGCGAGGAAGCAAAAATGGAGAGGAGCCTACGATGACGATCACTGCCGACATCGAACTGCACGCCTCAGTCCCGACTGAGAAGTCCTGCGCCGACTGCCGCTTTGGGGCCGGCCTGCCGCAAGGGCCGCGGCGGTTGATGCGCTGCGTCAATCCCGGTCACCCGACGGCCGGTCAGTTCCTCAGGGGTCCGATGGCTTGCGAGGGCTTTCAGGCCTGCGACCTCGCCCCGCTCACCTCGATCGCGCGCCACGCCGACGCGGCCTGAAGTCGGCGCGTCGCTCGTCGTCGAGTCGCCTGCGGCCCTGGGCCGACCGTTTCACCTCACCGACACAAGGGAGTCACCATGAGCCTTTCATTTCCCACAGGGACCGCCGGCCCGGCGGCCCTGGTCCGCAAGGAGCAGCCGGTCGCGGCACGGCGCGCCGGTTCATTGGGCCTGCTCGTGGCGCTCGGCCTGGTGGTGGCGGTCATGTGGCTCGCGGTGGCCATGCCGACCGCGAGTCAGCACCCCGGTGCCCGCGGCCGCGTGAACGCCGTCGCCGGCGGCAGGCTTGCTGCCGCCCGGTCCATCGATCGCACCGGCGCCCGAACGGCGCCCGTGACGATATCGGGGCCCGACACCATTTCGGGGCCCGCGTCGCGCGCCGTCGCCGCCGGCAGGGGAAGCCGCAGCCCCGGCGCGAGCTCGCGCGGCGTCGCCCTCACGATCGGTAAGCCCCACACAGCCGCCGCGAGCATGGCATGGACGGTCTCGGGCGGGACGATCGGCTTCGGCATCGCGGCGTTCTGCGGGTTATTCATCGCCGCGATAGCGCTGGCGACCGCGGTCCCAACGCCGTCCGGCGGCTCGCGCCGCGGCGCCGACGTGGCGCGCATCGAGCGCCGCAACGCCGACGCAGCGCGTATCGAGCGCCGCAGCGCCGACGCGGCTTGTCTTGAGCCCCGCTTTGTCGAGGATCCGGCAACCGAGCGCCGCGCCGCCTGACCGGACGACCCCTCCACGAACCGTCGTTTGGGACGAGAGGCCGCCCGGCTCACAAGAGCCGGGCCTGTCGTCCCTTGGCGGTTGCGCCGCGGCCCGAGCGGTCGGGGCCCGAGCGGCCGCGGCGCCTCACGACACGAAAGCTCAGAGTCAGGTCGACACCGTCACGCCGCCGGCGGGCCGCTCGTGAGCGCCGACAGCTCGTTGGTCATCTTGTGGATCGCGGTCGTGAGCTCGAGGATCTGATTGGAGAGCGTGATGATCTGCTCGTTCTGGTGCTCCTCGGTCTGCACCGTCTGCCACTGGGCGTCGGCCAGCACCTGACGGCGAGCGTCGGCCCGGTTCTGGCTGATCATGACGAAGGTCGAAAGGAAGATCGCTTCGAGCGAGACGATCATGGTGAGCAGCCCAAACGGGTAGTGCTCGATGCCGATCACGATCCAAATCGTAAACCAGGCGATGTTGACGTAGACGAACGTCATCGAGCCCGCGAAGTTCGTGATCGTGTCGGCGATGCGCGACTGCAGCTTCTGCAGCCGCTCTTCCTCGTGGCGCATGAGCGCGGGGTGACCGGTCACCGTCTCGGGACTTGCAGCCAAAGCGATCTCCTCTCGGTTGAAACGTCGTCCGCGCGCGACGTGCGCCGGGATTTTGGCGTCGATCTTAACGCAGGTCTTTCGCGAGCACGCCGCGCTCGCGCCGCCCGCCTTCGGTCAGCCGATGGACTCGACGATCCGTGACGCGCGTCGCGAGAAGCGCTTTGCCATACACACCCGCGTGCCGCGTCCGGTGGCAGGAGAGCGCACCTCGACCTTGTCCATGAGGCGGTGGATGAGAAACAGACCCCGCCCATGGGTCACAAGCGGATCAGGCATCGTGTCGACGTCTACGGTCCCGGCGTCGAAGCCGCAGCCGCGGTCGCGGATCTCGACCAGCACCTCACCGTCGAGCACCTGGGCCCGCACCTCGACCGCGCCGGCGACGCCACCGCCATGCATGAAGGCGTTGATGAAGGCCTCGTCGGCCGCCAGCAGCACCTGGTCGGACGTATCGCGCGGCACGCCGTTCGACGCGAGGTAGCCGGCCAGCGTCGCGCGCAGTTCTCGCGCCGACGCTCGCCGCGGCGGCAGGCTGAGTCGCAGGACCATCCCAGCGGCCGGTCGTCGCTCTTCATGTGCGATCGGCATCGTTGCCCCTGATTCATACGGATCGACCAAGTACTTGCGCGCTGTTCGACCAGCGGCGCCGTTCTCCTGCCATCGGGCTCAAGGAAAAGCGACGCCGTCACCGACTGCATCCGCCGGCTGCGCAGGGCTCTCCCGCCTCGCCGCGCGCACCACTCTCAGGAAACTCCAAGGCAACGCTCAGACTCTCTTCAGTGCCGTGGGTTACAACTCCAGTAGCAAACAGGGAGTGCGCCGTGAGTCTCGCAACGATCTGGCAAAGCAGGGAACACTCCGGTAAGCAATGAGTATGCGGAGGCACGATGTCTGATCCAGCGTCGCCCGACGGGTCCGCCAAGGGCGCGGGTCCCGACCAGAGAGTCACACCGGACGAGCAACCCGACCTCGCGGCGGCAAGCCCGCCGGACCCGGCCTGGAACCCACCCAACACGGCCTGGAGCCCGCCGGCGGCCGGCTGGGAGCAGCCGGGCCCGCCGTACGCCGGGTCCTACCTCCGGGACGCCCCCGACTCCGGGCCCTACCCGCCGAGCCCGCCCCCCGGATGGACCCCGCAAGGGCCCTACGGTCGCCCGCCGCGACCCCGAAGGCGTTTCTCTCGCCTTGCGGTGGCGACGCTGCTGATAGGCGCGGCCGCGTTCCTCGGTGTCGCGATCAGTCACGGATTCTGGCAGGCGACCGCATCGACGGCCTCCCAGACGCAGCCCGCCGCCGGCTCTGGCTCGACCGGCTCGGGCGGCGCGCCGTTCGGCTCCGGCAACGACGGCGCGCCGTTCGGCGCCGGCAGCTCAGGTTCGGGCAGCTCGTCCTCGAACTCGGCCTCGGGCGCTCCCACCGACGTGACTTCGATCGCCTCGACGGTCAATCCGGCCCTCGTCGACATCAACGTCACGCTGGGCTATGAGGGCGGCCAGGCGGCCGCCACCGGCATCGTCCTCACCTCGACGGGCGAGGTGCTCACCAACAACCATGTGGTCAACGGCGCGACCAGCATCAGCGCCACCGACGTGGGCAACGGACACACCTACAAGGCGACCGTGGTGGGCTATGACCGCAGCCACGACATCGCCGTCATCCAGCTGAGCGGCGCCTCCGGTCTCCGGACGGCCAAGCTCGGCGACTCCTCCAAGGCGGCCGTTGGCGCCGGTGTGGTCGCCATCGGCAACGCCGGCGGCACCGGCGGCGCGCCCAGCGCGGCCGGCGGCACGATCGTGGCCCTCGGCCAGCAGATCGTCGCCAGCGATTCGGGCGACGGCACCTCCGAACAGCTCACCGGCCTGGTGGAGACCAACGCCGACATCCAGCCGGGCGACTCTGGCGGCCCCCTCGTCGACACCGCCGGCGAGGTCATCGGGATCGACACCGCGGCTTCGGGTGGCTACTCGTTCCAGTCGAGCACCACGCAAGGGTTCGCCGTGCCCATCAACAGGGCCATGACGATCATCTCGCAGATCGAAGGAAACCACGCCTCGGCCACCGTACACATCGGCGCGACCGCGTTTCTCGGAGTCGAGCTGCAGCCCACCGACGCCTACGGCGACGGGTTCGGCGGCGGCTCGTCCGCCTCGGGCGCCACCCTCGCCCGCGTGCTCTCCGGCTCGCCGGCCGCGAAGGCCGGTCTGACGGCCGGCGACGTGATCACCTCGGTCAACGGCCACACGGTTGACTCACCGACGACCCTGAGTTCCCTGCTGGGCACCCATAAGCCCGGTGACCACGTCTCGATCGGCTGGACCGACCAGACCGGTCAGCAGCACTCCGCGACCGTGCAACTGGCCACCGGACCGGCGGCGTAAGAAGGGCTGCCGAGTAAGGGCGACTGCCAGGTGAGGACGGCTGCCCAGCAAGGGCGGCTGCTGGACAGGAGGAGAACGGACGCGCCCCCGCCGCGACTGCGGCGGGGGCGCCGCGAGCAGCGGGCGGGCCGCCGGCAACGGCGGCCCGCCCGCTGCTCTTCTTGCCCTAGGAGACCGTGACCAGCGTGCCGATGGGGTCGTACCTGAACACTACGGCGGCGGCGCCGTAGGGCAGCTCGACGCAGCCGAGACTCTGCGGATAGCCATAGGACCCCCGCAGGAAACCGTGCACCGCATCGCCGCCGTTGAAGTAGGCGACGTAGGGTACGCCCGTGTCGTTGTAGTGGCTGCCGTCCGGATTGGTGCCGCTCATCGTCGTCGACAGGTAGCGGGCATAGACCGGGAACGTGCCACGTGCTGTGGGGCGCTGGGCGATACCGGTATTGGCCGCACTACTGTAGATGATGCGGCCGTTGCGCCAGACATGCAGCGCTTCGGGCAGCGACGTGGAGACCTCGATGTAGTCGTAGACGCGCTTGGTGGCCTGGTGGCGAGAGGTCGCCTTGAGAAGGGCGGTCCACACCTTGCGACCCACGGCGCCGTCGGTCGCGAGCTTGTGGTCGGACTCGAACTCCATCACGGCGCCCTTGATCAGGGTCGTGTACTTCTTGCGCTGCCACAGCCCGCGCAGCGAGCCCGGGATATGAGAATACCGCCAGGAGAAGGCGCCCGTCAGAGGCTTGAGGGAGATCAGATCGAGGCTGTGAGGCTCGCGAGCCAGCGCCGACACGTACCGTTTCTTGGCTACCGAGCTGCCGGCAGCGGAACCCGACGCGGGCGCGCTCACGGCCAGCCGGAAACGCAACGGCAGGTAGCCCAACTCGGCGAGGAACTGCTGGAGGCGCGCCGTCGACGAGGGTCCGCCGAGCGTGAAGTACAGCGTGCGGCCCTTGGCCAGCACGCCGCCGGCGGCACCGCTTACCCCGCCGGGACCGCCGGGAACGCTCAGATACACCCTGGTGTACACGGGCAGATGACCGGTGGGCACGAACAGCAGGGTCGTGCCGCCGGCGACGATCTTCCAGTGACCCGGCACCTTCGGGAGCAGGATGGGAACCCGGGTGGTGGCAGCGAGCGGCGCCGAGAAGCGGACCCTGAGGCCGGCGTACGGCGAGACGTTCTTGGCTTTGGCGAGCGGCGAGATCGACACGATCTTCAGGGGGGCGGGCGGGGTCGGCGTGGCCGTCGGGGCCGGCGTCGGGGTCGCCGTTGGCGAGTCGGTCGGGGTGGGTGTCGCCGTGGGCGAATCGGTCGGCGTCGGCGTCTCCGCGGGCGAGTCGGTCGCCGTCACGATGGGCGTCGGCGTCGAGGCGGCGGCGCTCGAGACCGTCAATGCCGGCGCCGCAACGACGAACCCCGCGGCTACCATCGCGATGGCCACGATGCTCACGGCGAGCAGCGCGACCCTGGCCACGATCTTCTTCACAGGGCTCCCTTCGGTGTCTGACCCTGGAGAGGGTCACGTAGCTGCGACCGAGCGACCGTTCGCCCGCCCATGGCTTGCCTTGCACAGTGTAGTCGTAGGCGGCCTCGACGAAAACCGCAGGGTGTCGGCGTACAGCTCACCAGCCCGGGAAAACCAGCGCTCACTGCCGCTGTCGGGCAACCGCCCGAATGACGTCCGCGAGAAGGTCGGGCGCTGTCAGATGAGCGATGTGTCCCTGGTCGGGGAGCGTCACGATCCGCTCGACATGCGGGAGGCTCGTCGCGTCGCCGCCGCCGGGATGCACGACGAGGATGGCCGGCCCGTCACCCTCATCGATCGCGCTCACCCACCCGCCGTCGCGAGTGCCGACACGAAAGATGCTTGAATGAAGCGGCCCGGTGGTCAAACGGAATCGCGGGTGAACGGCAAGGCGAGCAGGGTCGCCGCGACGTGCACGATGGTCACACCGGATCCATGACGATCGCCGTGCTGTG
>PKYM01000322.1 GCA_003132645.1 Actinomycetota bacterium | reverse complement strand
CCCGCCTCGACGTTGAGATCCTGCTGGCCCACGTGCTGGGCACCACCCGTGAGCGCCTGTACGCCATACCCGAACGCCAGTTGACCGCCGACGAGCGGGCGCGACTGCGCGCGCTCGTCGGTCGGCGCGCCCATAGCGAACCGGTGGCCTACCTGACCGGTCGCAAGGCCTTTCGCGACATCGAGCTGCAGATGAACGAAGCGACCCTGATCCCGCGGCCCGAGACCGAGACGCTGGTCGAAGTCGTGCTCGAGAAGCTGAAGGAACTGGAGGGGCCGGCGGGATCGGCGGTGATCGCCGAGGCCGCGGCGGCGACCGCGCCCGAGCCGGGTGAACCGGCGGCGCCTGCGCCGGCTCTGCCGGCGGTGGCCGCCGCCGCCGTCGGCTTGCATCGCCGCCGCACCCTGAGCGTCCTCGACATCGGCACGGGCAGCGGCGCGATCGCGCTGGCCATCGCCCACGAGCATCCGACCGTCCACGTGGTGGGCACCGACGTGCAGTATCGGGCGCTCGAGATGGCCCGGCTGAACGCCGCCCGTCTCGGGCTCAGCGCACGCGTCGAGTTCCTGGTGAGCGACCTGTACGACGACCTGCCGCCGGGCGCGCTGTTCGACGTCATCGTGTGCAACCCGCCCTACATCGCCGACGGCGACCTGGCCGACACGCCGCGCGACGTGCATCGCTTCGAGCCGCACATGGCGCTGCTCGGCGGCGCGGCCGGCATGGACTTCTACCACCGCCTGGTGCCGGCCGCGCCGCCCTTCCTGCGCACCGGCGGCTGGCTCGCCCTGGAGATCGCCGAAGACAAGGCGAGCGAGGTCCGCGCCGTGTTCGAGGAGTGCCATCGCTACGCGCCGATCGAAGTGCACAACGACCTGGGCGGTGGCCCGCGCGTGGTCGCCGGCCGCGAGAGGTCATGAGATACGAGAAGGCCCGCGCTATCGTGCTGGCCAGCCGGCCGCTCGGCGAGGCCGACCGCATCGTTGGTCTGTTCAGCCAGGAGCTCGGCCGCCTCGACGCGGTCGTCAAAGGCGTGCGGCGCACCAAGTCGCGCTGGGGCGGGCGGCTGGAGCCGTTCGGCGTCGTCGACCTCGTGCTGTTTCGCGGGCGCTCGCTGTACACCGTCACCTCGGCGCAGCTCGTCGCCACCTTCGCCCACATCAGGGAGGACCGCGAGGCGATGGCGGCGGCGGCGCTGGCCTGCGAAGCGGTCGCCGGGCTGTTCGGCGAAGAGGAGGCTCACGAACGCGTCTTCAACCTGCTGGCGCGCTCGCTCGCCGAGATCGATCGCGGCTTCGCGGGTCGGGCGTATTCGTCGCCGCTCGTGCTCGGCGTGCTCATGAAGCTGCTCCACGAGGCGGGCTACCTGCCGGTCCTGGATCAGTGCGCGCACTGCGGCTCGGGCGGCATGGCTCTGGCGTTCTCGGCGTCGCGCGGCGGACTGGTGTGCGAGTGCTCCGTCGGCGAGGGCGTGCCGGTGACTCCCGAGGCTGTCGAGGCGATGCGCAGTTCGGTTGAGCTGCCGCTCGCCGAGCTGCGCGGCCTGCCTAGCGCGCCCGGTGCCGAAGAGGCGCTGCGCCACATCCACCAGCTCTACATGCACGAGACGGGCAGCCGCCTGCGGGCGCTGCGGTTCGCGTATCAGACGTAGGGCGGCGGGGCGGCCGCGGACGATCGGCGGTCGGTTGGCGGCGGACGATCGGCGGTCGGTTGGCGGCGGTCGATCAGCGGTCGGTCGGGATCAGATGAGGGTCGCCGCTCGTCGAATGGCGGCAGCGGATCGGGGTGAGACGACGCAGAGCGTCAGCCCGCCGCACGCCTCTCGGTGGTCGAGCGCCGCAGCTCATCGAGCAGCCCCGCGCCCTTGTCGGTCGTGAACCCCAGCGCGTTGAACCAGCGCACGACGCCACCACCGTCGAGCAGCACGACCGAGGCGCCCGCGAGCCCCCTGTCGCCGAGGAACTCGCGCATGGTCTTGCCTTCTCCACACAAGGTCACGACCTCCGGCCACAGCACGGACGGCACGCCCCTGCGCATGCCATTGTCGACCCGGCCGGACAGGGGTCGGTACGTCAGTGCGGAGATGGTGGGCACTTCGTAGACGGTCAAGTGCGGCTCGCTCGTCTGGAGAAACCTGAGCCAGCGGGCGACGTCCTCCTGGGTGGTGCCCTGATAGGCGACAAGCAGCACCGCCGGTGCGCCGGCCAGATCCTGGGGAAAGCGGACGCCCACGCCGTTCAAGGCGTTTCCGCGGACCGACGGAAGGCGCCGGCCGACGGGGGAGAGGGGCTTGTCAGCGTGGATACTCATAGGTGGGGATAGGCTCTGGATTCAGGGAGTCTTCCCTGTTTGCGAAAGCGCACCCCTGGGCTGGCGCTCAGACGCGGCTGGACTGCACGGCGCCACCCGGGGGGGTCGAGCGGCTGATCGTCTCGCGACGCATGGCGCGGCTGCGGGCCACCTATCACCCTGACGAGCTCAAAGGCTGGGGCTAGCCTCAGCCCGCGCGACCGCCCCTCGCGCCGCCCCCTCGCGCCCTACCTCACGTATTTCAGGGCCGCCGCGTCGCCGCCGCCGATCGTCGTGATCACGCTGCCGCCGACGAACAGTCCGGTCTTGCCGAGGCACAGCGCGTCGCACTCGGCGCCCAGCCCGTCGGGACCCTTCCATGAGCTATCCCACACTCGCTTCCCGGTCGCCGAGTACCGGGCGACGAGGAGGGAGTCGCTGCTGCCGGCCTTCTCGTGGCCGCCGACCCAGATCCGGCCTGCGGCGTCGCAGACGACGTCGCGCCAGACAGCTTCGTGGCTCACCGAGTTGTAGGAGATGCGCCGCCACCTGAGCCGCCCGACGGAGTTCCAGCGCACGATGAAGGCGTGCTCGCGCGTGACCGGGTTGTCGTTGCCGGATCCGACGACCACGGCGTCGCCGTGCGCATCGACGGCCAGCGCGTTCGGGTACTCCCGGGTGTTGGCGCGCTCGAGCCAGGTGCGCAGCCAGAGCCTGTGGCCGCCCAGCGTGTACTTTGCCAGGGCCACGACGCGGGTCGACGCGCTCGTGTACTCGCCGCCGGTCACCCAGACGTTGCTGTCCCGCACGACGACGTCGGCGCCCTCGTCGTCGCGGTGCTTGGCGCCACCGATCCGTCCGACCCACGACAGATGCCCGTTGCTCGTCTGGAACCGGCAGGTGATGATGTCGCTGTCGCCGCGGAGGCTCTGTCCGTAGCCGGTGCAGTAGACGTTGCCGGCCGTGTCGAGCGCCAGCTTCGAGCCCTGGTTGAAGCTGCTGGGGTTGCCAGCGTAGGCGCGCGTCCAGAGGACGTGACCGTCGCTGCTTGCCAGCTTGCGCACCACGAGCGAGGCGACGACGCTGCTGTCGTGCGTGCCCGTCTGCACCGTGCCGCAGACGTAGATGTGGCCGGCGGCGTCGCAGGCGACGTCCCAGGCGTAGGCGTTCCAGTCGGTCAGCGGGCTGGCCGCGAAGGTCTTCTGCCAGAGCCGGGCGCCGCCGGCGCTCCACTTGGCCACGACCCACTCCCAGCCGTTGTTCGCGGTATCGCTGGAGCCGACCACGATGAGCGCGCCGGTGTGATCGACGGCGATCGCCGACGTCTGGTCGTCGCGGTGCTCGGTGGGGTTGTCCCAGGCGTCGGACCAGATCCTGTGGCTCGCGGCGCCGTTGTCGGCGCTGAACTTGGCGACCATCAGGTCTTCGCCGTTGAGCGCGCCGTAGCCGAAGTCGCCGCCCGCGTAGAGCGAACCGTCCGGACCCTTGGCGACGTCGACCCAGCGTTCGGTGTTGATGGTCGGGCCAAGGACGTTCGTCCAGATGCCGTGCGGGGCAAAGGCGGCGCGGGCCGGCGCAGCCGCGCCCGCGCAGACCGCCACGGCGATCGCGACCAGGACGATGACGAACACGACGACCAGTGAGACGGATCTGTGACCTTGCCTGCGCATGATTCCCCCAGTACGTGCCGTGGACGAAGCTCCCGGGAGAGTATACGACCAAGGAAAACAGT
>PKYM01000279.1 GCA_003132645.1 Actinomycetota bacterium | reverse complement strand
GCTGGGGCCAGGGGCGGGTCAGCGTCACGCCACCGTATCGATCACGCTGGACACCTACTCGCACGCTATCCCGGCGGTGCAGGAAGAAGCCGCGACACTGATCGCGCAGCTGGTGTTCTCGGGGGAGTAGAACCGCTGATTGCAGCCGACCAGGATCACTGTCCGGGGCGGAACCCACCCGTCGTCGTCGTGAGGATCCCGGCGGAGCCGTACGTCCAGTCGCCGGAATCAGCAATGGCCCAGCCGTGGCTGGGACTGACAAACGCCACGGCACCGACTTCGCCGCCCGGTCGCTGGATCCGCCAGTGGCGGCCGCCATCGACGGTGGCCCAGATGACCGGCCCGCAGACCACCCAGCCGTGGAGCCGGTCGACGAACCTGACCTGAACGCCCGCCCACACCCCGGGGCATGAGAGATTCTGCCTGCTCCAGGTGCGACCACCGTTTCGCGTGGTCAGGACGATGCAGGCGCCCCGCGTGTCGCTCGACTGCCCGACCGCCCAGCCGTGGAGCCTGTCGACGAAGGTGATGTCGCGTAGCGTGATCTGGAGCTTCGTCGTATCCTGCAGCTTCCAGGTGAGCCCGCCGTCGGTCGTGCGCAGGATGGCCGATGGCGCGACGCTGTCGTTGAACGGCGCGCAGACGACCCAGCCGTGCTCGGCGTCGACGAAGCTCACGGCGTCCGCCACGGTGCGCGCGCGGCCGACCGCGACGAACTTCCAATGGGCGCCGCCGTCCGTGGTGGCGCCGACGCTCGACCGGGTGCTGCTGCTCACCGCCGAACCGCTGACCCAGGCATGGTCGGCGTCGACCGAGTCGACACTGTTGAGGCTGACGACTGCGCCAGGTTCCGGGCCGCTGTACTGGGTCTGCCAGCTCGACCCACCGTCACTCGTGTGGAGGATCACCGCCTGCCGGTCGGCCGTGCCGCCCGCGCCCACGACCCAGCCGTTGCTCGTGTCGGGGAAGCTCACGCCCGCAAGAGCCGCATCGGTCGCCTGGCTCGTCCAGGTGGCGCCGCCGTCGCTGGTCGCCAGGATGCTGCGGTCGGCCACGGCCCAGCCGTCGGTCGCGTCGGGGAAGGCAAGGCCAACGACGACCGGCCTGATGGAGATCAAGGCACCGTCCGCGGGTACCGGCAGGCCCCCGGCGGGAGTCGTGGTGCCGTGCACCTGCCAGCTCGCTCCGCCGTCGGTAGACGTCGCCACGGCGCCGCCGGGCCCGACCGCGTAGCCGTGCAGATCGTCGGCAAACGAGACCGCGGTCACCGCGATGCCGGCGTCGTACGCCTTCCAGGTGACGCCGCCGTCAGTGGTGGCGTAGATGCTGTCGCCTTCGGGCAGCCAGCCGTGCTCGGCGTCGACGAAGGTGATCCCACTCAAGTCCCAATCCGTGCCCGCGTTCTGCGGACTCCAGGTGGCGCCACCGTCGGTGGTGGCGACGATCGTGCCGGCGCCGCCCATGTCGCTGCCGTTGCCCACCGCCCAGCCATCGTTCACGTTGACGAATTTGACCGTGTTCATCTGCCCGGCATCCGTGGCAAAGCGCTGCTTGTGCCACGAGGCGCCGCCGTCGCTGGTCGCGAAGATGGCGCCCGTAGTGCCGGCCATGGGGTCGTCCGGGATCATGGTATAGCCGGCCGCCCAACCGTGGCTCGCGTCGACGAAGTCGATAGTGGTGAATGTCCAGCGAGCGAAGTGGATGGCGTGGAACTTCCAGGTGCGGCCGCCGTTTCTCGTCGACCAGATGCCGCCCTCGCGCAGCGCCGGGTCGTTGCCCAGCGCCCAACCGTGGCTGGCGTCGACGAAATCGATGGCACCGGGGCTCCAGGAGAGATTCAGGGTCGTCCAGGTGGTGCCACCGTCGCTCGTGTGCGCGATGTAGGTCCTGTTGCGACCGCCGTTGCGGTCCTGCTGCCAGACCCACGCCCAGCCGTCACTTGCGCCGCCGAAACTGAGTTCAGCGACGTGCGAGGAAGCGATGCCAAGATCGTGGCCGCCCCAGCTTGCGCCCCCGTCGCTTGTGGTGAGCAGGGCGCCGTTGTCACCGCCGGTCACGGCGTGTTGGGCATCGAGGGCGACCACCGTCTCCAGGTTGTTGCCCTGTGGCTGCGGGTCCAGCCACTGCCAGCCGCCGTTGCCCGTGCTGATCAGAGCCGAGGCCGAGGCAGGCAGGACAAGCAACGACAGCACTACGCCACAAAGCGCCAAGACAAACGATCGCGAGGAACGGCTCGAAGCTGTCATCTCAACGTCCCTTCTTCAACATGAGGATCCGCTTGGGCACGGGCGTGGTCACGGCAGCGCTGTCGACGTGGGTGTGGGACTCGGTGACGCTGAACTCGGGCTCGATGCGAGCGGTGAGGCCTCAGCCGGACGCGCGGCGCTGGGGTTCGGCGAGGCCGTGGGCCGCACGTAAGCCCAACCGGATGACCCGACATTCAGCGCGGAGGCGCCGGCCGATTTGCCCGTGGCTTTCGCACGCCGGGCGACCAGCGGGCCCTTGCCGGCGACCGCCGATCGCGCCGCCAGTCGGCGGCGAAGTTGCGCCCGGATGGCCGCCTCGGCTGAGAGCCGCGCCTGGAGGTCGCTGGTCTGCGCGTCAAGCGAGCGCAGCTCGCCGCCCACCGGCAACGGCAGGAGCCGGGCGCTGGCCGGCAGCGCCAGGGCGACCACCAGTGCGACGAACACGGCAGCCAGGCAACCCACCGCCACCAGCCAGCGCCTCTGGGTGCGACGATGGCGCTGCTCCCAGCGCATCGCCTGTCGAAGGCCGGCTTCGAAACGCTCGTCGGCCGGCGGAGCTCCGTGCTCGGCGAGCTCTCGCAGGCCAGCGGCCAGCTCGTCAGGCTCGTCAGACATGCTGTTCCTCCTCACCAAGAAGCGCCATCGCGATCGCCTGGCGCGCCGCGTACAGCCGGGATGCGACGGTGCCGCGCGGGATCGCGAGGATCGTCGCCGCACTTCGCAGGTCGAAGCCGAGCTGCANNGCACCACCACGACGACCGCCCGCTGCTGCGGCGAGAGCTTCGCCAGCGCCCTTGCCAACTGTCCTTGCTCGTCGAGTGCCGCGTCGGGGTCGGCGGCGGCGGGCTCGAAAGGCCGGGCACGCTCCGCCAGCGCGACCTGGCGCTTGGCGTCGGTGACCATGTCGAGACAGACGCGGAGTGTGATGCGGTGCAGCCAGGTGCCCACCCGGGCCTCGCTGCGGAACCTGCCCAGCGAGCGGAAGGCGCGCAGGGC